>NZ_JABWQQ010000011.1:0-187505 GCF_014268555.1 Pseudomonas sp. SWRI111 | reverse complement strand
CGTCGGTACATTCAGAATGGATAGTGACTGAGACATCGCTTTCGCGAGCAAGCCCGCTCCCACAAGGGGATCTCCATTGTTCAGGAGATTGGGTTATTTCTTGGCGACAATCACTGCCCGCATCGGCGCCGGCAGTCCTTCAATGGTTTTGCTGTGATCCTCAGGATCAAGAAAATCACTCAGCGACTGATACTTCATCCACTCGGTGCCGCGTTGTTCCTCCACCGTCGTGGTGCTGACATCCACGCAACGAATCTCGGTGAACCCGGCCCGTCGCAACCACAACTCCAGCGCCGGTACCGACGGCAAAAACCAAACGTTTCGCATCTGCGCATAGCGATCTTCCGGCACCAGCACTTGATGCTTGTCGCCTTCGACCACCAGGGTTTCCAGCACCAGTTCGCCGCCCTTGACCAGGCAATCCTTGAGCGCCAGCAAATGCTCGATCGGTGAGCGACGGTGATAGAACACGCCCATGGAAAACACCGTGTCGAAGCCTTCAAGGTTCGGCGGCAGGTCTTCGAACGGGAACGGCAGATGCCAGGCGTTTGGCTCGGACAGATAGCGTTGCACCGCCTGGAACTGGCAGAAGAACAGCCAGTTCGGGTCAACACCAATCACGCTGTCGGCGCCGGCACCGAGCATGCGCCACATGTAATAGCCATTGCCGCAACCGACATCGAGGATGCGCTTGCCTTTGAGGTCCAGATGCGGGGCGACCCGCGACCATTTCCAGTCCGAGCGCCACTCGGTGTCGACATGCACGCCGAACAGATCGAACGGTCCCTTGCGCCACGGTGACAGGCCCATCAGCGCGGTGCGCATCTGCGCGCGCGTCTCGTCGTCGCAATCGGTGTCGAGCTTCAGGCCGTTGAGCAAGTCGATTTCGCTTGGCTGAATCTTCGGCAAGGCATCCAGCGCACTCTGCCAGCGCTCCAGATCGCCGTGACCTTTCTCCATTTTCTTGTCGAGTTGTGCCTGCAAAGTGTTGGCCCATTCGGCCAGCGGTGTACCGGCCAGACGGCGGGCGAGGGGGGACAGATCAATCATGGCAAGGCAATCAACGAGGCAAAGTTAAGACACTGGAACCACGGCACGACTTTCGAGAACCCGGCGGCCAGCAGGCGTTCGCGGTGTTCTTCGAGGCTGTCGGGCTTCATGACGTTTTCGATGGCGCTGCGCTTCTGGGCGATTTCCAGTTCGCTGTAGCCGTTGGCGCGTTTGAACGCCACGTGCAGGTCGGTCAGCAGCGCGTGCTCTTCGGCATCGTTGAAACGCAGTTTCTCCGAAAGAATCAGCGCGCCGCCGGGCAACAACGATTGGCGAATGCGCGAGAGCAACGCGGTGCGCTGATCCGGGGCGATGAACTGCAGGGTGAAGTTCAGCGCCACTACCGAGGCTGGCTGGAACTCCAATGCGAGGATATCGCCCTCAACCACTTCAACCGGCAGCAATTCCTGAAACATCGAATCCTGACCGTTGAGGTATTCGCGGCAGCGTTCGACCATCGCCGCCGAGTTATCCACAGCAATCACCCGACACCCGTCGGTGCGCACATGGCGGCGCAGGGCCTGGGTCACTGCACCCAGCGACGAGCCGAGATCATAGAGCACGCTGTTCGGCTGGGCGAATAGCGCGGCGAGCACGCCGAGGTTTTCGACGATGGTCGGGTAACCCGGCACCGAGCGCTTGATCATGTCCGGGAACACCCGCACCACGTCTTCGTTGAAGGCGAAGTCAGGCACCTGGGCCAAGGGCTGGGCGAAAAGGCGATCGGGTTCTTTGCTCACGGCGGTTCCGGCGGTATCGGTGGAAAAGGCCGGCATTTTAGCCAAAGTGGGGCGTAGATGCTTGGGTTGTCTGATAAAACGTGGAAGGGTCGAAGATTGTAGGGCCAGGCTCGGAGGGTAAGCCTGGCCTTCCATTAGCGCTCGCGGGTTACTCGGACTGCACTAGTACGAGGTAAGAGGATTTGCCGGCAATGGTGAGTTCCTGATTACGGAGATCGACACCTTTGAAATCAAAATCTATTTTGTAATGCAGTTTCTCGGCTGTCACCTCAACGACTTCTACCTTGAAGTTTCCGCTTTTGGCGCGGTAATTGTACGATCGGACAAAACCGGGGGTAGTACCCGTTTCAAAGTAATAAACATCATCGAAAGGAAAGTTGGAATCGGTGACGGAATAGGCGCCGGGTTTAATGTTCTTGTCGAATACGAGGACCAGGCCTTTTTTACTTCCTCGTGAATAGTCCGACGCATTCGCACGAGTTACCAGCGCGATTGTATTGCTATCGGGATCTGTTTCGTACGCGACAATCTGGCTCTCGAATCGCACCCTGCCAGACACCGTGGCGATTGTTTCTGCACTAACAGTAATATAGGGGGCTACAGCGTTGGCAGTGACTGAATTTTTACCTTTGAAAAAACTCATTGGATTCTTCCTTGTATTTACATGGTTGGTTGAGTAGCGCCAGATAATAGTAGGGAGAGCCACAAGTGAGGGGGTACTGTCATAGGTGACAGTTTTTTATAACTTTTCGAAATAATTCAAGTGGCAGTTATGATGTCTGGCGGGGATTGTCATGGCTGATGAATGCCGCGGCTGCAATGCCAGATGCGCGACCAGAAACGCGCCGAGGCTTAATACAAACAGGTCGCCCGGCCCTGCCAGCAACACATCACCCAGGCACGAAAAAATCAGAACCAGACTGATTCAGCCCCGATATTCGCCGGGTGGCGCATCATGCAGCCAGCCGAGCAGCGCCAACGCCGGCAGGGGTTTGACCAACAGGCAGAGCAAGGCCGCATGGTACTGACACCGTAGAGAAACGCGACCGCCCCATCAACGCCAGAATCAGCCAGCCTACGATCAGTTCACCGAAATGGCGCAGTCAAAGGTTTCCACGGGCAGCACTTCCGGCGCCCACGGTTGCTGTGAGGTCAGGCGCAGACGCCCGGTGCCGGGGGCGGAGGCCTGGAAGCGCCAGGTCGACACACCGGCAGCGCCGACTACACCTGCATCTTCCGGATTGCTGTAAACCTCGGGACTGAGCGCGCGCAACACGCCGCCCGCCGAATCCTGAATCGCCCAGCGGTAGCCGGTGGTCGGGTTGCTCGGCAGCGTAATGATCAGGTTTTGCCCGGTGCTGAGCCGCACGGGGCATTCGCTTTGTTTTTCCACGGTCACGTTGTGTTTCGGTTGCGTGGCGCAGGCGGCCAGCAAGGAAAGGGCGAGGGGGAGAAACAGGCGAGTGGGGGACATAAGATCAGCAGCTCCGGCGGTAACGACGAACGGCGAGCATAACTGAAGATGAGACAGAATGTGACCAAGCCCGCGCAGGCTGAGGCTACGCGGTCTCGTTTCACCTGGTCGGAGGGCGCTTATCCGCTAACGTCGAGTTCGATCTTTATAGGATCAGTATGGCCAGGAAAATCAAGCTCACAGTCGATTTGATATTTCCTGTTAGGGATGTCCAGGTAGGAAGTGAAAGTTCCCCGCTGGGCGTACTGGGTTCCACCTATGTTGAGGTAGAACACTTGTTGTAAATACTTACCTATCTCGAATACGTGATCATCGTTAGGCGTTAACGAGTCAATGGTAAGGCGGATTGCGTGTTGATTCGGAAACGCCAGCTCTTTTGAACCCTCAATGGTTATGTACTGGCCGTTCGTCACCTCTATATGGTCGACCTCGAAGAGCGGTACGCCCTTTTTAGTTGCTCTGAAATAACCGGGAAGACGCGATTGCCTTGGCATAATGAGTTCCCTCAATGAGTCGCTTCGAGAGGGAAGTTTGAAGGGCGGTCTGACGAGGCGCTACTGGTAGACTTGACAGGTTTTTATTGTTTTTTGCGATAGGTTTCTTCGCATCTGGTTATAGAGATAACAGGGCATTGCCAAGAGGCGATGCCCTGTTTGCATCGGGTTAGAACAAGATTTTCGCCACATCCGCAAACTTCTTCGCGAAGTGCACAGTAATCCCTTCCTTCAGATAATCCGGCAATTCCTCGAAGTTACCCCGGTTCGGCTCCGGCAGAATCAGCTCGAAAATCTTCTGCCGCCGCGCCGCGATCACTTTTTCGCGCACGCCGCCGATCGGCAACACGTGCCCGGTCAGGGTCAATTCGCCAGTCATTGCCACGCCTTTTTTCGGTGGCTGATTACGCGCCAGAGACAGCAAGGCACTGGCCATGGTCACGCCGGCGCTCGGGCCGTCCTTGGGGGTTGCGCCTTCCGGCACATGCAGGTGGACGAAGGCTTCGTCGAAGAACTTCGCATCACCGCCGAACTGCTTCAGGTGCGAACTGACGTAGCTGTAGGCGATTTCCGCAGACTCTTTCATCACATCGCCCAATTGCCCGGTGAGCTTGAACCCACGGTTGAGCGTGTGAATGCGGGTGGCTTCGATCGGTAACGTCGCGCCGCCCATGCTGGTCCAGGCCAGACCGGTAATCACGCCAGTGCCGGACAGCACCTGTTCGTTGCGGAACACCGGGTGGCCCAGTGACGCTTCGAGATCCTTCGGCCCGAGTTTGATCACCGCTTTCGGATCGTCGATCAGTTTCATCACCGCTTTGCGCACCAGTTTGCCCATCTGCTTTTCCAGCTGGCGCACCCCGGCTTCACGGGCGTAACCGTCGATCAAGGCTTTGAGCGCGGTGTCGCTGATGCTCAGGCTGCCCTTGGACACACCGGCCTTTTCGAGCAATTTCGGCCACAGGTGACGCTTGGCGATGGCGACTTTTTCTTCGGTGATATAGCCCGACAGACGAATCACTTCCATGCGGTCGAGCAGTGGGCCGGGGATCGAATCGAGGGTGTTGGCGGTGCAGACGAACAGGACTTTCGACAGGTCCATGCGCAGGTCGAGGTAGTGGTCGAGGAATTCGACGTTCTGTTCCGGATCGAGGGTTTCCAGCAGTGCCGAGGCCGGGTCGCCCTGATAGCTCTGGCCCATCTTGTCGATCTCGTCGAGCATGATCACCGGGTTCATCACTTCGACGTCTTTCAACGCCTGCACCAGTTTGCCCGGCTGCGCGCCGATGTAGGTGCGGCGGTGGCCCTTGATCTCGGCTTCGTCGCGCATGCCGCCGAGGCTGAAACGGTAGAACGGTCGGCCGAGGGATTCGGCGATGGATTTGCCGACGCTGGTCTTGCCCACGCCCGGCGGTCCGACCAGCAGCACGATCGAGCCGCTGATTTCGCCTTTATAGGCACCGACGGCGAGGAATTCGAGGATGCGATCCTTGATGTCGTCCAGGCCTGCGTGGTGCTTGTCGAGGATTTTGCGCGCGTGCTTGAGGTCGAGTTTGTCCTCGCCATAGACGCCCCACGGCACCGAGGTGGCCCAGTCCAGATAATTGCGCGTGACCGCGTACTCTGGCGAACCGGTTTCGAGAATCGACAGTTTGTGGGTTTCTTCTTCGAGGCGTTTCTGCACCTGCGCCGGCAGCACTTTGCCTTCCAGACGCTGCTGGAACTGTTCGAGGTCGGCGCTGCGGTCGTCCTTGGTCAGGCCGAGTTCCTGCTGGATGACCTTGAGTTGCTCCTTGAGGAAGAATTCGCGCTGATGCTCGCCGATCTTGCGGTTAACTTCGGCCGAAATCTCTTTCTGCAGGCGTGCGACTTCGACTTCCTTGCGCAACATCGGCAGGACTTTTTCCATGCGCTTGAGCATCGGCACGCAGTCGAGCACTTCCTGCAACTCGGGGCCGGTGGCCGAGGTCAGCGCGGCGGCAAAATCGGTCAGCGGCGACGGGTCGTTGGGGCTGAAGCGGTTGAGGTAGTTCTTCAGCTCTTCGCTGTACAGCGGGTTGAGCGGCAGCAGTTCCTTGATCGCGTTGATCAGCGCCATGCCGTAGGCCTTGACCTCGTCGGTAGGCTCGGTGGGCTGGTGCGGGTATTCGACTTCGACCAGATACGGTGGGCGGTGGTGCTTGAGCCAGGTCTTGATGCGTACTCGGCTCAGGCCCTGGGCGACGAATTGCAGTTTGCCGTTCTCGCGGCTGGCGTGGTGGACTTTGACCAGCGTGCCGTATTCGGGGAGGGCGCCGGTGTCGAAGTGGCGCGGGTCTTCCTGGGGGGTGTCCATGAAGAACAGGGCCAGGGAGTGGTGTTCGGATTTGCTGACCAGTTCAAGGGTTTCTGCCCACGGTTCTTCGTTGACGATGACCGGCAGGACCTGCGCCGGGAAGAACGGGCGGTTGTGGATCGGGATGATGTAGACCTTGTCCGGCAGGTTTTGCCCGGGCAGCGCCAGGCCGGTGCCGGAGGAGGTGTGTTCGATGTGGTCGGTTTCGTAGTCGTCGTGGTTGTCCGGGCGATCTTGCTGGTCGGTCATGGGGCACCTGCGCAATGGGGTATGGGGTCTTAGATGGGGCAGGGGTGGGGTGGTTTCAATGGGGGGGTTGTGTTTCTGCTTATGTGTTCAGGGTTTGGACAGTTTTTGACTTTGGCTGACCTTGGCGGCCTTTGGGCCGGCCAGGTTCTTGGGGTTTTGGGTGAATATCCGTTTTTTTGGGTGTTGCGGCTGGCGGTTTCGCCCTTACGGCGAGTCACCTTTTCCAGACGCCGAAAAGGTAACCGAAAAGGCTTGCTCCTGCGTTCGGCCCTCGCAGGCTCGGGTTCCTTCGCTGCGGGATCGATCCGGGCGCAGCGTTTCCGGTTTGCTTCGCTGCACCTCCTTCCGCTGTGTCTGGCTGCGCCAAACGGTCGCTGCGCTCCCACGCCCGGATCAATCCCTCCGCTCAGCCTTCCGACGTCGCCCGTGGATCAAGATCAAGAGCGGTACTCGAGCTTGCGCTCATTGTTGAGTGGGGCGGCTTTGCCGCGGGCAGCTGCGCTGCTTTGGCTTTTCTGGGGGAGTGAGCCTGCTTGCGAAGGCGGCCTGACAGCCGACCGATGTCTACCGGACGCACTCGGTTTCATTGTGGGAGCGAGCCTGCTCGCGAATGCGGTGTATCAGGCACCATAACGACTGAATGTGCCGACGCCTTCGCGAGCAGGCTCGCTCCCACAGGGATTTAGCTGTGTGTCGGGGATCGGGGGATTTCGTAGTTGTCCAGCACGCGATTCACCGCCAGTTCGGCCAGCATGATTACTTGCTGGATTGCCAGAATGGTATGCCGCTGCGGGCTGTCCACATAGGCCGCAATGTCACTGGCCATCACACTCGCCGATGCGAGGGATTCGCACGCGTGGGCCAGCAGGCTTTCGTTGTCCTGATCCGGGGTGACCTGGAACATGGTGCTGGGTTTGTGGGATTTGTCAGGGCTGGCGGATGGCTTCAGGTAGTGGTCCAGCGCGCGCTCGGCAGCTTCGTGGAGTTTTTTGGATTCGGGAGATTGATACGGGGAGGTGCTTTCGGTTTCGGGTGGATTGGGTGTTGGTTTGAACATAGTGAAGCTCCGAATGAGAATGGAGCTGCCTGGCTTGCTCGCCGCGACGCGATGCAAGGAGGCAGCTGTACGCGGGTTCGCGGACCGAGCCATTCGGAAACCCGGCATACCCGAAGGTATCCCGCGCACAGCCACCATCAAACCAAGCGGCAAGCGCTTGGGCTGGCGATTATGCATCAAATCGAATGGACTGCTCGGGCCGCGACGCCCGGTCGCTGAATTGGCAGCGACCCTACGAGCCTATCTAGCGCATTTCCCAAGCACAACCGACGCGACCTGTCGGAAAACTCCGCGCAATCACCAGATATGTAGGACAAGCACCTTTCCCACAGTCCGAAATAACCCAATGACTGAACCTGACCTGCTGGCTAGATGGGGTAAGTCAGCTCTTGGACAAGAAACGATCCCCCTCCGGTGAGTTCACGCGTTTCATCACCGTGGCGTGCCTTGCCGGAAAGTTGAAAGTTATCGAGGGAGTAGCGATACAGGCGGGGATTGAGCTGAGTTACAGCAATGCTGGAACAGGATGTCACTTCGTAGTCATAAATCTGGGCACCCCGTTCGGTAACAACATATTCTAAGTAGCCAGAGATTGACGGATCCAGCAAGGTGCGAAGCGAGATAGAGAGTTTTCGTTCGCTCGATGAACCGTGGTTATCTTCGAAAGTGAAACTGTAATCACCAAGCGGGTTGAAAGATGCCGAAATTCTGCTCGTCAGAAAACTTGCCAGATCGACCGGCGTGCCGCCAATGATGCCTTTTACAGCAACGTTAAGCGTACCTCTTACCCAGACTGCCGGGGATGCGTTTGGATTTGTCATTGGGAGGCTCCTTGTGACTGATGTCTTGAGACCTGGAAGTCTGCGGGGGGCGCTCAAAGCGGTGAACTGTCATATCTGACAGGCTTTTATACTTGTTCGCGATGAAACCTGTTGATATGGGTTATAGCGGGGGCAGGGTTGATCCGGGTATGGGTGGCCCTGCTCGCGAAGGCGCTGTGTCAGTCCCGCTCAATATTGGATGTTCCGACGCCTTCGCGAGCAAGCTCGCTCCCACAGGGTTTGAGTTCAGCGTGAAAATCAGGCTCACAAAAAAAGGCGATGCCCCCTGCGGGACATCGCCTTTTCATTACCAGCAGCTAACGCTTATTCCGGCAGTTTGTACGCAATGATGTAGTCACCCATCTTGGTGCCCAGCGAGCCGTGGCCGCCGACAACGAGCAGCACGTATTGCTTGCCGTCCTTGCCGGTGTAGGTCATCGGGGTGGCCTGGCCACCTGCTGGCAGACGCGATTTCCACAGCTCTTTACCGGTATTCACGTCATAGGCGCGCAGGTACTGATCGAGGGTGCCGCTGAGGAAGCCGACGCCGCCGGCGGTGACGATCGAGCCGCCCATGCTCGGCACGCCCAGGGTGAAGCCGATCGGGATCGGCGAGCTGTCGCGGCTGGTGCCGTTCTTGCGTTTCCACACGACTTTGCCGGTGGTCAGGTCGATGCCGGCGACGTAGCCCCAGGCCGGGGCCTGGCACGGTACGCCGAGAGGCGACATGAACGGGTGCATGATTACCGCGTATGGCGCGCCAGTGTTGGGCTGCACGCCAGCGGTTTCGCTTTCGCGCTTGCTGTCGGCGGCGACTTCGGCGCGTGGCACCATTTTCGACACGAAGGCCATGTAGTTCGGGCTGGTGAACAGCATCTGGCGAACCGGGTCGACCGAGACGCCGCCCCAGTTGAACACGCCGACGTTGCCCGGGTAGATCAGACTGCCCTGTTCCGATGGCGGGGTGTACTGGCCCTCATAACGCAGTTCCTTGAACTGGATGCGGCACAGCATCTGGTCGAACGGGCTTGCACCCCACATGGCTTTTTCGGTCAGTTCCGGGGCCAGCAGGTTGAGGTCCGAACGGGCCTGGGTCGGAGCAGTGTGGTCGCCTTTCACGGCGCCTTGCGGAACCGGGATTTCCTTGATCGGGATGATCGGCGTGCCGTCACGACGGTCGAGGACGTACAGGCTGCCCTGCTTGGTCGGAGCGATCAGCGCAGGTTTCACGCCGTCGGCGGTTTTCATGTCGAGCAGGGTTGGCTGGCTGCCTACGTCCATGTCCCACAGGTCGTGGTGGGTGAACTGGTAGTTCCAGCGCACTTTACCGGTGGCCAGGTCCAGCGCGACGATACCGGCGCTGAATTTCTCGGCGCCCGGGGTGCGGTTGCCGCCCCACTGGTCCGGGGTCTGGTTGCCCAGTGGCAGGTAAACCATGCCGAGTTTTTCGTCGACACTGGCCAGCGACCACATGTTCGCCGAGTTGCGGCTGTAGGTTTCGCCCGGGGCCAGAGGCTCGGTGGCGTCTGGCTTGTCGCTGTCCCAGTTCCAGACCAGGTGTCCGTCGCGCACGTCGAACGCGCGGATCACGCCCGATGGCTCGTTGGTCGATTCGTTGTCGGTGACGTGACCGCCCATGATCACCAGATCACGGGTAATCGCCGCGGGCGAAGTGGAGTAGTAGCCGCCGGCGGTGAACGGGCCAATACCCTGGGTCAGGTCGACCACGCCGTTGTTGCCGAAGCCTTCGCAGATTTTGCCGGTGTCGGCATTCAGTGCGATCAGGCGGGCATCAGCGGTCGGCAGGTACAGACGACGCGGGCAGGCCTGAGCAACGGCTTTACCCGCTTCGGAAATCACTGCAGAGCCGGCGTTTTCAGACTTGGCATAAGCCGCTTCGTCGTAGTACGACACGCCACGGCAGGTCATGTGGGCAAAGCCCTTGAAGCCGACCGGGCTCTTGATCTGCGGGTCGAAGCGCCACAGTTCCTTACCGGTGTCCGGGTCCAGTGCCAGCACTTTGCTGTGCGCGGTGCAGGCGTAAATCATGCCGTTGGCTTTGAGCGGGGTGTTTTCGTTGGTCAGCTCGACCGGGTCATCCGCGGTCGGCAGGTCGCCGGTCTGGATGCGCCAGGCTTCTTGCAGCTTGCCGACGTTCTGCGGGGTGATCTGCTTGAGCGGCGAGTAGCGGTCACCGAATTCGGTGCGACCGTAAGCCTGCCAGTCGCCATCCGGCATGGCCGGTGCGGTGCTGGTCATGTCTGCGGTGTCGCGGCCCAGTTCGCCGAAGGTTTCGCCCGGGTGGGTGAACAGGCTGGCCAACGCGGTCACACCGGCCAGGATCACGGCGACGGTCAGACCGCCGGTGCCGATTTTTGCCGGGCCGTTGAGCAGCAGCGGACGACGGAACCACGGCAGCAGCATCACGAAGCCGAGGACAAACCACAGCGCCAGACGCGGCACCAATTGCCACCAGTCCAGGCCGACTTCCCACAACGCCCACACGGTGCTGGCAAACAGTACGATGGCGTACAGGCCCAGCGCCGCGCGTCGGCGCATCAACAGCAGAATGCCGGTCAGGGCGATGCCGATACCGGCGAGCAGGTAGTACAGCGAACCGCCGAGCGTGCTCAGCTTGATTCCCCCGGCCAGCATGGCCAGGCCCATCAGTAACAGCAGGATGCCGAGCAGGCCCGGTAGCAGACGGCCCCGACTCGAAGCACTTTCGGTGCTCATAGTGTGATTCTCCGTGACGTTTATGTAGTCCCGCGCTGTAGTCACTTTAGATGACGATTTGGCGTGGGCATGGTTCAGTTGAAAAACTTGTTCGGCTAACGAAATGCATTTGTGTAGGAGTGAGCCTGCTCGCGATAGCGGTGTGTCAGCCACTGGAGAGGTCGCCTGGAACACCGCTATCGCGAGCAGGCTCACTCCTACAGGAGGTTGCGTATTCTTTAGAACGACGACTGGATCTTGATTCCGCCGATCAGGGCGTCGTCGACGTCGTTCACGCCACCGGGGTGGCGGATGTATTGCAGGTTCGGGCGTACGGTCAGCCAGTTCGCCACGTGCACGCCGTAATACAGCTCGGCGCTGTATTCGGTGTCCTGCGGTGGCAGGAAGGACGGATCGTCGTAGTCGTAGACGGCATTGGCGCGGTTGCTCGCTTCGGCGTTCTTGCGATAGGCCGGGTTGACGTGCACGCGGGCGAGGGCGAAACCGATGTCGTCCTTGGCGCGGGCATCAAACGGGCCTTTGTAGGTCAGGCCGGCCTGCACGTAGTTGTCGATAGCGTTGGTTTTCTTGTCGTGCATCGTCGCGTTGGCGAACAGGCTCAAGCCACGCGAGTTGTCGCTGGCGACGCTGGTGATCTGCTGCTGCACGCCCAGCCACACGCCATGCTTGCTCGACGCGCTACGGTAGGCTTCGCCGCTGAGGGCCGCCGGCTGGCCGTTCTGGTCTTTATAAACGTCAGAGGCCTTGGCGTTGCTGTAGTAGTAGCCGGCGCGGTATTCGCCTGGCAGGCCGTTGAGCTTCGGCGTCCACACCAGTTCGATCGGCAGGATTGCGCCTTGAGTGCCGCTGCCGCTGAGTTTGAAACCGTTGCCGCGATCCAGGTTCGACGGATTCTGCTCATAGGCGCCAACCTGCGCGTACAGCTCCGGCGTCAGGTGATATTTGACCCGCAGCGCCCACTGGCTGACCGGCCAGTTGTACCAGATGCCGCCGACCCAGTTACCGACCTGCGAACCGCAGAAGGCCAGGTTCTGAAAGTCGCAGGGGAAACTGTTGAAATCTTCGCCTTCGCCGAAACGGCCAACCTTGATGTCGAGCTTCTGGTCGAGGAATTTCTGCTGGTACCACATCTGCGTCAGGCGCGTGGTCTGGCCACGGCCCCAGACTTCCTGAGCCGAGGTGAAGCCGCCGACGCGCGGGTCGTTGATGCGGTCGTTGCTGATGTTATTGCCGCTGCGTTTGGTGATGGTCAGTTGAAACTCGGCGTCGTCCCAGCCGAGAATTTTTTGCAGGTCAAGATGCGTGCCGAGGCCGAACTGGTCGCTGTAGCGCGCGGTGCGGTCGTGGTCATAGCCGCCGTGCAGGTTGCTGCCCATTTCGCCGGTGTAATCGAGCTTGAAGTCGTAGCCTTTTTCCGAAAATTCCGTGCGCGTGCCGTTCCAGTCACCGAGCATCCACGGTGAGTCATTGTCGAACGCCGGAGCGGCTTGAACACAGGTGGCGAGGCCCAGGGCGGTGCAGCCGCCAAGGGTGCGCAGGATTGAGATAGCGCTGTCTCGGGGTGAGGAAAAATCAGGCATGGATAAGTCTTTTTTTGGTGTTTTCGGGTGCGATTGCGGCGCTTCAATATGACGCAGGCAGTGAAGCGTTTAAGCAGAAGGGCGGCAGGATAATGATCTGTTACAAAAAGACAAAGGCCTTTTATAAACATGCATCCTTTCGGATTTGGTAACAGTGCGAAAAGATCGCAGCCTTCGGCAGCCCCTACCTTGAAATGCGTACAACCTGTAGGAGCTGCGGAACGCTGCGATCTTTTGACCTTGACCTACATTTGCAGGAAGGCCTTCCACCCGATCAGCCCCTCGGCTAAGGTGCGCGGCTTTAAGCATTTCCACTTCGTCCAAAGGCCCGGCATGAACGAACAATCCCCCGATCCGCTGCACGGCGTGACCCTTGAACAGATCCTCAACGCACTGGTGACTCACTACGAGTGGTCGGGGCTGGCCGAGCGCATCGACATCCGTTGCTTCAAGAGCGATCCGAGCATCAAGTCGAGCCTGACCTTTCTGCGTAAAACCCCGTGGGCACGGGAGAAAGTCGAGCGTCTGTACGTGAAGCTGATGCGCACCAAGCGACCGCTCTGACATGGACAGCGCAAGGCGGCGACGCTTGATCACCTGCCTGGCCGTGTTGGGCTGGACAGGACTGGCGATTCAGCTGTACCTGATTTTTTTCGCACGATTGAGCGTCGGCGCCAGCCTGCTGGGCGGGCTGGTGAGCTTCTTCAGCTACTTCACCATATTGACCAATACGCTGGCGGCGACGGTGCTGACCTGTGCCGTGACTGGTCGCGAATCCGCCGTGCGGCGCTGGTTTCGAAAGCCTTGGGTGAGCAGTGGAATTGCCGTAAGCATCGCAGTGGTTGGATTGGCCTACAGCCTGCTGCTGCGGCATCTGTGGCATCCCGAAGGTTGGCAGTTTGTCTCTGATGAATTACTCCACGACGTCATGCCGTTGCTGTTTCTGGGCTATTGGTGGTGGTGCGTCCCCAAAGGCACGTTGCGCCTGTGGCACTTGCCGGTGTGGTTGGTCTATCCGCTGGTGTATTTCATTTACGCCTTGCTGCGCGGGCATTTGCTTGGCGCGTATGCGTATCCGTTCATTGATGTGGCAGTGTTGGGTTATCCACAGGTGCTGGCGAATGCCGGGGGGATTTTGGTGGGGTTTGTGCTGGTGGGCCTGCTGGTGATAGGTCTGGATCGCCGAAAATCATTGTAGGAGTGAGCCTGCTCGCGATAGCGGTCTGTCATTCACAGTTGCATCAACTGATAGAGCGCTATCGCGAGCAGGCTCACTCCTACAGGTGGAGCATTACTCTTCGTCAGAGCCCTCGGCGCGCCAGTAACCGACAGCCTTGATGAACTGTTCATCCAGCCCATGCTCATCGATCAGCCCACGGCGAATCTGCCGCGAAACCCTGGTCTCGGTTGCCACCCAGGCATACAGATTGCCCTTGGGCACTTGCAACTGTCTGACGGTGGTCAGCAGGTTGTCCTGACCACCTTCGCGCAGCACCCAAATCACGTTGACCTGCGCGGCACTGTCCAGCTTTTGCTGCTCGGCGCCGTTTTCCACTTCGATCACTACCAGCGCCTTGCGATTCGCCGCCAGACCTTCGAGGCGGCGGGCGATGGCGGGCAGGGCGGTTTCGTCGCCAATCAACAGATAGCTGTCGAAAATGTCCGGCACGATCATCGAACCGCGAGGGCCGCCGATGTGCAGAAACTGTCCGGGCTGCGCCTGTTCGGCCCAGGTCGAGGCAGGTCCGTCACCGTGCAGGACAAAATCAATGTCCAGTTCCATTTTTTCCAGATCATAACGACGCGGCGTGTAGTCGCGCATCTCGGGTAACGGCCCGTTGTCCTTGCCGGCGCCGAGTACCAGGGTCTCCAGCGCCGCTGCCTGCTCGGCGTTCTGCGGGAACAGCAGTTTGACGTGATCGTCCGTGCCCAGACTGATAAACCCGGCCAGTTCCGGCCCGCCGAGGGTGATGCGGCGCATGCGCGGGGTCAGGTCGGTGACGCGCAACACTTGCAGCTTGCGTCGTTTGATCTCATGCATCACGCGGTGAATGGTTTGGCTATCGACTGCAGTCATTCGGCTTTCTCCGGGACAGGTTGAACGGCAGGGCCGTCGACGATGGCTTTGGCGGTGTCGTTGAGCAGATCGCGTACACGCAGGATTTCTGCCGCGCTCCAGCGCCCGTGATGCATCTGCAGGGCATGGCGCAGGTTATGCACCGCTTCATGGATTTCCGGCGGGCGGTCGTGGCCGCGCAGCGAGCGCTTGCTGACCTCGATGCGCATGCGCACGCCGTCGAGCGCCACGGCCTGTTCGCTTAACGACAAACGACCGGCGTCGGTGACGCGGTAGCGTTTTTTGCCACCCTCGGCGTCGCCGGCAATCAGGTCGCTTTCTTCCAGAAAGGTCAGGGTCGGGTAGATCACGCCGGGGCTCGGACTGTAGGCGCCATCGAACATGCCTTCGATCTGGCGGATCAGGTCGTAGCCGTGACACGGCTGTTCGGCGATCAGCGCCAATAGCAGCAGTTTCAGATCACCGGGGGCGAACACTCGCGGACCGCGTCCGCCGCGTTCGCGGCCGGGGCGTTTCTCGAAGCCGTCGCGGCCATCACCGTGTTCGCGGTGGGGAGAATGAGGGTCTCTCATTTTTCGCTTTCTCTCGTCGTGTTTAGATACAACTTAAGATATATCTTAAAGCTCGCGCAAGGCCTTTTCCCTCTGATCCGAACGCGCCGGACGAGCGGTGGCCAGCTTGAACGCAACAATTTATTTTCCGAATCAATAATTCTGTGGCGTAACCCGAGAGTTAAAGTTAACGCTCTAGTTGTCGTAGAGCTTGTATTCTAAACAGTGCTAAGTTGGCATGCCTGTTGATTAAAGTTGCTGCATGGTTTTTTTCGGATAACTGTATGTAGGGGATAACTTACAGTTACTTTTGCAAGTCTCTGTTTTTCAGTCTTTTTTCTGGCGGGATCAAAGGAGGTTTGGCTACGCGGTTGTCGGAAGTTGCCTGCTTACATTCCAGAGCTAACAGTCGATGATGCCCCGGCGTTGAAGGTTCGAATTGATTTGTCTCAACTAGAGATACGGTCGGTTGGAACTTTGAATGAACTCCCTTATAGACAGAAACAGGTACTGACCGATGTTCAAGAAACTCGCAATCGCTGCTCCTCTGGCACTGGCCATGGCTTCCACTGGCGCGTTCGCCGCCGGTGAAGCTGCGCACTCCATCAGCCTCGTCGCTCACGTGCCGACCAATGGTTTCTATATCGTTCCAACCGACCCTGATCTGGTCAACAAAGACCAGGACATGAGCTATCAGCCGGCGACCGGCAAGATGCGTGACGTGACCGGTTTCTTTGACGTGCGCAACAACAGCGGTTCGGTTCACGCCAGCCTCGACAGCGTGCCGAAGTTGATCTCCGGTTCGAGCAGCATCGATCTGCAAGTGGCGATCAACAACAAGGTTCTGACCCTGACGCCACAGGAAATCGTCGGTGAGGCTGAATCCGACGTGAACTACCGTGCGCCGCTGAAAATCAGCGCCGTTGGTAGCACTTTCACTCCGGGCGATTACACCGGTGTGGTTGCGATGACTTTCGACGCCGTTCCTCCGGCTGGGCCTTGATCGGCCCATTCGGCCTTCAACCCTGACGGTAGTCAGCGTTTACCGATTGGGGCAGACAGCAATGTCTGCCCCGTCGGACTTCCAACCTTCGTAATCAGAGTAAGAGTTCATGTTCCCGATGACACCCATCGCGGCTGCGCTTGCGCTGTTGTTTTGTGCCAGCGCAGCCGTGGCTTCCAATTCCGCCGGCACCACGCCCCGCAGTCTGCTGGCGCAGGCCAAGGGCTTGCCGGCGGATTTCGAGGAGCACTTCTTTGATGTCCCTCTGGCGGTTCGAGTCGAACTCGATCATCAGCCACTGGGCGAGGCCATGGTGGTGCTGTCGCGCGATGATCGCATCACCCTGCTCGAATTTACCGACACCAGCGAAAACCGCTTTGGCCCCTCCGAGCGGGAAAAATGGGCGAGTGTGCTCAAGCCCGGCGTACCGTTGGGGGCGTGCAGCAGCGCTTGCCCCGAGCAGTTACTGGCGGTGCACTACAACCTGGAAAACTCGACGGTGTCGATCCTCACCGAAAACGCCGAGCGCGACGTTTCGGCCAAGCGCTATTACGAGCAGCCCAACGGCGGCAGCAGTGGCCTGATGGTGCGTAACCAGCTCAACCTCAACGGCGGCCAGGAACAGGATCTGGGCGGGCGCTTCGGCCTGGAGGCTACCGGCAGCCTCGGCAACTGGAGCCAGACGCTGAATCTGCAAGTGGCGCGCCTCGGCGGCCCGGATGACAAGCTTTACCACGCGGTACACGAACTTCACACCCAGCGCGAACTGCAAGGCAGTTTTTTCCGTCTGGGCTATTTCACCCCCAATTCCGAAGGGCTGACGCGCCAACCGCGTACGTTCGGCACCAGCCCCGATACCGCCGTGGGCATCATGTACGGCAGCTCCGACAGTCTGGCCATCAACTCGCCGATGCCCAGCGTGTACCCGATCTACGTCACGGCCAACCGCCAGGGTTCAGTAGAAATCTGGCGCGATGGCCTGCTGATCAATACCCAGTCAGTGCCGGCCGGTTTGCAGACCCTCGACACCCGTCCCTTGCCGGGCGGTATTTATGAAGTGGAAGTGCGCCTGATCGAAGACGGCCAGATCACCTCCACCACCCAGGAGTTGGTGTACAAGCCCAACAACTGGCGCAACCTCGATGACCGCTGGCGCTACAACGTGTTCGCCGGCGAAGAAAGCAAGTTGCTGAGCAACTGGGACACGCAATCCAGTGGCAGTCCGACTGGGGGCGCGGCGATCAATTACCTGCTGCATCCGCGGGTGATTCTTGGGATGTCGGCGCGGCAGATCCGCGAAAAACTGCAATACGGCACGTCCATCGACTGGACGCTGGCCAACCACATCAGCCTGTACGCCAACGTCTACAAGACCGAGGACTACGGCACCGGGCTCGACCTGCAAAGCTTGTACAACTACGGCGCCGGCAGCATCGTGATCAGCCACAACCGCAGCTGGCTCGACACCACGGACACCTACGACACCCTGCCCGATGGCACCCGGGTACGGCCGCGCAATGTGTTTATCGGCCAGACCAGCAATTCGTCGCTGGCGCTCAACCACCGGGTCAACAGCAAGAGTTCAATCAACGCTCGGGTGTCGCACAGTGAGGGCAATGTCGAGGGCTTCGGTGTCGACATGGGCTGGACCCAGCGCACCGAGCTGTTCGGCAGCGATGCCAGCTGGCGCTTGTCGATCTTTGATCGGCCGGGCAGCTACAGCAGCGGCGATGCGCGCAATCGTGGGGTCGACCTGAGCGTCAACCTGGCGCTCGGCGCACCTGGCCAGCAGATCACCGGCAGTATCGGTTCACGCACGGCGCGTGACGGCGCGCGCGACAACAATGCTTCGCTCGGCTGGCGCAGGGATTTCAAAGACCACGTGCTGCAGAACGTGTCGGTCACCGCGCTCACCGACACCTATGGCCTGGGCATGTCCAGCCTGGCGAACTTCCGCACCGACACCGTCGGTGGCGATGGCTTTGTCCAGCGATCGTCCTACAACGGCAATTTCACCGGTGGCCTCAACCTCGACAGCACGCTGGTGATCGGCGGCGAGCAGATGCTCATGACCAGCCAGAGCGAGGTGCGCGGCGCGGGAATGATTGTCGATGTCGAGTCGGACATCGACAACATCCTGCTGCGTGCTGACGATTACAGCGGCGGCAGCGCGGCGTTGAAACCGGGGCGCAATTTCATTCCGATCACCGCGTATCAGAACAGCTCGGTGAGCTTCGATTTCGAGGGCAATAACGTCCCGGCCGCGACCATCGAACCGGCACGTACGCGTTATCACCTGAACAAGGGCGGGGTGGAGTATCGCAAGGTTCGCGTGATGAAAACCCTGACGGTGCTCGGGCGTCTGGTCGATGCACAAGGGCTGCCGCTCAAGGGCCACCACGTGATCAACCATGCCAGCCGCGGCGTGACTGAGGTCGACGGATTCTTCTCGATGGAAATGAACGCCGGCTCGCCGACCCTGGAAGTGCGCCAGGGCAATCAGTTGCTGTGTCAGTTCCGCCTCGACGCCGACAGCCACCGGCGTGAAAACAACGTGTTGATGATCGGCGATTTGCGCTGCACGGCAGACACTCTGGCCGACGTGACCTCCACTGAACAGAAGGCGGGTTGAGTCGATGAAATTGTCCACGAAAGTGCTTGGGGTGTGTCTGGCGCTGGCGATGCCCAGAGCGGAAGCGGCGACCCAGGAAATCCGAGCGTTGTTCCAGCCGGATCCGTCCCAACCGAGCAAAAATGTGTTCGTCAACAAGACACCGAACAGTGGTTACTGCGCGTCGTATCCGGGTGAATGTGAGCAGAACAGCATGTTCAGCATCCAGTTGCCGGTTCAATTGTCGTCCCGGGCCCCCTTGCACCCTGGGGACAGTATTCCGATCAGGGTGCCTGCAAACTGGCGGCAATTGACGGTTACCAATGCCGACACCCAGGAAACCGAAGTGGTCGAGGTGCGCATTACGGGCATCGGGTCCAATTTCATCCTCAGTCATACCGCCGCCGAGCTGACGGGAGAGACCGAAAATCTCGCCGCGCATCAGGCGTTATGGGAGGGTAGCAGTTGGGTCTATGCGCCCGCTCCGTGCCGCTATAGCGGAGTCGGGGTATTCACTGCGACAAGCTATCGTTTTTTCTGGAAAGCACCGGTTGAAGCAGACTGCGCCAAGGTGGCGCGGTTCACCATTCCGCAGATGACGTTCAACACAATGGATTTTGCCTATGAACTGCGCACCCCCGATCCGCTGGGGATGTCTTCCGGACTCTACACCGGGTCGATCAACTACACCCTCGGTCCCGCCGGCGATTTCACTTTCGGGTCATCGTTCACGCCCGATGACAGCAACCTGACCCTGGACTTCGTGCTGGATGTGCAGCACACCCTGAAAGTCGAGCTGCCACCAGGTGGCAATAGAGTTTCGCTGGAACCCGCAGGCGGGTGGGCGCCATGGATCGAGAGCGGGAAAAAACCGACCGAGATTTTTCGCGACCAGCCGTTCTATCTGTCGGCGTCGTCGCGCTTCAAGGTCATGTTGCTGTGCAATTCCCCTGGGGGCAACACCTGCCGGCTGAACAGCCCCAAGGGCAACACGACCGACATTCAGGTGGCCATCACCTTACCGCCGGGCATTACCGGCTCGGGTGGCTACAACGTCACCCGGATGCCATTGCAATACAACAGCTGGGTGGGGCCATTCCAGCCCGGACTGTACGTTGATCGCAAGGTCGGTTCGCTGAACTTCTACATGACGCCGTTTGCTATCAACTTTCTGCTCAAACCCGGCATGAACGACAAGCTGCGCGGCAATATCACCATTATCTGGGACTCGGAAGCGTGAGCGTTCCGGGCTGGCCCTTTTCAATTCTTGTGGAGTCGAAAACGATGAACCGTGTTTTTTTGCTGGGCCTGCTCAGTGTGTTTTGTCTGACCGCGCAGGCCGGTCCGCAGATCAATGTCGGCACCGTGTACGACTATCTGGACGCTGATAAAAGCACCTACCTCAAGCGCGTATTCAACAGCGGTGACGCCACCGCGTTCGTCAAGGTCAACGTGCTGGAGATCATCTACGACGCCAACGGTCAGCCCAAGGAAATCCCGGTGGAGGCCGCCGCCGACGGCGCTTCGCGCAACGGCGTGATGGCCAGCCCGGCGCGGCTGATCGTACCGGCCAAGGGCATGCAGGGTACGCGATTGTTGTACATGGGCGAGCGTGACCGCGAGCGTTACTTTCGCGTGCGGTTCGTGCCGGTGGTGCCGGAAAAGGAAGACGAGTTTGCCGTCAGCGGCGAAGAGCGTGAGGACTACAAAAAGACCCTCACCGCCGGGGTCAACGTGATGACCGGTTTCGGCACGATCTTTTTCGTACGGCCCAAGGATGCGCGTTTTGCCACGGTCATCAATGAAACCGACGAGCGTTATGAATTGCGCAACGACGGCAACACCGTGGTGATCGTCGACGAGTTCAAGAGCTGCTCATTGAGCAAGGAAACCGATTGCGGCGCGACCACCAAGCACCATGTGCTGACCGGCAAGACCTTCTCGTTCGACAAGGAAAAGGGCCGCGAATACCGCTTCTTCCTGATCGAAGGCAACGACAAGAAAAACCTCAGGATCGCCCGCCGCTAAGGCGGCTTTCTATTGATGCAACGGGTAACCAACATGATCAAGCAATGCACCGTCGTCGCGCTGATGGCCGTGGCGGCTCTGACCGCCAGCGCTGCCTGGGCGGCTCGGGAAGAACATACCTTCGAAGTGTCCCTGACCATTCCCAGTCGGCCGTTTTACGTGATCCCGGCAGAACCGGACTGGATTCATCGACCGCAGCGCCTCAACTGGGATTACCCCACCTCCACCTTGAGCAGCGTGCAAAAGAATTTCGACGTGCGCCATGACAGCAGCGCAATCGAAGCGCGGCTGGAGGCCGAACCCTATCTGTCCAATGGCCGCCCCGAGGACGATATCAGTCTGCGCGTGACCTTCAATGGCGTTGAACTGAGTGCGGCGATGACGCCGCGGCAGGTGCTGACCCGCGAAGAAGCGGCGGCGGGCAAACGGGTAATGCTGGAGATCGCCCCGATCAAGCCGGCCGCTGGGTACCGCACGGGTGAGTACGCGGGCAACGTGTTGTTGCTGTTCAACGCCCAGACACCGGATGCGGGATGACGCCCATGGCATTTAACCGACCTACCTGGCGCCGGGCAGCGGCCAGCCAATGCCTGGCGTTGCTGTTGGCGTTGAGCGCCACTGAGGCGCAGGCCGTCAATCAAGAAATACGTGCGATGTTTCAGCCGGACCCCTCACAGCCGAACAAGAATCTGTTCGTCAACCAAACGCCTAACAGCGGGTATTGCGCGATATATCCTGGGAGATGTGAGGTAGCCAACATCTTCAGCATCGAGTTGCCGGTGCGTCACGATTCAACTCGTGCTATCGAGCCCGGCGACGATGTCTCGGTCATAGCCCCGGCAGACTGGCGACGGTTGACGGTAACTCATCAGGACACCCGGGAGACGGAGACAGTCGAGGTGCGTATTACCGGGATCGGCTCCAGATTCGTGCTGAGCGATACCGTAGAGAACCTCACAGGCGTCGCTGCCCCCACAGGGCATGACATCCTTTGGACGTCCCGCAGCGGTTGGCTATATGCCCCGGCACCTTGCGGCGGTAGTGGTCTGGCAGGATACAGCGACACTGCTTATCGTTTTTTCTGGCAAACACCGGTGCAAGCGTTATGTACCAAGACAGCCGCTTTTCGTATCCCGTCAATGTACTTTGAGAAACTCGATTTTGCTTATGAGTTGAGAACCCCCGACCCCTTGGGCATGTCGAGCGGTCTGTACACCGGATCAATCGGATACACCATTGGCCCCAGCGGCGATTTCCAGCTGGGTTCGATGATGGAACCGGATGATGGTGCCCTCACTCTGGATTTCGTTTTGGACGTGCTGCACACCCTCAAAGTCGAAATTCCGCCGGGGGGCAACAAGGTCGTGCTGGAACCCGAGGGCGGATGGCAGGGCTGGCTGGAACACGGCCGCCGGCCGACGCGTCTTTATCGGGATCAAGTGTTCAATATTTCCGCCTCGTCGAAATTCACCATGAAGATCGAGTGCGAGCATGACCTGGGCTTTGGCAACGGCTGCGGCATCATGGACCGCGAGACGGGCTACGTCGGCGCCGTAAACGTCAGCGTCAGCCTGCCCAACGGATTGACCGACAGTTCCGGGCAACCGGTCCGGCGCTTGCCATTGCGCCTGACGCCGAGCAGTCCGTTTCAGCCCGGTATCTACGTTGATCGCAAGCCCGGAACGCTGCATTTCGAGGTCGACCAAAGGGACGTCAACTGGCTGATCGACAACGCCCGGGACAAACCCTACAAGGGCAATATCACGGTGATCTGGGATTCGGAGGTCGGTTAGCCCGGCCAGCCTGAAAGCGTACTGTTTTTTGTTCAACTCCAAGACACCGAGAGAGTGAATCCTGTGGCGAATTCCATTTCGAAATCCCGACCATGGGCGGGTTTGCTGCTGGCGCTGTGGGCCGCTACCGCCGCAGCGGAAGTGCATGACATCGAAGCCACTTTCGAGCCGGACTTTGCCAATCCTCAGCGCAATCAGTTCAAGAACCAGACACCGTCCGAAGGGTTCTGCCGTCAGTTGCCGGCGACCTGTGAATCGTTGGGGCTTTTCAGCCTTATCGCGCAAATACCGTTCACGGCCAATGCGCCGATTGAGGCCAACCACTCCGACCCGCGCAAGGGCGGGATGGCCAAGGTGCCATCCGAGTGGCGCGATGTCATGGTCACCCATGCTTCCGGCGACACCCATCGTGTCCAGTTAAGGATTGCCGGTATAGGACATGAGACCGCTTTACCGCGTCCGGTCAGGGAACTGACCGGCGGAGCATGGTGGGATCAATTGTGGGAAGGCGGGGCCTGGGTTTACGCACCTGCCCCGTGTCTGGGCGTCGGCCGGTCGACGGCCGGTGAATACGGCTACAACAGTTTCTGGCGAGTCCCGGAGGGCGCCGGGGTTTGTAGTAAACAGGCGAAGTTCCAGATTCCGATGTCGATGCGCTATCTCTACTTCGTTTACGGCTATGAATTGCGCACCCCCGATCCCTTGAAAATGGAGGCCGGAACCTATACCGGATCGATCAGCTACACCGTCGGCCCAAACATGGATTTCGACATGGGCGACGTGATGATTCCGGCCGACCCGCTGCTGACTCTCAATTTCAGCCTGAAAGTCACACACACCATGAAGGTCGACATTCCGCCCGGCGGCAATCGTGTGGTGCTGGAACCTGCGGGCGGCTGGCAATCCTGGTTGAATCAGGGCCGCAAGCCGACGCGTTTGCTGCGTGACCAGACGTTCAATATCTCGGCGTCGAGCCGTTTCAAAATGAACCTGCAATGCCAGTACTACAGCAACAACACCTGTGCTTTGTGGGAATCGACCTCCGGCCACTCGGCGCCGCTGGAGGTCAGTGTGACGTTGCCCAACGGCCTGACGGATGGTGCCGGCCAGCCGGTCAACCGCCGTCGGTTGTTGCGTGATGGCAGCGGCACGGAGTTGTTCCAACCGGGTTTTTATCTGGATCGCAAGGTCGGCACTTTGCACTTCGAGGTCGCGCAGGATGCGGTGGATGAAATGATCAAGCCCGGCACTGCCCGAAGCTATTCGGGCAGTGTCACGGTGATCTGGGATTCGGAGGTGGGTTAGCGGAGTGAGTCTTCGCGGCCATGCCATTCGGATTCAGCCGTTGCCGCCATCGTTACCTGAGTATTTGCAGCAGGCCGGCATTGCGAGTCGCTGCCCGGTTGCAGGTAGGGCGTGAGGATCGGCGCCATGCCCTTGAGCACCTGTGTGGGCAGGGCCGAGGTGAATTTGAAGGTCTCCGCCGAGCGCCCCGGCACGAACGCGGTGAGAGTGCCGAAATGGTGATCGCCGATGTAGAACACGAAGGTCGCGGTGCGGTTGATCGACTTCGAACTGAGGATTCTGCCGCCCGATCCGATGGCCTGTATGCGGTTATCACCGGTGCCCGTTTTGCCACCCATGGCCAATGGCGTGCCATCAGCCAGTTTGAAACTGCCGGAAACACGTTTGGCGGTACCGGCATCAACAACCTGTGAAAGCGCTTCACGCATGGCCCTGGCGACTTCGACCGGCATCACGCGCTTGCCGACATGCGGGTCGTTGACCAGGCGGGTTTCATAAGGCGTGCCGGCAGCAAAATGCAGGCTGTCGATGCGCAGCGTGGGCAGGCGCACACCGTCATTGAGAATCGTGCCGATCAGTTCGGCCAGTGCCGCTGGGCGGTCGCCGGAGCTGCCGATGGCGGTGGCGAGTGACGGCACCAAGTGGTCGAACGGATAACCGACGCTCTGCCAGCGCTGGTGAATCTCAAGAAAGGCTTCGATTTCCAGCATGGTGCGGATCCGGCTGTCGCGTGCGCCCTTGTGCTTGCTCTTGAACAGCCAGCTGTAGACTTCCTGGCGCTCGAAGTGGCTGGCTTTGACGATCTGGCTGAACGTCGCGTCCGGATGGTTGAGCAGGTAGCCCATCAGCCACAGATCCAGTGGATGCACCTTGGCGATGAAGCCCTGATCCGGTAGGTCGTAGCTGCCCGGGCCGTAGGAGTCGTAAAGCCTGATCAGGCGATCGTCGGTGAGTTTTTCGTTGAGTTTGCTGCCCTTCAGGTGCGAGCGGACAAAACTGTTGAAGTCTTTCTGATCGGCTTCGGGCAGCAGGTAGCGATGCACGGCGGCCAGGCGGATCGGCGTCGGGCGCATGCCGTCGAGGAAGGTCTCCAGTCGCGCCTGGGTGTCCTTGTTCCGGTACTTTTTCCAGAACTTGAGCAGGAACGAGGTGCCCTCGCGGTCGGCAAAACTGGCCAGGTATTCCTGACGGCGCGGGTCGCGGTCGTCCTTGAGCAGTTCGGCACTGCTGTTGGGGCCGGAGTAGGTGACGTAGCGCACCACGTCGCGCATCAGGCGAATGAACGGAAGGTTGATCGACTCGCGCAGGGCATCGCGCAGGGTCGGCAGACGGCCGTTGTCCTCTTTGCGAAAGTTATTGAAGGTGTGCAAGCCACCGCCGGTAAAAAACGCCTCGCCGGGACTCGCCGAGTATTTGCGGTCCAGCGCTGCGCCAAGCATCTTCGACAGGTCGTGGTCCTTGTTCTGGATCAGGTAATCGAGGACCCAGCGGCTCAGGCGATCCTGCTCGGGAATCTCGACTTTTTTCAGTTCCGGCACGCCCATGGTGGCGTACTTGTCGTGCAGTTCGGCAATGATTTGCAGGTAGGTGGTCAGCACGCGCATTTTTGCCGTCGAGCCCAGTTCCAGTTTGCTGCCTTCGTTGATGTCGAACGGCTGGTCGGTGCTATCGGTCTGCACGCGTACGCGGGAGCCGTCCGGGGTCAGCTCGAACAGGGTGAAGCTGTAGCGCACCTGGGTGGTGCTGGTCGGGGTCAGCAGGCGTTCGCCGAGCAGACCGATTTCGGCGGCGTAGGCCGGGTCGGCGAGTTTTTTCAAGTAGACGGTGGCCTGGCTCTGCAAGTCGCCTTGCAGGGTGCTGGTGGCGGAAAGGTCGAGGCGATCGAGGTCATACAGCGGCCGGTTGAGCATGCTCGCCAGGCGGCTGCGGGCGACGCTGATGCCTTTGTTGGTTTCAATCGGCTGCATCGTCGGCTGGGTCTGCCAGTCGCGGTAGCTGACGGTGCTGGCCAGGGCGGCGTCGGCCAGTGCGCTGTCGATCACGCCGTTCTGCTTGAGCAGGCGCAGGTGGCTGTCGGTGAGGTTGGCGAGCTCCTCGCGGCCCTTGGTCAGGTAGTGCGAAGGGCGGCGCTGGGCGATCATCAGCGAGAGCATTTCGCGCAGGGCCAGGCCTTTGGCGGCCATGCTTTGCGGATCGGTGGCCGGGCTGTTGAGTTGTTCGTTGGCCTTGTTGAAGTCGCTGCCATACCAGACCCGCAACCCTTCGGCCATGCCGTGCACTTCACCATGCCCCGGCACCGCCGACAGTGGCACGCTGTTGAGGTAGTCGCGCACAACGTTCTGTCGGGCGCCGAGGGTTTGCGGGCCATCCTGATAGGCGCGCACGCTGGCGGAGATCATCTGGCGAATCTTTTCGGCGCCCGACACGGTCAAGCCATCCGGTGAATGCCGGTACTTTTCCAGTTGCGTCGCCAGCGTACTGCCACCGGCCGACTGTCCCGGCAGGCGCAGCAACTTCGCCACCTGCGACCACGCGGCCATGCCAAAGCGCGGCCAGTCCACCGCCGGGTTGGCCAACGGTTGTTTCGGGTCGAGCAGAAAGCGGTTTTCGATGAACAACAGGCTGTTGACCACCACCGGCGGAATCGCCGCGAAGCTGGCGTACAGCTGTTGCGGATAGTTGTATTGGTACAACGGCGCGGCGCGGCAATCGGTGATCGACAACCCGGCCTGAATCTTTTCGGAGTAGGGCACGAACAGGCCCTTGTCGGTGTAGCTGAGCAGAGCCGGGGAAAAACGTGTCTGCTCGGTAATCACATAATTGCGTTTGAGCAGCCGCGGCAGAAATTCGTCGAGCGAGCTGTAGCCAAGCCGCAGATCGAACGGCCCGTTGCCTGGATAACGAATCGCTTCGCTGGGGCCGGGTTCAAGCTTGTAAGTCAGCGAAGCGGCGTACTGGCTCAATTCCCGGGACTGAAAACGCGAGGTGCGCATTTCCTTGGACGCAGCCAACCCCACGACGACCGCAATGATCACCAGCAACAACCAGAAAGCCTTCCACCCATGCCGGTGACGGCGGGTTTTTTCAGGAATAGGCGCTTCATCCACACGTTCAGTCGGAACCACAGTTTTACTCGAATCGGTTTGCCACAAAGCGCCCATAGTCGACTGATCCATTCACGCAGATTGATCGGACTTGTCTGAAGCTTAGACGGTGGTTGGCGCGGGTGAAAAAAATGTGAAGGGCGGGGGAGGCGGATTATCTGAATAAAACTGGAACGAACAATTGAACGTAACGATGTATGGATTTATGCAACGAGCCGGTTTTCTCCGTCATGTGAAGATTCACCGCGGCGAGGGGATTTATCCCCGCTGGGCAGCGAAGCGGCCCCAAATCCTGGCAGCAGCGTTTTTGCAGGCACACCGCGTGTAGGGGAGTTGCGACTGCTTCGCAGCCGAGCGGGGATAAATCCCCTCGCCACAGAGATGCAGTGCCGCTCAACGCCTCCAGGCATCTCAAGGTGCTGTCGGTGTGACAAGAGGATTTATGCAACGAGCCGGTTTCGTCGTCATGTGAAAATTCACCGTGGCGAGGGGATTTATCCCCGCTGGGCAGCGAAGCGGCCCCGAATCCTGGCAGCAGCGTTTGTGCAGGCACACCGCGTGTAGGGAAGTTGCGACTGCTTCGCAGCCGAGCGGGGATAAATCCCCTCGCCACAGAGATGCAGTGCCGCTCAACGCCTCCAGGCATCTCAAGGTGCTGTCGGTGTGACAAGAGGATTTATGCAACGAGCCGGTTTCGTCGTCATGTGAAAATTCACCGTGGCGAGGGGATTTATCCCCGCTGGGCAGCGAAGCGGCCCCGAATCCTGGCAGCAGCGTTTGTGCAGGCACACCGCGTGTAGGGAAGTTGCGACTGCTTCGCAGCCGAGCGGGGATAAATCCCCTCGCCACAATAAATTCACTTATTGCAGAGAGCTGTTGCGCTCATAGCCAGCAGGCATCCCAAAGCGGGTAGTCACCGATTTTATCGACCAGTCCGGCTCGCAAGGGATTATTGATGAGGTAGCGGGCGAATGGCTCCCAGTCTTCGCCGTCACGGATCGCGCGGTCATGGTAGCCGGATTGCCACAGCGGTCCGTGACGTCCGGTTTTTCTGTTGACCGCGTGCGTGCAGCGAGCCTTGATAGCGCCAATGACTTCGCCAAGTGAGCCGCTTTGCAACTGCATCAACCAATGAAAGTGGTCGGGCATGACAACCCAGGCGATGGATTGCGCGACACCTAGCTCATGAACCCGGCGCAACTCTGCAACCAATAATCGGCCTGTTTGCCAATCTGAAAATACGGGCCGGCGCTTGTGGATAACAGCGGTGATGAAATAGGCACGCCCCTTTTCAGAGAATCGACCTTGGCGTAGACGGTGGGAATTGGGACGGACTGGCACGTGAGCTTCCTTGCTTGTGTTCCTGGCTTCTCCAAAGGTTAGTGGTTGATTGCTTTGGTTGGCGCTGCAACCGTTGAGTGAAATTTCTGAATCCGCTGGGCGATTTATCGGTGATGAAGCGCAAGGAGAGACACAGCACAGTGAATCAAATGCACTGGGCCTGAGACATGACGCTGCACCATTGCTGTGCAATACTCGGCGCCTTTTTCAGTGGCGAGTCTTCCTACGCAAGGCAGGTAATGCCTTCCGCAAACCGCACTTGTGCCCAGAGTTGTCACTGAATGTTGTGGTTTATAGAGTGAAAAGACCTGCCAAAGGCTTTTTATACTGCACGCCCCGCTGATCTTTCAGGTTGCCCTGCAAGACGCGTCTGCCCACGAAGCCGACGCGGTTTCCTGCCCAGCCAAGGCCTATCGGCCGACGCTTCGAGACCCGGTGGTCATATCCAATAACAAAACGAGGTTGCACCCTTATGCCAGTCGGCAATCATCTGCCTCACGGCGAAACCGCTCAGGGCGGTCCGCTCAAACGCGAACTCGGCGAACGGCATATTCGCCTGATGGCGCTCGGTGCCTGTATCGGCGTCGGTCTGTTCCTGGGTTCGGCCAAGGCCATTGAAATGGCCGGCCCGGCAATCATGCTGTCCTACATCCTCGGCGGTCTGGCGATCCTGGTGATCATGCGCGCCCTCGGCGAGATGGCGGTGCACAACCCGGTGGCCGGTTCGTTCAGCCGCTACGCTCAGGATTATCTCGGCCCGCTGGCCGGTTTTCTCACCGGCTGGAACTACTGGTTCCTGTGGCTGGTAACCTGCGTCGCGGAAATCACCGCGGTGGCGGTGTACATGGGCATCTGGTTTCCCGATGTGCCGCGCTGGATCTGGGCCCTCGCGGCGCTGATCAGCATGGGCTCGATCAACCTGATCGCGGTCAAGGCCTTCGGTGAATTCGAGTTCTGGTTCGCCCTGATCAAGATCGTCACCATCATTGCCATGGTCATTGGCGGCGTCGGCATCATCGCCTTCGGTTTCGGCAATGGCGGCGTGGCGCTGGGGATTTCCAACCTGTGGGCGCACGGCGGCTTCATGCCCAACGGCGTAACGGGCGTGCTGATGTCCCTGCAAATGGTAATGTTCGCCTACCTCGGCGTCGAGATGATCGGTTTGACCGCCGGCGAAGCGAAGAACCCGCAAAAGACCATTCCTGATGCGATCGGCTCGGTGTTCTGGCGGATTCTGCTGTTCTACGTCGGTGCCTTGTTCGTGATCCTGTCGATCTACCCGTGGAATGAAATCGGCACGCAAGGCAGCCCGTTCGTGATGACGTTCGAGCGCCTGGGCATCAAGACCGCCGCCGGCATCATCAACTTCGTGGTGATCACCGCAGCGCTGTCTTCGTGCAACGGCGGCATCTTCAGCACCGGCCGCATGCTTTACAGCCTGGCGCAGAACGGCCAGGCCCCGGCCGGTTTTGCCAGGACATCGAACAATGGCGTGCCGCGTCGTGCGCTGTTGCTGTCGATTGCGGTGTTGCTGCTGGGTGTAGTGCTCAACTATCTGGTACCGGAAAAAGTCTTCGTCTGGGTCACTTCGATTGCCACCTTCGGTGCGATCTGGACTTGGGTGATGATCCTGCTCGCCCAACTGAAGTTTCGCAAAGGCCTGAGCGTCAGCGAACGTGCCGGCCTCAAATACAAAATGTGGCTGTACCCGGTCAGCTCGTACTTCGCCCTGGCGTTTCTGGTGCTGGTGGTCGGCCTGATGGCCTACTTCCCGGACACCCGCGTGGCGCTGTATGTAGGGCCGGCGTTTCTGGTGCTGCTGACGGTGTTGTTCTATGTGTTCAAGTTGCAACCGACTCAGGTGTCGCAAGACACGGCGCGTTCGGTTTCGTAACGTTCAATCGCTGAAAACAGAAAAGCCCCGGTCGTGAGTGAGACCGGGGCTTTTTCGTGAGCGCTGCACAGCGGGGAAAACCAGTGTCAGCACATTGCCAGCCTCACGCGGCTGCCACCTCATTCGGTTCAAAACTGTCCGCCCGCGCCATCTGCCACATCCGCGAATAAAACTCGCCGTTCACTTCCCCACTGAGCAATTCCCCCGGTTTCAAAAACACATGCAACTGCGAAAACAACTTGATCTCGGTCGCCGACATACGCCGCACCAGATGCTTGGCCGAGAGCTGCGACGGATGCTCGAGCCCGGCCGCTGCAAGCATTTCAGCCAAGGCCTTGAGCGTGCTGCGATGGAAGTTGTAAACCCGCTGGGCCTTGTCCGGCACCACCAGGGCGCGTTGGCGCAACGCATCCTGAGTCGCCACGCCGGTCGGGCATTTATTGGTGTGGCACGACTGCGACTGAATGCAGCCAATGGCGAACATGAAGCCGCGCGCAGAGTTGGCCCAGTCGGCGCCGATGGCCAGCACGCTGGCGATGTCGAAGGCGCTGACGATCTTGCCGCTGGCGCCGAGTTTGATCTTGTCGCGCAGGTTCAGGCCGACCAGGGTGTTGTGCACGAACAGCAGGCCTTCGCGCATCGGCACGCCGATGTGGTCGGTGAATTCCACCGGTGCGGCGCCGGTGCCGCCTTCCTTGCCATCGACAACGATAAAGTCCGGAAGAATGCCGGTCTCGAGCATGGCCTTGGCGATGCCCATGAACTCCCATGGATGGCCGAGGCAGAATTTGAAACCCACCGGTTTTCCGCCCGACAGCTCACGCAGTTGCTGGATGAACTGCATCATTTCGATGGGCGTGGAAAACGCGCTGTGGCGTGACGGCGAGACACAGTCTTCGCCCATCAGGATGCCGCGGGTGTCGGCAATCTCTCGGGTGACCTTGTGCTTGGGCAGGATGCCGCCGTGGCCGGGTTTTGCGCCTTGGCTCATCTTGATTTCAATCATTCGCACCTGCGGATTCTGCGCCTGGACGGCGAAGCGTTCCGGGTCGAAACGGCCGTCGCTGGTGCGGCAACCAAAGTAGCCGCTGCCCAGTTCCCAGGTCAGGTCGCCGCCGTGTTCGCGGTGATACGGGCTGATGCTGCCTTCGCCGGTGTCGTGGGCGAAATTACCAAGCTTGGCGCCCTGGTTCAGCGCGCGAATGGCATTGGCGCTGAGTGAGCCGAAGCTCATTGCCGAAATGTTGAAGATCGACGCCGAGTACGGCTGCGTGCACTGCGGCCCGCCGACGGTGACACGGAAACCGTTCGGGTCGCTCAACGGCGCCGGGCGCATCGAGTGGCCGATGAATTCGAAGCCGGACTGATAGACATCGATCAGCGTGCCGAAGGGTTTGTCGGCGGTTTCGTTCTTGGCGCGCGAGTACACCAGCGAGCGCTGGGCGCGGGAGAAGGGCAGGGCATCGCTGTCGGATTCGAGCAGGTATTGGCGAATCTCCGGGCGGATGCCCTCGACCAGATAACGGATATTGCCCAGGATCGGATAGTTGCGGCGCACCGCGTGGCGCGTCTGCACCAGGTCGAAGAGGCCAAGCAGGCTCAGCACAGCGGTGACGGCGGTGATCGGCCACAGCCAGTCATGTTCAAGAAAAGGCAGGCTGGCGAGGGTGAAAATCACACAGGCAGCAAAGAAGGCGTAGCGGCTCAGCAGCGACAGGCTCATACGGTTTCCTTGGTTCGGACTCGAATATTCAGCGAAGATTTTGGGATATACACATTCCCCTGTAGGAGTGAGCCTGCTCGCGATAGCGGTATATCAGCTACAAAAGTTTCGCTGACCTGGCGCCATCGCGAGCAGGCTCACTCCTACAAAAGGCAACAATACCCGGCGCTCAGGCGTTCTGCGCCTGCAGAAAAATCGAAAACAGCTCGGACTGGGACTTGATCCCCAGCTTGCTGTACATGTGTTTCTTATGGACTTTCACGGTTTCCACGGAGATTTCCAGCTTACGGGCGATTTCTTTACTGGAGCAACCGCTGAGCATCAAGCGCCCGACGTCCAGCTCGCGCGCGGTCAATTGTGCGCCCTTGAGCTGTTGCACCGACGCTTCCAGTTGCACCCGCCAGTCTGTCTGCGCAGGCGCGGCGGCGAGGGCCACGGTTTCGTTGATCTCGTATGGCAGGCGTTGGCGCAACAGACCCAGCACCCATGGCTGAATCAAAGACAGCAAAGCGATCTGTTCGCCAGTGAAACGTTTTTCACTGCCCAGCGACAGGCACAGCGTGCGCTCGCCTTCGAGCTGGCAATTGAACTGGATTTCGTCGGCCACCACATTCAGACGAAAGTATCGCTGGTAATACTCGGTCAGCTCGAAATGCTCCGGCGCGACTTCCGAGAGGCGGTACAGGCCGGTGCGCGATTGCTCGCGGCAGGCGATGTAGAACGGGTCGAGCAGGTACAGACCGCGCAAATAATCCTGAAACAACGGATCAGGACTGCCGTCCTCACCGGGGCATTCGGCGAAGACTTGCGGATGCTGGTCGGCACTGAACAGCAGCACCACCCAGCTATCGAACACCACGTACTGCTCGAGCAGACGCACCAGTTGTGCCCAGAAATTCGGCTTGTCGAGTGCGTCGATCAATTGCCCGACGGCGCGGTGCCAAGTGATGTCATTCAACGAAAGTGTCATCGATCTACCCCTATCGGGTTACCCCGGCCGCGTGATTCCCTGGCCGGTTGCTTGCTGCGCATACTGGCCCACAGACAGTCACCGGGCAATCTTTCAAGGCCCGGCGCACATAACAAGGAATGCCCATGAAAGTCGAACTCGCCCAACTGGCGGGCCGTGACCACGACACGGCTTACAACCTCGAACGCGCGCTGGCGGCGATTGCTGCCTGCGCGGCTGATACGCAGATGATCGTATTTCCGGAAACCCACCTGATGGGCTTCCCCAACGCTGAAACCGTGGCGCAGATCGCCGAACCGCTCGACGGCCCGACCGTCAGCGCCGTGCTCGCAGCAGCGCGTGAGCGCGATATAGCGGTGGTCATCGGCATGGCCGAGAGCGACAGCGGGCGCTTCTACAACACCACTTTGCTGATCACCCCCGAAGGCATCGCCCTGAAATACCGCAAGACCCACCTGTGGGCGTCGGATCGTGGCGTATTCGAAGCCGGCGACCGTTACGCCACCTGCGTGTGGAACGGCGTGCGCGTCGGCCTGCTGATCTGCTACGACATCGAATTCCCGGAAACCGCCCGTGCCCTCGCGCAACTGGGGGTGGAATTGCTCATCGTCACCAACGGCAACATGGACCCGTACGGCCCCACCCACCGCACCGCGATCATGGCCCGCGCTCAGGAAAACCAGGCGTTTGCGCTGATGGTCAATCGCGTTGAATCGGGCGATGACGGCCTGGTGTTTGCCGGTGGCAGCGCGCTGGTGGATCCGCTGGGGACGCTGCTGTTCGAGGCCGGACGGGAGGAGGGGCAGTTCAGGGTCGAGCTTGATTTTCAGCAGTTGGCGGTGGCGCGCAAGGATTACCGCTATCTGGATGATCAGCGTCTGAAGTTGCCGGGGGAGAGGGTGGAGAAGGCTTCTGGTGTGCGGGAGCTGCTGATTCCTGCGCGCTGATCCGAATGCTGCGGCGTGCCGGCCGACGTCTTCGCGGGCAAGCCCGCTCCCACAGGGGGGCTGTGCGTACAAAAAATGTGTATTCACTACGGACACTGTCCGATCGTTCCCACGCTCTGCGTGGGAATGCAGCCCGGGACGCTCTGCGTCCCAAGAGCGGACGCAGAGCGTCCATTGAGGCATTCCCACGCAGAGCGTGGGAACGATCAGTCACACCCGACATTTTCGCCGAATCCGGCTCTGCCATAAATCCAATAACATTCGGAGTAAGACGCCCATGGCTCGTTTGCAACGCACCCTTTCGCTAGGGTCGGTGGTGCTGTTTGGCATCGCCTACATGACGCCGATCATTGTCCTCGGCACCTTCGGCATCCTCGCCCAGGCCACTGTCGGCATGGTCCCGGCGGCCTACCTGGCAGCACTGGTGGCGATGTTCTTCACCGCCATGAGTTACGCACGCATGGCCGCCGCTTTCCCGGTGGCCGGCTCGGCTTACAGCTATGTACGCAAGGCAATCAGCCCGAAACTCGGTTTCATTGCCGGGTGGGCGGTGTTGCTCGATTACCTGTTTCTGCCCATGGCCATCTGGTTGATCGGCTCGGCCTACCTGGCTTCGGCGTTCCCGTCGATCCCGCAGTGGATCTGGGTGCTGGCGTTCATCGGCATCACCAGTGCGATCAATATCATCGGCTTGAAACTGGCCAATGGCATCAACGCCTTGCTGATGCTGGTGCAGTTCCTCGTGCTGATCGCGTTCGTTGCGCTGTGCATTCACTACATCGGCGGCGATGCCAGCACGCCGCTATGGTCGATCAAACCGTTCTTCAACGGCGACATGCAGATGCCGCTGATCATGAGCGGCGCGGCGATTGCCTGCTATTCGTTCCTCGGCTTCGACGCGGTCAGTACCCTGACCGAAGAAACCCGCGATCCGCGCCGCACCATTCCCCGGGCGATCATGCTGATCACCCTGATCGGCGGTTTGATCTTCGTCGGCGTCTCGTACTTTGTGCAAATCGCACATCCGTCGTTCCAGTTCGACAGCGTCGATTCGGCAGCCTATGAAATCGCCCGCAACATCGGCGGCGATCTGTTTGTGTCGATCTTCCTCATTGGTCTGATCGTCGGCCAGTTCGCCTCAGGCTTGTCGGCGCAGGCCAGCGGTTCGCGGCTGCTGTTCGCCATGGGCCGAGACGGGGTCTTGCCGAAGTCGTTTTTCGGCACCTTGCACGCGCGCTTCGGTACCCCGGTCAACAGCATTCTGCTGTGCGCGGCAGTGGCGTTGCTGGCGCTGAAACTCGACGTCACCACCTCGACTTCGTTCATTAACTTCGGCGCGTTCCTGGCGTTCAGCCTGGTCAACCTGTCGGTGATTTTCCACTACTGGATCGGCGGCGAGAAAAAAGGTCCGCGCGAGCTGCTGCTGTTTTTGTTCTGCCCGCTGATCGGCCTCGTTGCGGATTTGTGGCTGATGGTCAGCCTCGATCATCTGGCGGTCTGGCTGGGGCTGAGCTGGTTGGCGATTGGCGTGGTGTACCTCGCAGTGCTCACCGGTGGTTTCCGTCGTCAGCCGCCGGAACTGGATTTTCAGGAAGCCGGCTGAATGTGCCTCAAACGGCCAGTCGGTTCTGGCGTATGGGCAGTTCGACACGGAATGTCGTGCCCACGCCCAATTCGCTGCGAACCTGAATATCGCCGCCGTGTTTTTTCACGATGCCGTAAGACAGCGACAGCCCGAGCCCCGTGCCCTGGCCGACCGGTTTGGTGGTGAAGAACGGATCGAAGATTTTCTGCAGCGTGTCCGGCGGAATGCCCGAACCGGTGTCGGCGACTTCGATCCAGACGTTGTCGCCCTCGACGCCGGTGCGCAAGGTAATGGTGCCGCGCTCCGGACCCATGGCCTGCGCGGCGTTGACCACCAGGTTCATGATGACCTGATTGATTTGCGAGGGCAGGCATTCGATGTCCGGCAGAGGCTGGTAATCCTTGACCAGATCGGCCTTGTATTTGAGTTCGCTGGCGACGATGTTCAGGGTCGATTCGATGCCTTGCTGCAGATTCGCCCATTGCCATTGCTGCTGGGTGTCGACGCGGGAGAAGTCTTTCAGGTCCTTGACGATCTGCCCGACCCGGCCGATGCCCTCCTTGGATTCACGGATCAGCAACGGGATGTCTTCAAGGAGAAAATCCAGTTCGGCCGCTTCGCGCTGTTGCTGCAAACGGGCGGCGGACTCGCCGCCCAGGCTTTGGCCGATGCTGTGGTAGGCATCGAACAAGGGGCGCAACTGGTTGAAGTAACCGTCGAGCGTGCCGAGGTTGGAAGAAATGAAGCCGATCGGGTTGTTGATTTCGTGAGCGACCCCCGCCGCCAATTGCCCCAGCGAGGCGAGTTTTTCCGACTGCACCAGTTGCCCTTCCAGTTGTTTGCGCTCGTCGATCTCCCGCTGCAAGTCTTCGCTGGCCTGCTTGAACTGGGCGGTGCGCTGATCGACCAGATGTTCCAGGTGGTGCATCTGCAACGAGGCTCTTTCGGTCATCTGCCATTTGGTCAGCAGCGTGTTGGCCATCTGCTGGACTTCGATGTTGTCGAAGGGTTTTTTCAGGATCAGCAAGCGATCGTGGGCCTGGAGTCGGTCGAGCAGTTCGTCCCAGGAGTAATCCGAATAGGCGGTACACACCACCACCTGTAACTGCGGATCGTGCTGCCAAAGGTGTTCGATGGTTTTCGCGCCATCCCAGCCATCGGGCATGCGCATGTCGACGAACGCCAGTGCATAGGGGCGTTGTTCCTGCAGGGCCTGGATCAGTTTGCCCAGGCCTTCCTCGCCGCCGTAGGCCGAGTCCAGTTCGAACAGCGGCCGCTCGGGCCGGGTCTGGGCGCCAAACAGCGCGGCTTCCATTTCGTCCAGCTCTACCGACTGCGGTGTGGCGGGCATGAGAATCTTGCGAAAATCCTCGTGAATCGACGGCATGTCGTCGATCAGCAGAATGCGGCGGTTCGACAGCTCGCTCATGCGTTCTCCGTGACGGTGATCAAGGGTATCTGCAAGGTGAACAGCGCACCTGTGCCCGGCCCGTCGCTGTGGGCGGTGAGATGGCCGTTCATTTCGATGGCTGCCAGCGCACAGCTGTGCAAGCCGAAGCCGTGGCCTTCCTTGCGGGTGGTAAAACCGTGGGCAAAGATCCGCGTCATGTTCTCGGCGGCGATGCCTTCGCCGTCGTCCTTGACGCTGATTTCGAGAAAGCGCTCATCGACAGTCCTGACGCCCAGGGTCATGGTGCGCGGACGATTGCTCAGGTCCGACATCGCGTATTTGGCGTTGCTGATGAGGTTGATCAGAATCAGCAGCAGACGGTGTTTGTCGCCCATCACTTGCGGCACGTCGTCGTAGGCCTTGACCACGGTGACATGATGCCGGGTCAGCGCGCCGGCGTTCATGCGCAAGGCATCTTCGAGCAACTGATCGATGTACAGCGGCTCGGTCATGCTGCTGGCCCCGGCATAGGACTGCTGGGTAGCGACGATGTCTTTGATGTGGTCGACGCTTTTGCTCATCTGGGTCAACTCGTCGGCCATCTCCTGTTGTTCTTGGGCGATGGCGGTGACCAGTTGATTGAGATAGCCGGGCAGCAGTTTGCCCTTGGCGTCTTCGCTGAGAAATACCCCCAGGTCATCGGGATGGTCATTGATCAACTGCATGGCTTTGCCCAGGCCCTGGGTCTTGCTGCTGCGCAATTTGCGCGCGATCAGGTCAGAAGAAATGTTCACGCTGTTGAGGACGTTGCCGACGTTGTGCAGCACATTGGTCGCAATTTCCGCCATGCCGGCCTGACGGGCCGCGTCGAGCAGTTCGCTCTGGGCATTGCGCAGCTCGCGGGTGCGTTCCTCGACCCGTTGCTCCAGCACATCGTTGGCGGTCTGCAACGCCGCGTTGACCCGGTTGATTTCCGCGAAGCTGCCGATCAGACGGATCGCCAGCCACACCAGCGACAACATCAGCAGCACAGAAAACAGCAGCAGGTAGAAGTGATACTGACGGTCGGTTATCTCGACGCGCCGCTGGTCGCGATCGAGCAGGGTGGTGAGGCTGTCCAGCTGTTCGGCGACGGGGACGGCCTCGATGCTTTCGAGTAACTGATTGACCACCGGCTGCTCCCGGGCAATCAGAGCGATGTGGTTGCTGAGGATTCTGATCGGGGCCTTGAAATCCGCTGGCAGACGTTCGGCGTTAACCGCCAGTTTGTTCAGGCCCAGCTCGATTTCGGCGGCTTTTTCCACAGTGGTGACCTGGGCGTATTCCAGCGTGCTGAGCAGCAGGTCGTAGGTGTCGGTGACGATGTTCTGTTGCTGCAGTTTGTCGAAATCGGACAGCGCGGCGAGTTGCTGCTGAATGTCGTCCTCGGCGGTCGGCAGAAACGCCAGTGAGTTGCGCAGCAGGGCGTTATGCGACTTGAACTGTTCGACCAGGAGGGTCTTTTCCTGCATCGCCTGCAAAAAGGCCTCATGGGCGCCGTTCCATTGCGCCAGGTCGTTGCGACCGTGGCCGGACTCAAGCGAATCGAACTGCGCCCAGAGCCGGTTCATCTCGTTCATCGGCGACACCAGCGGGTCGTAGTTGTGCGAGATCGCTACCCTGGCCTTGAGGATCTCGTTTTCCCACAGCGAGTCCTGCTGCTTGATCTGCCGGATCAGATCCCGCGACTCGGTGTAAGTCATGGTCTGCTCGGAGTTGGACTTGAGGTACAGAAACAGCAGCACCGAGGCCAGCGCCAGGGCTATCAGGGCGAGCAGCAACAGGCTGCGCCGGCGTGAAATGTCGATCATGGCTTGCCCTCCGTCTTGCCGGTCAGGGTCTTGAGAAACTGGATGATCAGGCTTTTGTCTTCAGCGCTGGGCATGCGGCCCAACTGGTACTGGAACATGATATCCACAGCCCGCTCGAGGTCGGGTGCCGAGCCGTCATGGAAGTACGGTGCGGTCAGCGCGACGTTGCGCAGGCTCGGCACTTTGAATACCGCACGATCGGCCTCGTCGGCGGTGACATTGAAACGCCCTTGGTCAGCCGATGTCGGGTTGCCGCGATCGGCGATGTAATCGCCGAACACGCCGAATTTCTGGAACATGTTGCCGCCGATATTCACGCCCTGATGGCAGGCGATGCAGCCGTAATCCTTGAAGCGCTGATAACCCTGTTTTTCCTCATAGCTGATGGCGGAGGTATCGCCCAGCAGGTATTGATCGAAGCGCGAACCGGGGGTCAGCAAGGTGCGTTCGAAGGCGGCCAGCGCCTGCTGGATATTGGCCCGGGTCACGCCGTCCGGGTACGCCGCGGCGAAGTCCCGGCGATAACCGGCGTCGCTGGCAATCCGCTCGATCACGGTCTTCCAGTCGCTGCCCATTTCGTGAGGACTGGTGATGACGATGTTGCTCTGTTCCTCCAGCGTTTCGACGCGACCGTCCCAGAACTGGCGGAAGTTGAGGCTGGCGTTGAATACCGTCGGCGTGTTGACCGCCACGGGTTTGCCGTCGAAGCCCAGTGAGAGCGCTCGGCTGTCGGCACCGTTGTGTTCCAGTTGATGGCAACTGGCGCAGGACAAGGTGTTGTTGACCGATAATCCGGGGTCATGAAACAGCTGTCGTCCGAGGGCCACGCGTCCGGCATCCTGGCGGGGCACCTCGGGCAGCGGTTTGAGCGGCTCGTTCAACGGTTCGGCGATGGCGCTGGCAGCGCCGCCGCTCAGCAGCAGCGCGAGGGCATAGGGCACCAGGCCCGTCGACCGATTCATGGTGCGCTCCACGGTGCACATTCTCCCGATGCCAGCCAGCGGGCGAAGGTATCTGCCGGCAAGGCTTCGCTGAAATAAAACCCTTGGCCTTCTTCACAGTGATGGGCCTTGAGAAAGGCCAGTTGTTCGGCGGTTTCGATCCCTTCGGCGATGACGTTCAACCCCAGGCTCTTGCCCAGGTTGATGATTGCGCTGACCAAGGCGGCGTCGTGACTGTCGCTGCTCAGGCCGCGAATGAACGACTGATCGATCTTCAGCACGTCAATGGGAAAGCGGCGTAGATAACTCAGGCTGGAATAGCCAGTGCCGAAATCGTCGATGGCCAGCCGTGTGCCCAGCGCCTTCAACCGATTGAGCGCGGTCAGGGTGGCCTCGACGTTTTGCATCAGCACACCTTCGGTGATTTCCAGCTCCAGCCATTCGGCGGCCAGGCTGTTTTGTTTCAGCGCCTGTTCGACACCGTCGACGAAGTCGCGTTGGCGAAAATCGATGGGCGAGGTGTTGATTGACAGGCGAATCGGCGGCAGTCCGGCCAGTTGCCATTCGCGCAGCTGACGACAGGCCTCATTCAGCACCCACGTGCTCAACGGCACGATCAGACCAGTGTCCTCGGCCACCGGGATAAATGCCGAGGGATACACCCAGCCATGCCCCGGTTTCTGCCAGCGCACCAGCGCCTCGGCCCCGACCACGCGGGCGCTGCGCAGGTCGACCTTGGGTTGATAGTGCAAGACCAGTTCTTGCGCTTGCAGGGCCCGGCGCAGACCTGATTCGATGCTGTGCTGTTCCCGGGCGTGCTGGTTCATGGCTTCGATGAAAAAGCCGATTTCATCGGGACCGTGTTCCTTGACGTTGCGCATCGCGGTTTCGGCTTTTTTGATCAGCTCGATGGCCTCCAGCCCGTCTTCGGGGTAAACGCTGATGCCCAGGCTGGCGGTAACGCTGACGTCATGCCCGGCAATCGTCTGCGGTGCACGAATGGCCGCGAGCAGTTTTTCTGCGACGCCGTGGGTTTGCTGCGGGTGGTTGATGTCGTTGAGGATCACCACGAATTCGTCGGCGCCGTAGCGAAAGACCGAGTCCGAATCGCGCAGGCAAAGCGTCAATTGCCGCGCGGTGCATTTGAGCATCTCGTCGCCCGCCGGATGGCCCAGGGCATGGTTGATGCGTTTGAAGCGGTCGAGACCGAGAAACATCACCACCAGTTGCTTGTCATGGCGCCGGCAGACCGCCAGCGCCTGACTCAGGCGATCGCCGAGCAGCGTGCTGTTGGGCAGCCCCGTGAGGGCGTCGTATTGCAGCAGGTGCGAGACCTTGAGCAGTTCATGCACCCGCGCCTCGATGGTTTGCTCAAGGGCGAGCATCTTTAATGCCGCGTCCTGCGCCAGTTGCCATTTCCAGGTCAGAGCGTTGGCCATCTGACGGATTTCCAGGCTGTCGAACGGCTTTTTCAAAATCAGCAGTTGATCGCCGAACGCCAGCCGTTCGGCCATGGCTTCCCAGCTGTAATCGCTGTAAGCGGTGCATAAGGCGATTTGCAGGTTCGGATCGACCTGCCAGAGCTGCTCGATGGTCTCCAGACCATCCCAGCCGGGCGGCATGCGCATGTCGATGAAGGCCAGGGCATACGGGGTGCCGGCGGCCAGGGCGCGCTCGACCAGGGCCAGGGCTTCCTGGCCCTGATAGGCAGAATCGAGCTGGAAGGTCAGGTGGGCCGACGGGTGGGTGCCGAACAGCGTCTGTTCCAGTTGCTGCAGATCGGCCGGGTCCTGCGCCTGTGGCGCGAGAATCTTGCGAAAGTCAGCATGGATCGCCGGCGTGTCGTCGATGATCAGAATGCGTCGGTTGGTCTGCGGGAACGGGGTCTTCATGCCTCATTCCCCTTCGGCGGCAATTCGCTGTTGCGCAGCAGTTGCTCCGCCTGTTCGGCGCTGACCGCCTCGCTGAAGTACAACCCCTGCGCGCTGGAAAGTGGCGCTTCGCTCCCCTCAATCAGCGGCGCCTCGGGGGCTGTGTGACCTTCGGTAATGATGCCGATGTCCAGATCCCGGGCGAAGTTGACGATCGCACGCAGGGCGTTGGCGCTGGCCGGATCCCTGCTCGCGCTGTCGATGAACGTCTGAGCCAGTTTGAGGTGATTGACCCGGTAGGTTTTCAGGTAATCGAACGATGAGTACTCGGTGCCGAAGTCATCGATGGCGATGGTCACGCCCAGCTCGCGCAAACGCGGCAACACATCGTTGTGGGTCCACTTGGTCTGCGCCAGCGTGGCCTCGGTGACATCGAAGCGCAGGTCCCACGGCGCGAGTTCCCAGCGTGCGGTGGTGCGCAGTACGTCGTAGATCAGTTCCGGACCGCTTTTGAGTTGCGCCAGGGACAGCTTGATCGCCATCACCGGCGGGGCCACGCCTTCATCGCGCCACAGGCGCATCTGGCGACAGGCTCGGTCGAGGACCCAGCGCCCGAGCGCAATGATCGCGCCGGTGCGTTGCGCCGCCGGCACAAACGCGCTGGCCGGCAGCAGGCCCAGACGCGGATGCTGCCAGACGATCTGCGCCTCCATGCCGAGAATCCGGCGGCTGTGCAGATCCACTTCGGGCGCGTAGTTGAGGGTCAGTTCGTCGCCGTCCAGCGCCGTCAGCAACTCGCTGGCCAGGGTCATGCGTTCAGCCACCTCCCGGGAGATCTCGGCGCAATGGAAGTGATATTGGTTGCGGCCCATTTCCTTGGCGCGGTACAGCGCCATGTCAGCCTGCCCGAGCAGGCTGTCGGGGTCGAGGCTGGCCGCGGTGTAGGTGCTGATGCCGATGCTCACCGACACGTGCAGGGCATTGCCGGCCAGGTGATAGGGCGCCAGCAGCGTGTCGCGGATGTTGTTGGCCATGGCCGCCGATTGGGTCGGGTCGCTGACGTCCAGTTGCACAATCGCGAACTCGTCGCCACCGAGGCGCGCGACCACGTCGTTTTCGCGCACGCTGGCCTTGATGCGCCGGGCGACTTCCTGCAGCAGCAGATCACCCACCGGGTGGCCGAGTGTGTCATTGATCCGCTTGAAGTGGTCCAGGTCCAGATAAAACACCGCGAACGGCGCGGCGCCCCGACGCGCGGCAGCGAAGGCCTGGTGCAGCCGCTCAATCAGCGTCGCGCGATTGGCGAGCCCGGTCAGGCCATCGGAGCGGGCCAGCAAGGCGAGTTTTTCCTCGGCCACGCGGCGCTCGGTGATGTCGAGGATAATCCCCTCGACTTCGAGCAGACGACCGTCATCGTCGCGCACCGGGATATAGCGGTTTTCCACCCAGCGCCAGGTGCCGTCCCCGGTGCGCATACGAAACTCGATCGAAGCGCCCAGCGCGTGCCGGTCAAGGACCCGGGCCATGGCCGCATCGACGCTGGCCTGGTCGTCGGGATGAATCAATGCTTGTGCCCAGTTGGGCGAACGCACCAGTTCTGCCGCCACATGGCCATAACGGGTGATGTTGTGGGAAATGTACATCAGCGGAAACGACGGCTCTCCGCGCAGCCGGTAAAGGATGGTCGGGCTGTTCTGCACAATGATGTTGGCGTCGGACAACTCCCGGGTACGCTCCTCGACGGCTTGCTCCAGCAGGTTCATTTTCAGCGCGGCGTCTTCGGTCATTTGCCATTTGACCGTGAGGGCGCTGGCCATCTGGCGGATCTCGATGGCGTCGAAGGGTTTTTTCAGAATCAGCAGGCGGTCGTTCAGCGCCAGACGCTGGTCGATGTCTTCCCAGGAATAATCGGAATACGCCGTGCACAGCGCGACCTGCAATTTCGGGTCGGCCTGCCACAGCCGTTCGATGGTTTCCAGGCCGTCCCAGCCCGGCGGCATGCGCATGTCGATAAAAGCCATGGCATAGGGCCGCTGATTGGCCAGCGAGGCTTCGATCTTTTCCAGCGCCTGGTGGCCCTGGAACGCCGAATCCAGTTCGAAGCGCAGGGTCGGCGCTGCCGACGGGGTGCCGAACAATAGACTCTCGGTGGCGCCCAGCCCGTCATCGTCAAGCGCGACCGGACTAAGGATCTTGGCGAAGTCCTCATGGATCGACGCACTGTCGTCAACGATGAGTACGCGCCGATTGATCTGCGTAAGTGGCGCGTTCATGCCGTGCTGCTTGCGATTTCATACGCGGTTGTCGTCAAGAGCATCCCTTTCCCTTATTCCCTGGCTTATCAGCGGACGGAACCGTTCACTGTGTTGAGCGTAGTTGGCCGTTCGTCACTTTGCCTGCGTATCCAGGCAGAAGTTTTGCGTGAGCAATCGGCAAAATCATCTAGCCTTGAAAGCAGATGCGGGTCGGTGCCGGGGGCAGAGCGCCGCGTCGTTGACGTCCACTGTTGCGCTTGAGGCCATACCATGGAAGAACAAACCACCTCGACGAGCCAGCGCCCCAAGGTGCTGCTGGTCGATGACGAAGAATCGATTCTCAACAGTCTGCGCCGCCTGTTGCGCGGCCAGCCCTACGATATCCTTTTGGCCACCAGCGGTGCCCAGGCGCTGGAGATACTGGCGCAGCAGCCAGTGGACCTGGTGATGAGTGACGCACGCATGCCGAACATGGACGGCGCCTCGTTGCTGGCGCAGGTCCGTCAGCGCTGGCCGGCGACGATGCGCATCATGCTCACCGGCTATGCCGATCCGACGGCGATCATCAAGGCGATCAACGACGGCCAGATTCACCGCTACATCAGCAAACCGTGGAATGACGAAGAGCTGCTGGTGATTCTGCGCCAGTCGCTGGAACACCAGCATTCCGAGCGCGAACGCCAGCGCCTGGAGCGCCTGGCCCGGGTGCAGAACGATCAGCTCAAGCTGCTCAACAGTACGCTGGAGAAGCACGTCGCCGCGCGTACCGCAGAGTTGCAGCAGACCGCCGACATGCTCGATCTGGCTTACGAAGAACTCAAACACAGCTACGTCACTGGCACCGAAGTGTTCTCCCTGCTGGCCAATCTGCGTCTGCCGCCGGCCAAACAGACCAACCGGCAAATCATCGAACTGGTGCGCGGCTACAGCAAGGCGCATGGCCTGGACGAAGCCACCAGCCGCGACCTGGCCATGGCGGCCGCCCTGTATAACATTGGCAAACTTAGCTGGCCCGATACCATGATGGTCACGCCGTCGGATCTGCTGCACTCCGCTGAGCGCGAGCGTTATCGCGGATATCCGAAGCAGAGCGAATCGCTGTTGATGACCCTCGATCCGATGAAGGATGCCGCGCGGCTGATCCTCCATCATCAGGAGCGCTGGGACGGCAGCGGCTTTCCCGATCGCCTCAAGGGCGAGGCGATTCCGTTCGGCTCGCGCTTGTTGAAACTGGCGGTAGACTTTGTCGAATTGCAACGCGGGCTGATTCTCGAACGGCAGATGAACAGCGACGAAGCGCTGCTCTACCTGCGTCAATACAGTGGCCGTCTGTACGACCCGGAACTGGTCGAGGACTTCATCCAGGTGTGCGCGGCGTTCCTCAGCGACATCACTCTGATCGACCCGGACGTCAAGGTCGTGACCACCCGCGAGCTGACAGCGGGAACAGAACTGGCGCGTAACCTCAACGCCGATAACGGCATGCTCCTGCTCAACGCCGGCAAGGTACTCAGTGCTCCGCTGATTGAAAAACTGATTGCTTTCGAGGCGATGGAGGGCGGCAAGTATCAGGTTTTTGTCAAAGTGCCGCAGGACGAGCCGGGCTTGCTGCAGGCTGAGGGCTGAAGGGCATGACGAGACAGGGGCGGGCGTGGGATCCTTGGTTTTTTTGACCCAGGGACTGTTGTCACCCATGACGCTCGCATCTGTCGCTTCCGCTCAAACTATCCACATCGCCGCCGCGCTGCTGCTGAATGCGCAGGGCCAGACCCTGTTGGTACGCAAGCGCGGCACCACGGCGTTCATGCAGCCGGGCGGCAAGATCGAACCCCGGGAATTGCCGGTGCACGCGCTGGCTCGCGAGCTGGAGGAAGAACTGGGCCTGTGCATCGATCCGGCGCAGGCTGCGTTCCTCGGTGAGTTTGCGGCGCCGGCTGCGAATGAGCCTGGGTATGTCGTCTGCGCACAGATTTTTCAATTGACGATCGATGCCGAGGTTTGCCCGGCCGCTGAAATCGAAGAGGTGATCTGGGTCGACCCGGCCACTGATCCGGCGGTTGACCTGGCACCATTGACACGCGACCTGATCCTGCCGTTTTATCGGCGCTCGCTGACCGCACTCGCCTGATCATTCACGCAAAGGACTTTGCCATGATCCCGCTTCCAGACCTGCTGATTTTCGCCGCTGCCGCGTTGCTGATGGTACTGACGCCGGGGCCGAACATGATTTATCTGATCTCGCGCTCGATTTGCCAGGGCCGCCGGGCCGGGGTGACTTCATTGCTGGGCGTAGTTGGCGGGTTCTTTGTGCACATGTTTGCCGCCGCGGCCGGGTTGACGGCGGTGTTCCTGGCCGTGCCGATGGCCTATGAAGTGCTGAAATGGGCGGGGGCGCTGTACCTGCTGTGGCTGGCCTGGCAAGCGGTGAAGCCCGGGGCGCGTTCGCCGTTCGAGGCGCAACAACTGCCGCCGGACTCGTCACGCAAACTGATCACCATGGGCTTTCTCACCAGTGCGCTGAACCCGAAAATCGCCGTGTTCTATCTGTCGGTGTTTCCGCAGTTCATCAGCCCTGAACACGGCTCGGTGTTCGTCCAGAGCGTTGTTCTGGGGCTGACGCAGATCAGCGTCAGTTTTACCGTCAACCTGCTGATCGCGCTGTTTGCGGCGGGCATTGCCTCCTGGTTCGTGCGTAACCCGACGTGGCTGGCGATGCAGCGTTATTTCATGGGGTTGGTGCTCGGCGGTCTGGCCGTACGGCTGATGCTCGAACAGCGCAGGACGGCCTGAACATGTGGATCGAGCGGCTCGATGCCAGCCATGCCCTGGCGTATCGCGAACGCATGCTTGAAGCCTATGACCGCCACCCGCAGGCGTTCACTTCCAGCGTGCGTGAGCGTGCGGTGATGCCGCTGAGCTGGTGGGAAGGGCGCTTGACCAGCAAACTCGATGTGCTGCTCGGCGCCTTTGACGGCGGCACGCTGGCCGGCATTGTCGGCCTCGCGCTCGAACCCAGGGAAAAGGCCCGCCATAAAGTTACTTTGTTCGGCATGTATGTCTCGACTGACTTCCGCCAGCAGGGCCTGGGTTTCGAGCTGGTACAGGCGGCCCTCCTCGAAGCACAAAACCATGCCGGGCTGAAAGTCATCCAGCTCACCGTCACTGCCGGCAACGATGCCGCCTTCAAGCTGTACCAACGCTGCGGCTTCATCCAGTTCGGCCTGGAACCGCTGGCGGTGCGGGTAGGCGAGGATTACTTCGACAAAATCCACATGTGGCGCCAGCTCTGACACAGCGCTGCTCTTGTTTACTTGTGGGAGCAAGCCTGCTCGCGAAGGGGCCCTGTCAGCCGCCGCAAATGTTGCCTGATCCAGCGCTTTCGCGAGCAAGCCCGCTCCCACAATTTGACCGCATTTCTCCAGTCCAAACGCAAATCCCTTGTAGGAGTGAGCCTGCTCGCGATAGCGTCGTGTCAGCCGCCGCAAATGTTGCTTGGTCCACCGCTTTCGCGAGCAAGCCCGCTCCCACAATTTGACCGCATTTCTCCAGTCCAAACGCAGTCCCCCTGTAGGAGCGAGCCTGCTCGCGAAGGGGCCCTGCCAGCCGCCGCAGATGTTGCCTGACCCACCGCTTTCGCGAGCAAGCCCGCTCCCACAATTTTGACCGCATTTCTCTAGTCGAAACGCGGCCCCCCTGTAGGAGTGAGCCTGCTCGCGATAGCGGTCGTTCAGGCACATCACTATTGACTGACAGATGGCTATCGCGAGCAGGCTCACTCCTACAGGGGATCTTCTGCGCAGCGGTTTCAGCGCACGGCGCTGACGCCATCGAGTGTTGAGAACGAGGTGTCCTTGGCGGTCAGCAGGAAGTCGCGCATGTATGGGGCGTCCAGCATGTCCGTGCGGATCGCTGCGTACAGCGTCGCGAACAATCCTTTCTCGCCCAGGCGCTTGGCCTTCACGTAACCGCGCGAGCTGTATTCGTGCAGCGCCCAGTGCGGCATGCCGCAGACGCCGCGGCCGCTGGCGACCAGTTGCATCATCATCACCGTCAGCTCCGAGGTGCGCACTTGCGCCGGCTCGATGTCGGCAGGTTCGAGGAACCGGGTGAAGATGTCCAGGCGGTCGCGTTCCACCGGATAAGTAATCAGCGTTTCCGTCAGCAGATCGTCGGGCACGATGTACGGCTTGCTCGCCAGCGCATGTTGGTTGGCCACTGCCAGCATGGCTTCGTAAGTGAACAGCGGCACGTAGGTAATGCCGGCGATGTCCAGCGGATCGGAGGTCACCACCAGGTCCAGATCACCACGGGCCAAGGCTGGCAGCGGTGCGAAGGAAAAACCCGAGGCCAGGTCGAGTTCGACTTCCGGCCACGCGTCACGAAACTGATCGATGGTGGGCATCAGCCACTGAAAGCAGCTGTGGCATTCGATGGCCATGTGCAGACGCCCGGCGGTCCCGCCGGCCAGTCGGCTGATGTCGCGCTCGGCGGCGCGCAGCAGCGGCAGGGTGGCGTCAGCCAGTTGCAGCAGGCGCAGGCCGGCGCTGGTGAAGCGCACCGGTTTGGTCTTGCGCACGAACAACGCCATGCCCAGGCGCTCTTCCAGTTCCTTGAACTGGTGGGAGAGCGCCGACTGGGTCAGGTGCAGGCGGTCGGCGGCGTCGACCAGGCTGTCGGCTTCGCGCAGGGCGTGCAGGGTTTTCAGGTGACGGATCTCAAGCACCGCAGGTCTCCATGAGTAGAACTCGTGATCAAGTTCAAGGTGGTGAGTTTGTCTCATGTTGAACCGGCTGTCGATGGCGCAACGTAGTCTCCGGGCCAGTGACCGCTCGGCGCTGTTCATCAAACTGTCACGCAACTGTGGCAGCGCGCTCGCACAAATATCATCAGACTCGCGCTCTACTGGGGTTCTGCGTTTTGGTGTTTTTTCATGCGTGTATTGTTCTTTCTGGCCGCGCTGTTGGTCGGCCTGCCGTCGCTGGCGGCTTCGCGTTGTGATGTGAATGTGCCGACCGAGCGGGTCGACCTGCCGGCGGTGAGCATCGCCTATCAGAGCATCGGCCGTGCCTCGGATCCGGCGTTGCTACTGGTCATGGGCCTTGGCGGTCAGTTGATTCACTGGCCGGACGAAGTGGTTGTGGCGCTGTGTCAGCAAGGTTTTCGGGTCATCCGTTATGACAATCGCGATGTCGGCCTGTCGACCTGGCGCCAGCCTCCGGTCGAAGCCAATCTGACGTTTGAAGTGTTGCGCTACAAACTCGGCCTGCCGGTTTCGGCGCCCTACAGCCTGACGGACATGGCCGACGATGCGCTGGGGTTGATGAGCGCGCTGCAGGTCGAGCGCTTTCATGTGCTGGGCGCGAGCATGGGCGGAATGATCGCCCAGCACATGGCGGCGATGGCGCCGCAACGGGTCGAAAGCCTGACGCTGCTGATGACCACTTCCGGGGCCGCTGGCTTGCCGGCACCGAGTGCGGCGCTGGTGCAGCTGTTGTCGCGGCGCGGCGCACCGAATCGTCAGGTAGCACTGGAACAACAGGCTGATTTGCTCGCGGCACTGGGTAGCCCGGCGGTAAGCGATGATCGCCAAGCGTTATTGCAACAGGCCGCGGCTTCCTATGACCGCGCGTTCAACCCGGAAGGCGTCAAGCGGCAGATCATGGCGATTCTCGCCGAGCCAAGCCGGGTGGCGTTGCTCAATCAACTGCGCGTGCCGACGCTGGTGGTGCATGGCACGGCCGATCCGTTGCTGCCAGTGATGCACGGTGTGCATCTGGCGGCGCATATCCAGGGCAGTCAGTTGAAGCTCATCCCTGGGCTGGCCCATCGGTTTCAGGAGGCGTTCAAGGAACCGCTGCTGGCGGCGGTGTTGCCGTATCTTCAGGCGCACCGTGAGGACACTTCGCACTGGGCGCGGGTCGAGCCGGCGGAGAATAGGAATTTGCTTTAACTGAAAGTTTTGCGGTGATCGTTCGGCCCCTTCGCGAGCAGGCTCGCTCCCACCTTTGCAATGCATTCCCCTGTGGGAGCGAGCTTGCTCGCGAAGGGGTCATCATGGTCGCCAACATTGACCTTAGCTGTGAATACGCACCCAAACGGTCACCAATACAGTCGCCGCCATCAACCACGCGACCGCCGCCACCGCGAGCGACGCCTCCAGCCGCATCCGGTCGACCATCACATACAACGTCGCCAGATAGACGAAGTACGGAATAATCGACCACATCCCAAACACGATCGTGGTTTTCAGATCATCGATCGAGCGGCCCTTGCCAACGATGTAATGGGCAATCAGCGCAAAGGTCGGAAACAGCGGCACCAAACCTGCGATGTAATAGTTTTTGGTCTTCGACAGCGCCGCGATCATCACCACCACGGCGGCGCCCAGCAGGGCTTTGAATATCAGGTCCACGTCGTTCTCGCTTAATGGCTCAGGCCGTATTTTTTCACTTTGTCGAACAGCGTGGTCTTGGCCATGCCCAGTTCCAGGCTGGCCTGGGTCAGGTTGCCGCCGCTGCGTTGCAGGGCGTCGCTGAGCAGATTGCGCTCGAATGCCTCCACCGCTTCGGCGAACGCCAGGCCTTGACCGCCGCTGCCGGCGCCGGACTTCTTGAAGGCCGGCAGACCCAGGGCGAAGCGCTCGGCGACGTTGCGCAGTTCGCGCACGTTGCCGGGCCAGTCGTGGCTCATCAGGTGCGACAGGGTCTGATTGTCCAGCTCCGGCAATGCGCGGTCGAAGCGCAGGGCCGATTGCTGGGTGAAGTGTTCGAACAGTTGCAGGATGTCCTCGCGGCGTTCGCGCAAGGGCGGCAATTCCAGCGTCACCACGTTGAGGCGGTAATACAGGTCGCTGCGAAAGGCCCCCGCTTTGCTGGCTTCGTCGAGGTCGGATTTGGTCGCCGCAATCACCCGGCAATCCACCGCCACGCTCTGGTTTGAACCGAGGCGTTCGAGGGTGCGCTCCTGCAACACGCGCAGCAGTTTGATCTGCAACGGCAGCGGCATGCTTTCCACCTCGTCGAGGAACAGCGTGCCGCCGTCGGCGTGCTCGATCTTGCCGATACGGCGCTTGCCGGCACCGGTGAAGGCGTTCGCTTCGTGGCCGAAGATTTCACTTTCAAAGAGGTTTTCCGGCAGGCCGCCGCAGTTCAGCGCGACGAACTGTTTGCCGTGACGGCGGCTGAAGTCGTGCAGGCAGCGGGCGACCAGTTCCTTGCCGGTGCCGGTCTCGCCCTCGATCAACACGTTGGCCGAGGTGTCGGCGACGTTGGCGATCAGTTCGCGCAGGTTCTGCATCGCCGGCGAGCGGCCGATGATCCGTCCTTCCAGAGAATCGCGTTCGGCCAGTTGTCGCCGCAACGACGAGACTTCGCGGGCGAGGCTGCGTTGCTCGAGGGCACGCCGGGCGACGTCCACCAGACGCTCTGGCGAGAACGGTTTTTCCATGAAATCGTAAGCGCCTTTCTGCATCGCGCCGACCGCCATGGAGATGTCGCCATGGCCGGTGATCAGCACCACCGGCAGGCTGCGGTCGCGTTGCTTGAGGCGGGTCAGCAGTTCCAGGCCATCGATGCCCGGCAGGCGGATATCGCTGATGACGATACCGGCGAAATTATCGCCGACCTGCTCCAGCGCTTCTTCGGCACTGCCCACGCCAATGCAGGGAATGTCTTCCAGGGTCAGCGCCTGCTGGCAGCCGAGCAGCACATGGGGGTCGTCTTCGACAATCAGCACACTGAGTTCGTGGTTCATATTGGCTCGGCAGGTGTAGGGCTTACCAACGGTAAACTGAGGACGAAGGTGGTGCCACCGCTGGCCGGGTGTTCGACACCCAGATGGCCGCCGGTGGCGGCGGCGAGGCTGGCGGAAAGCGTCAGGCCCAGGCCCAGGCCTTGCTCGCCGGGCTTGGTGGTGAAAAACGGTTCGAACAAATGTTTGCGCGCCTCGGCGTCGATGCCGTGACCGTTGTCACGTACGCGCAGGCGATATTTGCCGTTGAATTCTTCGCCTTCGAGCCACAGTTGCGGCTGCGCCTGGGCCTGCATGGCATCGAGGGCGTTGCCGATCAGGTTGAGCAGAATCTGTTCGAGACGGGTCTGGTCGATCTGCAATTGTGCGTCGCTGAACTGCCGGTGCACTTGCAGCGCCGAGGTTTCCAGACGCGCGCCGAGCACTTGCAGCGCGGCGTCGACGGCTTTGCCGAGGCTGGCCTGGCCCTTGTTATCGCCGCGCCGGGCAAAGGAGCGCAGGCTGGCGGTGATCCGGCCCATGCGGTCGATCAGGTCGTTGATGGTCTTGAGGTTGGTGCTGGCGACATCGAGCTGGCCGCGCTCAAGAAAGCGCACGGTATTGCCTGACAACGTGCGCATCGCCGCCAGTGGCTGATTCAATTCATGGGCAATGCTGGTGGACATCTGGCCGATCGCGGCGAGTTTGCCGGCCTGCACCAGTTCATCCTGGGCGCGGCGCAAGGTCTCTTCGGCCTGGCGGCGTTCGCGGATCTGGCTCTTGAGCCGTTCGTTGCTGGCACGCAGATCGGCAGTGCGTTCGGTAATCCGTCGCTCCAGCTGGCTGTTGACTTCCTGCAAGGCTTCGCGGGCCGCGAGGCGGGTGGCGAGGACCTTGCGCCGCTCGTTCCAGGCGATCAGCAGGAAGGCGAACAGGGCGAACGCGACCGCCACCAGAATGCCTTGATTGATCGCCTCGCGGCGCAGGTCTTGCAGCGGCGTGAGCAGGGTGAAATTCCACGGCGTGTCGCTCAGCGGCCGGGTCTGCGCCAGGTAACTGATGTCATCTTCGTCGGACGCCACTTCGCTGTTGGCCGGGAAGGTGAGTTTTTCCACGCCTTCGGACAAGCTCTCGCGGGCCAGCGGTTGCAGCTCATTGAGCGGGAACCAGTAGTACTGCAGACTGCGGGCGAGTTTTTCCTTGACCTCGTCGCTCAGCGGAACCACCGATTTCAGCCGCCGGGCCGGATCGCTGGAAAGAATGATGATGCCGTTTTCGTCACTGACAAAGGCTTCCAGACGCGCGCGCTGCCAGCGTTCTTCCATGGCTTCCAGGCGCACCTTGACCACCGCGACGCCGATGATCTTGCCGTGCTCTTCCAGGCCGTGGGCCAGGTAGTAACCGGGCTCGCCGTTGGTGCTGCCGATGCCGTAGAAACGCCCGGGCTGGCCGCGCACGGCGTCCTTGAAATAGGCGCGGAAGGACAGGTCCTCACCCAGGTAACTGTCGACATCGCGCCAGTTGCTGGTGGCCATGACGCGGCCGGTGGTGTCCATGACATAAATGGCCCGGCTGCGGCTGCGGCGGTTCAGGCCCTCAAGGTAATCGTTGACCGTTTGCCGGTGTTCCGGGGTCGGGTCGGCCAGCAACTGCGGCACACTCGTTTCGAGTTCCAGCAGGCTGGGCAGGTAGGTGTACTTGCTGATTTCGCTTTCGACCGCACGGGCGTGCAACTCCAACTGACGCTGGCCGTTCTCGCCGAGGCTGCGGATGCCGAAGTGCTCACTGGTCCAGAAGCCGATAAACCCCAGGCCGATCATCAGGGCGATGACCAGTGGCGGCAGGAACAGATGACGAATCAGACGGGGCTTCACGGCAAGTGATGGCTTTGCAGCGCGATAGAGGGTGGGGTCGCATTTCATCACAGATGCCTTGGGTCAACCACAACACAAATCTCAGGATCAGCATTGATCCAATGTGGGAGCGGGCTTGCTCGCGAAAGCGGTGGATCAGTCAATGATGATGTTGAAAGTGCCGGCCAATTCGCGAGCAAGCCCGCTCCCACAGTTGGTGAGCGGCGCTGTGTCTTAGTGCTGCAAGATTTTCTCGAGGAAGTGCTGCGCGCGTTCGGAACGGGCGCTGATGTCGCCGAAGAATTCCTCTTTCGGGCAGTCTTCGATGATCTTGCCCTGGTCCATGAAAATCACCCGGTCCGCCACTTTACGGGCGAAGCCCATTTCGTGGGTCACGCACATCATGGTCATGCCTTCGTGGGCCAGTTGCACCATCACGTCGAGCACTTCGTTGACCATTTCCGGGTCCAGCGCCGAGGTCGGTTCGTCGAACAGCATGACGATCGGGTCCATCGCCAGCGCACGGGCAATCGCCACACGCTGTTGCTGACCGCCGGACAGTTGCCCCGGATGCTTGTGGGCGTGCGCCGACAGGCCGACGCGCTCAAGCAGTTGCAGACCTTTTTTGGTCGCCTCTTCCTTGCTGCGGCCCAGCACCTTGATCTGCGCGATGGTCAGGTTTTCGGTGATGGTCAGGTGCGGGAACAGTTCGAAATGCTGGAACACCATGCCCACCCGCGAACGCAGTTTCGGCAGGTTGGTCTTCGGGTCGGCAATCGAGGTGCCATCAACCACGACGTCACCCTTCTGAAACGGCTCCAGCGCGTTGACGCATTTGATCAGCGTCGACTTGCCGGAACCCGACGGGCCGCAGACCACGATCACTTCGCCTTTTTTGACCTCGGTGCTGCAATCAGTCAGCACCTGGAAGTCCCCATACCACTTGTTGATATTTTTGATAGAGATCATACGGCGAACCTTTTTTGCAGTTGCTTGACCAGCCGCGAGGCGGCGAAGCTGATAATGAAGTACACAAGACCGGCGATAATCAGGAACTCGTTGGAGCGGCCGATGATGTCGCCGCTGGCGCGGGAGGCATTGAGGAAGTCAACCAGGCCTACGGTGTAAACCAGCGAAGTGTCCTGGAACAGAATGATGCTCTGCTGCAGCAACAGCGGGGTCATTTTGCGGAACGCCTGCGGCAGGATGATCAGGCGCATCATCTGCCCGTAAGTCATGCCCAGCGCTTGCGCCGCGCCCATCTGACCTTTGGGGATCGACTGCACGCCGGCACGGACGATTTCGCAGAAGTACGCCGCTTCGAACATCATGAACGCCACGATGCACGAGGTGAACGCACCGATCGGCGTGTCTTCGCCGGTGATCCAGCGCAGCACGAACGGCACCGCCAGATAGAACCAGGTGATCACCAGCAGCAGCGGGATCGAACGGAAATAGTTGACGTAGGCGCCAGCGATGCTCGACAGCAGTTTGCTGTGCGACAGACGCATCAGCGCGAGAATGGTGCCGAGAATGATCCCGCCGACCACGCCCATGGCCATCAGCTTGAGGGTCATCACCATGCCGTTCCACAAACCGGGAATGGCCGGGACGATGCCGCTGAAATCGAATTCCATTATTTACCCCCCACGGAAATCAGGCCGGGCACGGCGACTTTCTTCTCGACCATGCGCATCAGCAACATCAGGCTCATGTTGAGGGTGAAGTAGATCAGGGTCGCCAGGGTGAATGCTTCAAACAGGTTGGCCGAGAACTCGGCGGTCTGTTTGGTTTGCGCCAGTAGCTCCATGAGGCCGATCAAGGACGCCACGGAGGAGTTCTTGAACACGTTCAAAAATTCCGAGGTAAGCGGTGGAATGATGATCCGGTAGGCCTGGGGCAGCAGCACGTTCCAGTAGATTTGCGGCAGCTTGAAGCCCATGGCGCGAGCGGCCGATTCCTGGCCACGGGGCAGCGCCTGGATACCGGTGCGCACTTGCTCGCAAACACGCGCGGCAGTGAACAGGCCAAGGCACACGACGACGCTCAGGTAGGCCGAGGTAGTCGGGTTCAGGTCCTGTTTGTACCACTCCTGCATATCCGCGGGCAGCAGATCGGGCACCAGGAAGTACCAGATGAACAGCTGAACCAGCAGTGGCACGTTACGGAACAGTTCGACGTAGCAGGTCGCGATGCCCGACACGATGCGGTTCGGTACGGTGCGCATCACGCCCAGTATCGAGCCCAGCAGCAGGGCGATGATCCACGCGACGATGGCGATGGCGATGGTCCAGCCCAGCCCGGAGATGAACCAGTCGAGATAAGTCTCGCTGCCCACACCGGTGGACTTGAAGAACACGCCCCAGTCCCAGTTGTAATTCATTAGGGTCTCCCCTCGATTCGATCGATGTACAAGTGCCCGCCTGGGGAAATTCCGTTCCCGCCTGATGTGAACATCAGGCACACGCGATCGGCTCGACAGCTACCGGTTCGAGTGTTTCCAAAAAAGTGCCAGCAGGGAGTGACCATCCCCTGAAAAGGCAGGCGCCTCCTCAGGGGATAAGGTTAGTCAGAAATCAGGACTTCTTGTCGTCAGCCGCTTTGTCGGTCGGGTTGGCGATCAGGGTCTTGAGCTCGTCGCTCATCGGGAAGTTCAGGTTCAGGCCTTTTGGCGGAATCGGCTGCATGAACCACTTCTCGTAGATCTTGTTGATTTCGCCCGACTTGTAGGTGGCGACGATGGCGTCATCCACAGCCTTTTTGAACGGGGCGTCGCCCTTGCGCATCATGCAGCCGTAGATTTCGTACGACTGCGCGGTGCCGGTGACTTCCCAATCGGCGGCTTTCTTGGCCTTGGCCGCTTCGCCGGCGAGCAGCGCGTCGTCCATCATGAACGCCACGGCACGGCCCGATTCCAACATCTGGAAGGACTCGCCGTGGTCTTTGGCGGAGATGACGTTCATGCCCATCTGCTTGTCGGCGTTCATCGCCTTGAGAATGCGCTCGGAGGTGGTGCCGGCGGTGGTCACGACGTTCTTGCCTTTCAGATCGTCGAAATCCTTGTATTTGGAGTCTTTCTTGGAAAGCAGACGGGTACCGATTTCGAAGATGCCGACGGAGAAGTCGACCTGCTGCTGACGCTCGACGTTGTTGGTGGTCGAACCGCACTCGACGTCCACGGTGCCGTTCTGCACCAGCGGGATACGGGTTTGTGAAGTCACCAGGTTGTATTTGACTTGCAGGTTGGGCAGGTCGAGGTCTTTCTTGATCGCTTCGACAATGGCCAGCTGGATATCGTGGGAGTAGCCGACCGGCTTGCCGGAAGCGTCGGCGATGTAGGAGAACGGAATGGAGGCGTCACGGTGGCCCAGGGTGATGACACCGGACTCTTTGATCTTCTTCAGGGTGCCGGTGAGCTCGGCGGCGAAAACTGGCGTGCTGATCAGAGCGGCAGCAATGGCTGCGCCCAGGATATGGGGAACGATGCGCATCAAATTTTCCTCGACATTGTTTTTTTTATGGAGCCAGTTTGTCGGCCCTTTTTGTGCTTCGAATGCCTGACGGCTCCTGAAGTGTTGGCACAGCAGGCATTCGTCGAGAGAGTGTAGAGCAGAAGTCGTGCCAGACCAGTCGATAATGGTCAACCAATTGATTTTTAACGTTATTAAAGTTTTGTGGCGGTGTTTTTATGCGGAACTGATCCGGTTAACCGAATCGACCGGAGAGTCGCGTTCGGAAAACCGAATGATCTGTAACGCGCAGTCTCAGCGATCCCGGCTCAAAGGCGTTTCGTGCAAATACAGCCACTTCACCCCGTCTGCCTGCGCCCTCAGGATTGCCACCGACACGCGTGAGTGTTCAGTCCCGTTTAACCGCTGGGTTTCTACGTAGCTCAGAGCCAGTGTCTCGTCCTGCTGCCAGACCGTATGCAAATCGCTGATGTCGATATCAAGCCCTGCCTTGGCGCCCACGGCTCCCCTGAACAGTTGCTCGACCTCGGACCGGTTCAACGGAATCGCCGAGATGCCAACCATGCTGAAGTCCTCGGCAAATGCCTGCATCAACGGCTCGATGCTTGCGGCACCAGTGCCGTCGGCATCGGTGAATACGCGATGAATCAGTTCGTGGACGTAGTGAATACTGTGTATGGCTTGTTCAGCCAGATCGTTGCTCATGGGCACTCCTTTCAGGTTTCAATTGGCGCATCTGAAACAGCGGCAGCAGCCCGACCAGCGCCGCAACCGCGAAGGTCGCGTGATAGGCCTGCGTGGTATCGAACTGCTTGAGCAGCACATTGAAAATCATCAGAAACAGCGCGGCGCCGAGGCTGAAAGACATCTGGCGATTGATGTTCCAGATGACACTGGCCTTGTGCGTATCGCCGCCGGCGAAGTCCATCAGTGAGGTCGTCTGCGCGGTATTGGCACCGATGCCGCCGCCGATCCCCATCAGGCTGTAGGCGATCACGATGACCCACAGATCACCGGGTGCATTGACCAGCACCAACGTGGCGATGCCAGCGCTGTGCAACAACATGCCGAGAATGAACAGGCGCTTGGCGCCGACCCGGTTGTAGACCCTGCCGCAAAGGGTCATCGCGATGAACGCACCAATGGCGTAAAGGATCATGAACATCCCGGTCAGCCTGGCGCTGAAGTGCAGAATGTTCTGCAGGAAGAAAATGCTCATCAGGTTGACCCCGGTGAACACACCCGGAATCGCGTAATAGATAAGAATCGAGGTGCTGAGTTTTTTACTTCTGAGCAAGCTCAACTCGATGATTGCGTTGTTGCAACGGCGGTAGTGCAACAGATAAAGGGCTATGAATATCAGGCCCGCGATGACAAAACCCAGCGCTGCCAACGGCGGATAGTCGCCGCCGTACAGCGACATGCCCATCAACAGGCTGGCGAGTGCCGCGCTGACCAGCAACAGGCCTTTGATGTCGGGTCGCTGAAGATCGGCGGGCTTGCTTTCCCTGATCCAGAACCAGGACAAACCGGCGGCGATCAGCGAAAACGGAATGTTGCTATAGAACACCCAACGCCATGAACTGCTGTCGACGATGATGCCGCCCACGGTGGGTGAAATGGCCGGTGCGATCAGTGCGACGGCCATCACCAGCGTGGATATCTTCGCCCGTTGCTCGCCCTGGAAAAGATTGAACGTCAGCGCCTGTCCGACCGGAATCAACAAGCCACCGCCGATGCCCTGGACGAAGCGCCAGATCACCAGTTCCTGGAAACTGTCGGCCTGGCCGCACATCCACACCGAGCCGCTGAATACCAGCATGGAAACGGTCAGAATTTCACGACTGCCAAAGCGTCCGGCCAGCCAGGTGCTGACAGGGATTATCAAGGTCAACCCGAGGATGTAAGCGTTGGCGACCCATGCCACTGCAGAAGTGCTGACTTGCAAAGTGGCCGATATACTTGGCAATGCGACAGCGGACATAAATATATTTATGCAATCAATAAAGAAGCCGATCAAGAAAATCAGCGCGATCTTGTAGCGATAGTTCATGGTGTATCCCCTTTGCCGCGCAGCATAGGGGCGATGGACTTGAAGTGTCGATACGACTATGCTTAAAACAATGTTTGACAGGATTTAACAGTGAGCCCAACCACCATGTACTCTCACCTTAATCGGGTTCAAACGTTTCTCGCGGTGGTCGATTTTGGTTCTTATACCAAAGCGGCTAATTATCTGAGTATCAGCAAAGCCATGGCCAGCCTGCATGTCAAGGCGCTGGAGGAAGTGTTGTCGGCCACGTTGCTGATCCGCAATACACGTAATATTTCGCTGACGGAAATAGGTCAGGAGTTTTATGAAGAGTTCAAGGGGATTATCGCGGACATTGATAATGCTTTTGACAATGTATTGAAGGGTAATAATCGCGTATCTGGAAAGTTGCGCATAAGTTCCACCAGCGAGTATGGTGAGAAGTTTATTCTGCCGTTGATCCCGTTGTTTACCGAGCACTATCCGGATATTCGCCTGTGCTACAACTTCAACTCTTCGCTGAATGATCTGGTGGCAGAGAAGCTCGACCTGGTCGTTCGCTTGGGTAACTTGGCAGATTCGGCATTCAAAAGCCGAAAGCTGGCGGATTACGAAATCGTATTGGTCGCCACCGAAGGATTTCTCGCCCGGCATGCGGTTCGACAGCCTCAGGATCTGAATGGGGTACCATGGATTGCCAACAGCAATCTGCAGGCGCCGACACAGTGGCGCTTACGTGATGGTCTGGGTGGGGAGATCGAAGTCAACGGCACCAGCCACTTCGAGTCGAATTCCTCCACAGCAATTCGATCAATGACACTGTCCTCGCTGGGCGTGTCGGTACTGCCGGCCTGGGTGGTGGAAGACGATATTGCCAGTGGTCGTCTGGTGCGCCTGCTACCCGGTTACTCGCTGCCCTCGCAATCGATCAATGTGGTCTTTCCAAACACCCCACATCTGCCGCACAAATCGCGGGTTTTCATCGATTTTCTGTTGGTGCATCTGGGGCAGTGAGTTCATCCATCAAATGTCGTCAGGGGGGCTGGATTTTGCGGACACAACAAAAAAAGCCCCTGAATCTCTCGATCCAGGGGCTTTCGTTTGAACGGTGAGATCAAGCCGCCTCGATCTTCCGATTCTGCTCAACCTTGCCCAGATACGACGCCAGCTTCTGCTGCTCATCTGCCGTGGTGAACAACCCGAGCTTGGTGCGACGCCAGAGAATGTCGTGCGCAGTGGTCGCCCACTCTTCGCTGCACAGGTAATCGACCTCGCGGGTGTAGAGCCCGCCGCCAATGTGCTCACCCATGTCGGCCAGGGTTTCCACGCCTTCAAGCATGCGCCAGGTGCGGCTGCCGTAGGTGACGGCCCAGCGCCGGGCGATTTCTGTCGGGACAAAATCGAACTTGTCGCGAATCAGCGCGCTCAAGGCTTGCGGTGTGGTCATGTCTTCGCCGCCGGGCAGGGTGGCGGTGGCCGTCCAGCTCGGGCGCATCTGGGTGAAGAACGGCATCAACTGCGCCATCGCTGATTCGGCGAGTTTGCGGTAAGTGGTCAGCTTGCCGCCGAACACCGACAGCAGGGGCGCTTCTTCGCCGCCGCCAGACAACGCGAGGGTGTAATCGCGAGTGACGGCCGAGGGGTTGTCGGATTCGTCGTTGCACAGCGGCCGTACGCCCGAGTAGCTGTGCAGGATGTCATCGCGGCTGAGCTGCTGCTTGAAGTGGGCGTTGACCACTTTCAGCAGGTAATCGGTTTCCCCTTCGGTGATCGCGACTTTGGCCGGATCGCCGGTGTATTCGCGGTCGGTGGTGCCAATCAGGGTGAAGTGGTTCAGGTACGGAATGGTGAAAACGATGCGCTGGTCTTCGTTTTGCAGAATGTGCGCATGCTCACCTTCGTACAGTTTCGGCACGATGATGTGGCTGCCCTGAATCAGACGAATGCCGTACGGCGATTCCATCTTCAGGTCGTCACGGATGAATTTGGCTACCCACGGGCCGGCGGCGTTGACCAGCGCTTTGGCGGTAATCGAAAACAGGCTGCCGTCGGCGCGTTCCAGGTGCAGATGCCACAGGCCTTTGGCGCGACGGGCGCTGACACAACGGGTCTGGGTGTGCACATGGGCGCCTTTTTCGCGGGCGGCCATGGCGTTGAGCACCACGAGGCGGGCGTCATCGACCCAGCAGTCGGAGTATTCGAAGCCTTTCTTGATTTCACTTTTCAGCGCGCTGTCGGCGCCGAACTTCAGGCTTTTCGAACCCGGCAGCTTTTCGCGTTTGCCGAGGTTGTCATAGAGGAACAGGCCGGCACGAATCATCCACGCCGGACGCAGGTGCGGGCGGTGCGGCAGCACGAAGCGCATCGGCTTGACGATGTGCGGTGCCTTGGCCAGCAGCACTTCACGTTCGGCCAGCGCCTCACGCACCAGACGGAATTCATAATGTTCGAGATAGCGCAGGCCACCGTGGATCAGCTTGCTGCTGGCTGACGAAGTGTGGCTGGCGAGATCGTCCTTTTCGCAAAGGAACACCGAAAGACCGCGACCGGCGGCATCCGCTGCGATCCCCACGCCATTGATCCCGCCGCCGATTACGGCAACGTCATAGATCTCGGAGAGAGGGGGCGTACGCAAGGTAGAGGTGGACATCGGCTGGCCTCGGGCTCTTTTTGGTTTTCGATATTTGAAATCGAACATGAATGTTCATTTGCGAAAATGGTAGCCCATAAAGACGCGCGCAGCCAGTCGACTTCGATTGAAAAAACTCATCGAAGGGCAAAGAAAGGAAAATTTTCGAACATGAAGTGCGCGCAAGGGCGCGCAGGGCGTTAACCGATCGTTCCCATGCTCCGCGTGGGAATGCATCCATCGACGCTCTGCGTCGGCTGTTGGGGTGGGACGCAGAGCGTCCCGGGCTGCATTCCCACGCGGAGCGTGGGAACGAGCTACTAGACGACTTCCAGACGAATCTTGTGCTGGCTCAACAACTGCGCCAACGCCGGCACGGGTTGCTGATCGGTGACCAGGCAATCGATCAGGCTGATCGGCCCCAGTCGGATCATCGCGTTACGCCCGAACTTGCTCGAATCCGCCGCTAGAATCACCTGGCGCGCATTGGCAATGATCGCTTGGCTCACCCGCACTTCCTGATAATCGAAGTCGAGCAGGCTGCCGTCCTCATCGATCCCGCTGATGCCGACGAGCGCGAAATCAACTTTGAACTGATTGATGAAATCGACACTGGCCTGGCCGACAACACCGCCGTCACGGCGCACGTTGCCACCAGTCAGCAGCACGTCGAAGTCATCCTTGGCGCTGAGCATCGAGGCGACATGCAGGTTGTTGGTGATGATTTTCAGGTGGCTGTGATTGAGCAGGGCGCGGGCGATCGATTCGGTGGTGGTGCCGATGTTGATGAACAGCGAGGCGTGATCGGGGATCTGCGCGGCGATGGCTTCGCCGATGCGTTGCTTTTCATCGCGCATCTGGTCGGCGCGCATCGCATAGGCGGTGTTTTCGACGCTGGAATCATAGGCGGCGCCACCGTGGTAACGGCGCAGCAGATTGGCTTCGGCGAGCTGATTGATGTCGCGGCGAATGGTTTGCGGGGTGACTACGAACAGCGTGGCCATTTCCTCGATGCTCACATAGCCGCGTTCGCGGACCAGCTCGAGGATTTGCTGCTGACGGGGAGGCAGATTCATGGGGCTTCCTTTGGGCTGCCGTGCAAAATTTGCCCATGATGCCGCAGGAATCCGCTCCCGACCAGTTAGATGCCTATCTGTTACTCAAGCCTGGCTTATTCAGCGTCCTCACGCGCCCAGTCACGGGTGCGGCTGACGGCTTTTTTCCAGCCTTTGTAGAGTTTCTCTTTCTCGACTTCGTCCAGGCTCGGTTCGAACTCGCGCTCAATCACCGCTTTGCCGCGCAGTTCTTCCAGGCTGCCCCAGAAACCGCAGGCCAGACCAGCCAGGTACGCGGCGCCGAGTGCGGTGGTTTCGCGCATTTGCGGGCGTTCGACCTGGGTGCCGAGGATGTCAGCCTGGAACTGCATGAGGAAGTTGTTGGCGACCGCGCCGCCGTCCACGCGCAGGGCCTTGAGGCGTTCGCCGGAGTCCTGCTGCATGGCGTCGAGCACATCGCGGGTCTGGTAGGCGATCGATTCCAGCGCAGCGCGGATGATGTGGTCGACGCGCACGCCGCGGGTCAGGCCGAACAGCGCGCCACGGGCATACGGGTCCCAGTACGGTGCGCCCAGACCCGTGAACGCCGGCACCAGGTACACACCGTTGCTGTCCTTCACCTTATTGGCGAAGTACTCGGTGTCGTGGGCGTCATTGATGATCTTCAGTTCATCGCGCAGCCACTGCACGGTCGAACCGCCGTTGAACACCGCACCTTCCAGCGCATACGCCACTTCGCCACGCGGACCGCAGGCGATGGTGGTGAGCATGCCGTGCTGCGATTTCACTGCCTTGTCGCCGGTGTTCATCAGCAGGAAGCAGCCAGTGCCATAGGTGTTTTTCGCCTGGCCCGGCTCGACGCACATCTGCCCGAACAGCGCCGCTTGCTGGTCGCCGGCGATACCGCCGATGGCGATGCCGCTCTTGGTGCGCCCATAGATTTGCGAGGAGGCTTTGACCTCCGGGAGCATTTCGCGAGGAATGTCGAGGATCTCCAGCATCTTCGAATCCCATTCCAGCGAATGGATGTTGAAGAGCATGGTGCGCGAGGCGTTGGTGTAGTCGGTGACGTGTACCTTGCCGCCGGTAAATTTCCAGATCAGCCAGCTGTCGACGGTGCCGAACAACAGTTCGCCGTTGCGCGCGCGTTCGCGACTGCCTTCGACGTTGTCGAGGATCCACTTCAGCTTGGTGCCGGAGAAGTACGGGTCGGTGACCAGACCGGTAGTGTCGCGGATGTAGTCTTCGTGGCCATCGCGCTTGAGCTGCTGGCAGATCTCGGTGCTGCGGCGGCACTGCCAGACGATGGCATTGTACACCGGGCGACCGGTGGTCTTGTCCCACACCACGGTGGTTTCGCGCTGGTTGGTGATACCGATGGCAGCGACCTGATCATGATGCAGGCCGGCCTGAGCCAGTGCTTCGACCATCACGGCGCTCTGGGTGGCGAAGATTTCCATCGGGTCGTGTTCGACCCAGCCAGCCTGCGGGTAATGCTGGACGAATTCGCGCTGTGCGGTGCAGACCACGTTCGCATCGCGGTCGAAAATGATCGCGCGGGAGCTGGTCGTACCCTGATCGAGGGCAATGATGTAGTTCTTGTTCTGAATGTCGGTCATGTCGATTGCCTTGGACGAAATAAGGGAGAGTGGGCCGGGGCGCAGGCTCTATCGGGCAGGAGCCGGCGCCGACTGTTTCAAGAAGTTCTTGGTTTGCCGTCAATGGCCGGTTCTGCATCCTTTGTAGCAGGTGTGGCGCCGGTCAGGTGGCGGGCGATCAGCCCGCGATACCCGGCAGCGCCGAGGCAGGCACCGACAATCGGTGCAAAAATCGGAATCAGGAAGTACGGAATATTGCGGCCGCCAGTGAAGGAAATTTCACCCCAACCGGTAAAGAAAGTCATCAGCTTCGGACCGAAGTCACGGGCCGGGTTCATCGCGAAACCGGTCAGCGGGCCCATCGAACTGCCGATCACGGCAATCAGCAAACCGATCAGCAGCGGCGCCATCGGGCCTCGCGGCAGACCGTTGTTGTCATCGGTCAGGGCCATGATCACGCCCATCAGGATCGCGGTGATGATCATCTCGACCAGGAATGCCTGAGCCGTCGAGAGCACCGGATTGGGGTAGGTCGAAAACACCGAGGCCAGTTCCAGGCTGGCGGCCGAGCCGCGAACCATTTGGTGAGTCTGTTCGAAATCGAAGAACAGGTTGCTGTACAGCGTGTACACCAACAGCGCGCCGCAGAAGGCGCCGGCGATTTGCGAAAGAATGTAGAACGGCAGTTTGCGCTTTTCAAAGTCAGCGAAGATTGCCAGGGCGATGCTCACGGCAGGGTTCAGATGCGCGCCGGAAACCCCGGCGGTGAGGTAGATCGCCATGCTCACGCCGACGCCCCAGATGATGCTGATTTCCCAAAGGCCGAAGCTCGCGCCCGCGACTTTGAGCGCGGCGACACAACCAGTGCCGAAGAAGATCAGTAACGCAGTCCCCAGAAACTCGGCCATGCATTGGCCCGAAAGCGATGGTTGCGGTAAAGCAGTTGTCATTGAAAACCTCGGTTTTTGTTGTTGTCTGGCGCCTTGCCGTCACGGCAGGGCGCGATTTTCACCGGGTTGGAATCCCCATTCGTTTCCCGGTTTACTGCTGGGTGCTGCGATGTCGCTGATTCTTGCATTATTCAGATTCGAAAAAATATAGACAAGAAACAAACCTGTCAAAGGTCGAAAGTGAACTACCGGTCACAATAAAACTATTCGCTGGGTGAATGATCAGCGCAGAGGCGCGCCCGAATATGTCTACAGGCCACGGCAATCGCGGCCGGAGATAGAGCCTTTTGCCAAGTGATGCCCTAGAATCGACCGCAGGTTTTTCTCTGATTGCCGGACCCGGAGCTGCCATGACCCCAGCGTTGGACTTGTTGAAAAAAGTTCGTGCCGAACATCGCGTGCACAGTTACGAACATGATCCGAAGGCCGCGTCCTACGGGCTCGAGGCCGCGGAGAAACTGGCGCTTGCGCCGGCCCAGGTGTTCAAGACCCTGCTGGCATCCAGCGAAAAAGGTGAGTTGCTGGTGGCGGTGGTGCCGGTCGTCGGAACGCTCGACCTCAAAGGGCTGGCGCATGCCGCCGGAGTGAAAAAAGCCGAAATGGCCGATCCGGCTGCGGCGCAGCGTTCCACCGGTTATCTGTTGGGCGGTATCAGTCCGCTGGGGCAGAAGAAACGCCTGCGCACCTTCATCGATACCTCGGCCCAGGCGTTTGCGACTATTTATGTCAGCGCCGGTCGACGCGGACTGGAAGTCGAACTGGCGCCTGCGATACTTGCGCAACACACACAGGCGACATTTGCCGACATCGGCCGCGCATAGCCTCGCGCTGTATGCAGAAAATTCGCCGGTTCTGTCACTGGCGCTGAGGTCGCAGTCGCTGCAAGCTTGCGCCAACTCACTCAGGGAGAAAGTCATGCAGCTTGCGTTTCATCAGGTCGACGCGTTCAGCGATCGGCCGTTCAGCGGCAATCCGGCGATGGTTTATCGGCTCGAGGCATGGCTGGCGGATGAGTTGATGCAGAAGATCGCCGCCGAACACAACCTCGCGGAAACGGCGTTTCTGGTGCGTGAGGGCCAAGCCTGGCATATCCGCTGGTTCACCCCGACCACTGAAGTACCGTTGTGTGGGCACGCCACGTTGGCCAGCGCATTTGTGCTGTTCGACATCTATAAGGAAAGCGCCGAGCGCATCGACTTCACCTGCAAGTCCGGCCCGTTGAGTGTCAGCCTCGAAGGCGATCGGCTGTGGCTGGATTTTCCGACGATCGTGCCTTCGGAAATCGGCGTGACGCTGGACGTCGAGCGGGCGCTCGGCGTGGAGGCGGTTGACGTACTCGGTTCCAACGAATTGTTCGTGGTGCTGGACTCGGAGCAGGCCGTGCTCGATTGCAAGCCGGACATGGCGGCGCTGGCGAAACTGCCGTGGCTGGGCGCGATCGTCACCGCGCGTGGGAATCAGCACGACTTCGTCTCGCGCTATTTCGCCCCGGCCATCGGCATCGATGAAGACCCGGTGACCGGGTCGACCCACTGCAGCCTCATTCCGTATTGGGCCAAACGGCTGGGCAAGTCGAACCTGACCGCATGCCAGCGCTCGGCGCGGGGCGGGGAGTTATTCTGTCGGCTGGAGGGGGAGCGGGTGAAGATTGGCGGGAATGCGACGCTGGTGGCCAGCGGCACCCTTCACCTGAGTTGACCGCCATCCATTGTAGGAGTGAGCCTGCTCGCGATAGCGGTTTATCGGTCAACATCTTCGGCGACTGATAGACCGCTATCGCGAGCAGGCTCACTCCTACAGGGGTATGGTGTTTGATCAGAGGCTGGTGCTGAACCGGCGCACGCCGTTCTCAACCACCGGAATCTGCGCCGCGGTGCTGCCGGAGGCCTGGAACAGCACCAGATGATCAGCCGCTACACGAATCCCCACTTGCGCCCCGACCAGATGATCGGCATGGCTGGGGAAGATCGATTCCAGTTGTGCACCGGTCGGCAGTTGCAGGCGATACAACGTTGCCGCACCGAGGAACGTCTTGCCGACAATCTGCGCTTTCAAGGCACTGTCCGGTGCATAAACGATGTCATCCGGACGCAACAGCACATCCACCGCACCGCCAATCGGCCAGGTGTAAGCGCGATTGCCGCGCAGTTCACCCAGTTCCGTCTGCACCGATTCCGGGCTGGCGAGCTGGCCGCGAATGAAATAGCCCTGGCCGATGAAACTGGCGACATAAGGCGTCGCCGGTTCGTGGTAGAGGTTGTACGGCGTGTCCCATTGCTCCAGCCGACCCTCCTTGAACACGCCAACGTGATCGCTGACGGCGAAGGCTTCTTCTTGATCGTGGGTGACGAGGATCGCACTGGTGCCCCGGGACTTGAGAATGTCGCGCACTTCATGGCTGAGCTTGCGTCGCAGTTCGCCATCGAGGTTGGAAAACGGCTCGTCGAGCAGCAGCAGTTGCGGTTCTGGCGCCAGAGCTCGGGCGAGGGCGACGCGTTGTTGCTGGCCGCCGGACAATTCGTGCGGGAAACGTTTGCCAAGGTTTTTCAGGTTGACCAGTTCGAGCAGCTCTTCGGTGACGCGGGTCTTGTCGGGATGCTTGCGGATACCGAAGGCAATGTTATCGGCGACACTCAGGTGCGGGAACAGCGCGTAGTCCTGAAACACCATACCGATGCGGCGCTTCTCCGGTGCCAGGGTAAACCCGGCGCTGGACAGCGTCTCGCCGCCGAGGGTGATCTCACCTTCGTGCACCGGTTCGAAACCGGCGATGGCGCGCAGGGTGGTGGTTTTGCCGCAGCCGGACGAACCGAGCAGGCAACCGATGTCACCGGCGTTGAGGTGCAGATTGAGGTTCTGCACCACACGTTGATCTTGATAGCCGCAAGCGAGGTTGCGCAGGTTCAGCAGTAATTCATGGCTCATGCGTGGTGATATGCCGGTTCGACGAGGAACTCGAGCAGGGCCTTCTGTGCGTGGAGACGGTTTTCTGCCTGATCCCAGGCGACGGAGCGCGGGTCATCAAGCAGGTCGAGGCTGATTTCTTCGCCGCGGTGCGCCGGCAGGCAATGCATGAACAGCACGTCCTCGGCAGCGAGGTCGAGCAGCGCACGATTGACCTGGAACGGGGCGAACAGCTTGAGGCGTTTGGCAGTTTCCTCTTCCTGGCCCATCGAAGTCCAGACATCGGTGCTAACCAGATGCGCACCGCGCACCGCGTCTTGCGGGTCACGGACGATGCTCACGCGATCGCCGGCCCGGGCGACGAACTCGGGGTTGGGCTCGTAGCCTTCAGGACAGGCAACGCGTAACTGGAAGTCGAACTGGATCGCCGCTTCTATATAGCTGTTGCACATGTTGTTGCCGTCACCGATCCAGGCCACGGTCTTGCCCTGAATCGAGCCACGGTGTTCAAGGAAGGTCTGCATGTCGGCCAGCAACTGGCACGGGTGCAGGTCGTCGGACAGGCCGTTGATCACCGGCACGCGCGAGTTGGCCGCAAATTCGGTCAGGGTGCTGTGGGCGAAGGTGCGGATCATCACCGCATCGAGCATGCTCGACATGACGATGGCACAGTCGCTGATCGGCTCGCCACGGCCCAGTTGGGTGTCGCGCGGGGACAGGAAGATCGCCTGGCCGCCGAGCTGGATCATGCCGGCCTCGAAGGAGATCCGGGTACGGGTCGAGGATTTCTCGAAGATCATCCCCAGCACGCGGTTTTTCAGAGGCTCGAACAGTACGCCGCGGTTACGCAGGTCCTTGAGCTCAACGCCTCGACGGATCACGCTGACCAGCTCTTCGGGCGTGCAATCCATCAGGGAGAGAAAGTGCCTTGCGCTCATCATTGACTACCTTTTTGCTACAAACCGCAGATGCTCAAAGCCTTGTTTAACGGAACAACGGGCGAGACCTGCGGCGTAAGCCGCACGGGGCGACGAAATAGGGGGAGGCGCGATATTGACACTAAATGTCGCGTTACGCCAATAGGCTACGGTGTTTGCAGGATTCGCAGGGCGCAGTGCCGTGGCACTTGCGCAAATGAAGCCGGATTCAGTAAAGCAGCGAGCCTCTTTGTACACTGGCCCCGCCGGGCTTGGCAATGCGCCGCGGCGGCGACGGTGTGGCCTTGGTCGGTTTACGGCCACGGCGCCGTGTATTCGCTTGGTCGGATGTTCAGATTGAAACATTTGCTAAAGCAAAGTGCTGGGTTATAAATGACTTTCGAGCGACGCAGGAAGCCTCCGCATGGAATCGAAAGAACAACTGTTAATGGAACTGCTGGGCCACACGGCTCGCTCTCTGACCCATCTCACCGCGTCGGTCACCTCGATGTCGTTCGAGTTGCTGCGCAGTGAAGATGAAGTGGTCAAGTCGGCCGGGCGGCACATGATCGACCGCATGGCGACGATCAGCGCCGGGCTTGATGAGCATTGGCGGTTGATCGGCGAACTCACCGGCGTACACGTCGCCCACGAGCAGATCGAAACCATTCAGGAAATCCAGCTGGCCGCGCCACCCCAGTTGCCACCCAACTGATCGCTCCGGTTTATCGGTGCACCTGATAGCCGTCGATTCACAAGACGAACGTCGCTGGCGCGGGATCAGCGCACGGGCCATAGTTTTGTTCCCGCGGGTGCGATTGCCCGCCCAGAACAAGACAGAGACTGGCCATGACCAAGACTCTTCACCACCGTGCTTGCCACCTGTGCGAAGCCATTTGCGGGCTGACCATCGAAACCACAGAAACCGATGGCAACGTCGCGATCACCTCGATAAAGGGCGATGCCCTCGACACCTTCAGCCGTGGCCACATCTGCCCAAAGGCCGTGGCCCTGCAGGACATCCAGAATGATCCGGACCGCCTGCGCCAGCCCATGCGCCGGGTCGGCAGCGAGTGGTTGCCAATCGAATGGGACGAAGCGTTTGCGCTGGTGGCAGAAAAACTGGCGGCGATTCAAGAGCGGCATGGACAAAACGCGGTGGCGGTCTATCAGGGCAACCCGAGCGTGCACAACTATGGGCTGATGACCCACAGCAACTATTTCCTTGGCCTGTTGAAGACGCGCAATCGTTACTCGGCGACTTCGGTCGATCAATTGCCGCACCACTTAAGCAGCTATTTGATGTACGGCCATGGCCTGTTGCTGCCGATTCCGGACATCGACCACACCGATTTCATGCTGATCCTCGGCGGCAATCCTCTGGCTTCCAACGGCAGCATCATGACCGTGCCGGATGTCGAAAAGCGCCTCAAGGCGATTCAGGCGCGCGGCGGCAAAGTGGTAGTGGTCGATCCGCGACGTAGTGAAACCGCAGCGATGGCTGATCAGCATGTGTTTGTTCGCCCCGGTGGCGATGCAGCACTGTTGTTCGGGATGCTCAACACGCTGTTCAGCGAAGGGCTGGCCCGCGACAGTCACTTGCCGGTCGATGGGCTGGACGATGTGCGCAGCGCCGTGGCGTCATTCACCGCCGAGGCCATGAGCCCGCTGTGCGCGGTGCCTGCCGGGCAGATCCGCCAACTGGCCCGGGATTTCGCTGCCGCGCCGACAGCCGTCTGCTACGGACGCATGGGCGTCTCGACCCAAGCCTTCGGCACCCTGTGCCATTGGCTCGTGCAGTTGATCAACCTGGTCACCGGCAACCTCGATCGTGTTGGCGGCGCCCTGTGCACCGAGCCCGCGGTGGATTTGGTGGCCTCGACCTCGGGCGGGCATTTCAACAAGTGGCAAAGCCGTGTATCGGGGCGGCCCGAGTACGGCGGCGAGTTGCCGGTGTCGGCGCTGGCCGAAGAAATGCTCACCGCCGGTGACGGGCAGATTCGTGCGCTGGTCACTGTGGCTGGCAATCCGGTGCTGTCGACACCCAACGGCCGGCAATTGGAGCAGGCGCTGGATGGCCTCGACTTCATGGTCAGCATCGACCTGTACATCAACGAAACCACGCGGTATGCCGATCTGATCCTGCCGTCGACCTCGGCGCTGGAGAACGATCACTACGACACCACGTTCAATCTGTTCGCGGTGCGCAATGTCACGCGTTTCAATCGTGCAATCCTTGCCAAACCCGAAGGCGCGCTGCACGACTGGGAAATCTTCGTCGGGCTGGCCAAGGCGTTTGCCGAGCGGACCGGCAAGGAACTGAAGCCAACGATGCCGCCGGCGAAAATGATTGATATGGGCCTGCGCATGGGCCGCTACGGCGATGCGTCCGAACAGAAACTGTCATTGGCGACCCTGTTCGATCATCCGCACGGCATCGACCTTGGCGCGCTGAAACCGAATCTGGCCACACGCCTGAAAACACCGAATCAGCGTGTTCAGGCTGCACCGCCGGAAATCCTCGCCGACCTCGCACGCTTTGCTGCCTTGCAGGCGCCGGCAGCCGATGAGCTGTTGATGATCGGTCGCCGCCATGTGCGCAGCAACAATTCCTGGATGCACAACTTTCACCGGTTGGTGAAGGGCAAGCCGCGTCATCAGTTGCTGATGCACCCCGATGATCTGGCCAGCCGGGGGCTTGCCGATGGGCAGCGCGTTCGGGTGAGCTCGCGGGTCGGGCAAATTGAAGTGGAGGTGCTCGCCAGTCTCGACATGATGAAAGGCGTGGTCAGCTTGCCGCACGGTTGGGGCCATGCACGGCCAGGCGTGCAGATGGCGATCGCCAGCAGTCAGCCGGGGTCGAGTGCCAATGACCTGACCGATGAATGCCAGCTCGACGAACTGTCGGGCAACGCTGCATTGAACGGCGTGCCGGTGACGGTGGCGGCGGCTTGAGGATGTCTGTCGGGGAGACCGAGCAGGGCGCTCGGGATTCCGTTACAATGCGCCACCGTGCCGACCCATGAGTCGGAAAGTTCAGCCGAGGTGCTCCATGGATATCATCGAAACGATTAAAGAGCAGATTGCCAACAACACCATTCTGCTTTACATGAAAGGCTCGCCGAATGCCCCGCAATGCGGCTTCTCCGCGAAAGCTGCACAGGCTGTGATGGCCTGTGGCGAAAAGTTCGCTTACGTGGACATCCTGCAGAACCCGGAAATCCGCGCCAACCTGCCAAAGTACGCCAACTGGCCGACTTTCCCGCAACTGTGGGTCGGCGGTGAACTGATCGGCGGCAGCGATATCATGACCGAGATGGCTGCTGACGGTTCGCTGCAAAGCACCATCAAGGCAGCTGTCGAAGCGGCTGCGACGAACAAGTCCGAAGCCTGATTCGCCTCCCTGTAGGAGTGAGCCTGCTCGCGATAGCGTTCTGTCAGTTAGTAAAGTATTGACTGACACACCGCTATCGCGAGCAGGCTCACTCCTACAGGGGGTGTGGTGTTGCTTGAATTGCACCAGCCAATAAAAAGCCCCGCACCTCGAAAGAGGGCGGGGCTTTTTAGTGTCTCGGATCTGGCGAATGTCAGATCATTCTTCGCCCATCTGCGACTGCAGGTAGTTTTCCAGGCCAATCTTGTCGATCAGGCCCAGTTGGGTTTCCAGCCAGTCAATGTGTTCTTCCTCGGACTCGAGAATGTCCTCAAGCAATTCACGGCTGCCAAAGTCGCCGACGGATTCGCAATGTGCGATCGCCACTTTCAGATCGGCGTGGCCGGTCTTCTCGATACGCAGGTCGCACTCGAGCATTTCGCGGGTGTGTTCGCCGATATGCAGCTTGCCCAGATCCTGCACGTTCGGCAGGCCTTCGAGGAACAGGATGCGCTTGATCAGCTTGTCCGCGTGCTTCATCTCGTCGATGGATTCTTTGTACTCATGCTTGCCGAGCTTGTTCAGGCCCCAATCTTCATACATGCGTGCATGCAGAAAGTATTGATTGATCGCGACCAGCTCATTGGCAAGGATCTTGTTGAGATGCTGGATGACTGTAATGTCGCCTTTCATGATCGGAGTCCTGCCCTGTAATAACCGTATATAGAGCAGAGTTTGAGCTTCGTGTTTATAAGTGTCAAACCTAAGTTATTGAATAATAAATGAAAATTAATCGGAATAAGAATGTTTGTGTTCCGCGTCTAGCGTCTAAGCAATTGATTTTCAGGCATAAAAAAACCGGACATAAGTCCGGTTCTTGGAAAATGGGGGATTTACGCGGCAGTAAATTCTACCGGGTAGGGGATCGCGGCCTGGGCGGTTTGCAGCTTGGTCAGGGTTTCGCGCACCACTTCCTTGGCAAGGCAGGCGCATTTGCCACACTGGCTGGCGACGCCGGTGGCCTGGCGAACTTCTTTGTAGCTGCAGCAACCTTCATAGATCGCTTCGCGAATCTGTCCGTCGGTGACGCCAGTGCAGAGGCAAACATACATAAGTAAGAACCGTCGCTGGTTGTGACTCAATTGCGATGGATCTTAATGTTAACGAGAATGATTGTCAAAGTGCTTTCTGAAAGCTTCCCGGCCTGATGGGCCTGTGGCTGACGAACGGTATCGATCGCCATTCGCCCGGTCGCTTGAAAGCCGGTTGATCGGTCCGACAGGGAAAATCCGTTAAGGACAGGCCAAAAACGCAGTGTATGATGGTCGTCCCTTGCGAAGAGGGTTCGTGTCACAGGGCTGTCGCCTGAGGGTGACAGGCTGGCCCGGACCCTGAACTTCAAGTCTTTACACCAGGAGATATCAATGAGCGTACTCGTAGGCAAACAAGCCCCTGACTTCACCGTCCCGGCCGTACTCGGCAATGGCGAGATCGTTGACAGCTTCACCCTGTCGTCGGCCATCAAAGGCAAATACGGCCTGGTGTTCTTCTACCCGCTGGACTTCACCTTCGTCTGCCCGTCCGAGCTGATCGCTCTGGACAACCGCATGGAAGACTTCAAGGCACGCAACGTTGAAGTGATCGCGGTGTCGATCGACTCGCACTTCACCCACAACGCCTGGCGCAACACCCCAGTGAACAATGGCGGCATCGGCCAGGTGAAATACACCATGGCTGCCGACATGAAGCACGACATCGCCAAGGCGTACGACGTTGAATCCGAAGGCGGCGTAGCGTTCCGTGGCGCATTCCTGATCGACGACAAAGGCGTGGTTCGCTCGCAGATCATCAACGACCTGCCACTGGGCCGTAACATGGAAGAGCTGATCCGTCTGGTCGATGCGCTGCAATTCCACGAAGAGCACGGCGAAGTCTGCCCGGCCAACTGGAAAAAAGGCGACAAAGGCATGGACGCTTCGCCAGAAGGCGTTGCCAAGTACCTGACCGAGAACGCTGCCGGCCTGTAAGGCGCAACGTCGAGGCACAAAAAAACCGGCTCAGTGAGCCGGTTTTTTTACGCGCGGGATTTGTCCGACCTCGTTCAGTCGTCGAAATCTTCCCAGCCGCCCATCTGCTTCCAGCGGTTGACGATGCCGCAGAACAGCTCAGCGGTTTTCTCGGTGTCGTAACGCGCCGAGTGCGCCTCACGTCCGTCAAAATCGATGCCGGCGGCCTGACAGGCTTTCGCCAGCACGGTTTGCCCATAGGCCAGACCGGCGAGCGTCGCGGTATCGAAACTGGAAAACGGGTGGAAGGGGTTACGCTTCATGTCCAGCCGCGCAACCGCCGCGTTGAGAAAGCCCAGATCGAAGCTGCTGTTGTGCCCGACCAGAATCGCACGCTTGCAGCCGTTGGCCTTCAATGCCTTGCGAATGCCGCGGAAAATGTCGGTCAGCGCGGTTTCTTCACTGACGGCCATGCGCAGCGGGTGATCGAGCTTGATGCCGGTAAATTCCAGAGCCGCCGCTTCAACGTTGGCGCCTTCGAATGGCTCGACACGGAAGAAATAGGTGTGGTCTGGATAAACGAAACCCTTTTCATCCATGGCGACGGTGGTCGCGGCAATTTCCAGCAAGGCATCGGTGGCCGCGTTGAAACCACCGGTTTCTACGTCGACGACCACCGGCAGGTAACCACGAAAACGTGCTGCCATGGGATGACGCGGGCCGCCGCCACTCTGACCGTCCAGTTCGTCGTCGAAATGGTCTTCACTCACGCGTGTTCCTCCAGCAGGCGCCAGCGCAGTTTTTCACCGGCGCGCAGCGGGATAACGGTCAGCTCGCCAAACGGCAGGCTGGTCGGGGCGGTCCATTCGTCACGAACCAGGGTGATGCGATCGGTGTTCGCCGGCAGGCCGTAAAAGCGCGGGCCGTTGAGACTGGCGAAGGCTTCGAGCTTGTCCAGCGCATTGCGCTGTTCGAACGCTTCGGCATACAACTCGATGGCAGCATAGGCGGTGTAGCAGCCGGCGCAGCCGCAAGCGGCTTCCTTGGCGTGCTGCGCGTGCGGTGCCGAGTCGGTGCCGAGGAAAAACTTTGCGCTGCCGCTGGTGGCGGCGTCGAGCAGGGCTTCCTGATGCGTATTGCGCTTGAGAATCGGCAGGCAGTAGAAGTGCGGCCGAATTCCGCCTACCAGCATGTGGTTGCGGTTGTACAGCAGGTGATGCGCGGTGATGGTCGCGCCGACGTTGGCCGAAGCCTCGTTGACGAACTGCACGGCGTCGCCGGTGGTGATGTGTTCGAACACCACTTTCAGCGTCGGGAAGCGTTCGACCACGCGGCGCATGTGCTCGTCGATGAAAATCTTTTCGCGGTCGAACACATCGACGTCGCCACGGGTGACTTCACCGTGGATCAACAGCGGCATGCCGACTTCGGCCATGGCTTCCAGCGCCGGGAAGATCTTGTCGATGCTGGTCACGCCGGAATCGGAGTTGGTGGTCGCTCCGGCCGGGTACAGCTTGGCGGCGTGCACGAAGCCGCTGGCCTTGGCCTCGCGGATTTCTTCGGGCTGGGTGCGGTCGGTGAGGTACAGCACCATCAACGGCTCGAACTGACTGCCGGCCGGGCGGGCAGCGAGAATGCGCTGACGATAGCCGTCGGCTTCAGCGGCGTTGCGCACCGGCGGTACCAGGTTGGGCATGATGATGGCGCGACGGAAGGTGCGCGCAACATCGGCAACGGTATTGGTCAACACGGCACCATCGCGAAGATGAATGTGCCAGTCGTCGGGACGCAGCAGGGTCAGGCGGTCGGACATGAGGGGATTCCAGGCGGGTCAAACTGAGGCGAATGCTACCGGAAAAGACTCTTGCAGGCACTCGCTATCAAGTTTTGCCGACAGTGTCCGATATCCCGAAGGTATGCCGTAAACATTGTGTGAATCGGTGTTTGTGTTTCACAAGCCAATGGAGCCTCCCGTGCGCCAGCGTTATTTAGCCTTGCTCAGTGTGTTTGCCAGCCTTCCCGCGATGGCGCTGACGTACCAGACCCGTCTGGAGAGCATTGAGTGGACGGTCGCCGGCGACAAGTTCGAATGCCGTCTGACCCAGCCGATCACCGATTTCGGCTCGGGCGAATTCGTGCGCAAGGCCGGCGAGCAGGCGATTTTTCGTCTCAACGCTTATAACGCCATGCTCGGCGGCGGATCGGCAACGCTGCTGGCTGCCGCTGCGCCGTGGCAGCCGGGGCGCGGCGACATCAATCTGGGCAGCGTCAGGCTGGGCAGTGGCAACGTGCTGTTCAACAGCTCGCAATCGCAGGCCGGTGGCTTGATCAGTGGTTTGCTGGATGGCCGCAGCCCGGTAGTGCGCCGCGCGTCTGGCGATGGCCGTATTTCGGAAGTACGTCTGCTTCCGGTGAAATTCAGCAAAGCGTTCAACGATTACCAGACCTGTGTGGCGAAGTTGCTGCCGCAGAATTTTGATCAGATCAAGCAATCGCAGATAGGCTTTCCCGGCGAAGGCGTTGACCTGGACCCGGCCGCCAAGGCCAAGCTGCAAGTCATGCTCGACTATATGAAGGCCGATCCGACGGTCAATCACATCGAACTCGACGGCCATTCCGACAACAGCGGCAATCGGTTGACCAATCGTGAGTTGTCGCGTCGCCGGGCGCTGGCGGTGGTCGATTTCTTCAAGGCCAACGGCATTCAGGAATCACAGATCACCGTGCGCTTCCATGGCGAGCAATACCCCATTGTGCCGAACACCAATAAGGCCAATCGCGCGAAGAATCGTCGGGTCAATGTCAAACTGGCACGCGTGGCACCGACAACGGCCCCGGTTCCAGCACCGCAAGCGAGCACGCCGGCCAGCACCGCAGCGACTTCCTGACTCGCCGGTCATCGTCGCGCTCTCGAAACATTCTGTCGCTTTGTCGTCTTAAGCTGTCGCGCCTCTGTAAATTATCGCGTTTGAGCGGTAGACTCCCCGGCTTTCCGTAGAACCCCGTGGAGTGATGGCATGGCGGACGTAAACAAGGTCGTTCTGGCGTATTCCGGCGGCCTGGACACTTCGGTGATCCTCAAGTGGCTGCAGGATACTTATAACTGTGAAGTGGTGACCTTCACCGCTGATCTCGGTCAAGGCGAAGAGGTCGAGCCGGCCCGCGCCAAGGCCCAGGCCATGGGCGTCAAAGAAATCTACATCGACGACCTGCGCGAAGAGTTCGTGCGTGATTTCGTGTTCCCGATGTTCCGCGCCAACACCGTTTACGAAGGTGAGTACCTGCTGGGTACGTCCATCGCACGTCCGCTGATCGCCAAGCGCCTGATCGAAATCGCCAACGAAACCGGCGCCGACGCCATTTCCCATGGCGCCACCGGCAAGGGCAACGACCAGGTGCGTTTCGAGCTGGGTGCCTACGCACTCAAGCCAGGCGTGAAAGTCATTGCGCCGTGGCGCGAGTGGGACCTGCTGTCGCGCGAGAAGTTGATGGACTACGCCGAGAAGCACGCGATTCCGATCGAACGCCACGGCAAGAAAAAATCCCCGTACTCGATGGACGCCAACCTGCTGCACATTTCCTATGAAGGCGGCGTGCTGGAAGACACCTGGACCGAGCACGAAGAAGACATGTGGCGCTGGACCGTCTCCCCGGAGAACGCTCCCGACACCCCGCAATACCTGGAACTGACCTACCGCAACGGCGACATCGTGGCCCTGGACGGCGTCGAAATGACCCCTGCCACCGTACTGGCGACGCTGAACAAGATCGGTGGCGAGCATGGCATCGGCCGTCTGGACATCGTCGAAAACCGTTACGTCGGCATGAAGTCCCGTGGCTGCTACGAAACCCCGGGCGGCACGATCATGCTGCGCGCTCACCGCGCCATCGAGTCGATCACTCTGGACCGCGAAGTCGCTCACCTCAAGGATGAGCTGATGCCGAAGTACGCCAGTCTGATCTACACCGGTTACTGGTGGAGCCCGGAGCGTCTGATGCTGCAACAGATGATTGACGCTTCGCAAGTCAACGTGAACGGCGTGGTGCGCCTGAAGCTGTATAAAGGCAACGTCATCGTGACCGGCCGCAAGTCCGACGATTCGCTGTTCGATGCCAATATCGCAACCTTCGAAGAAGACGGCGGTGCTTACAATCAGGCTGACGCAGCGGGCTTCATCAAGCTCAATGCGCTGCGCATGCGCATTGCTGCCAACAAGGGCCGCAAGCTGTTCTGAGTGACTCAGACTGACGCGCAATGAAAAAACGGCCGTGTCGCAAGACAAGGCCGTTTTTTTTACAGAATTCTTGATCGGGCTGCCATGGGGCAGTTTTTTTCAGCGATCGAGCGAGCGAGTAATGCTTCATTCCCGCCCCAGCAAGGTCAGTGTTTGCGACCCCAAGTTATAAATGATGCAGCGGGGTGAGCCTTTCTTCGTGTGCTTGATGTGCCGCATTGCCTGCCGCATCCGCGAAACATCCGACGCCTGACTGGACAGAAACACGATGGCATGGGCGGTTTTCTTGTCGGTGTGTCGAATTTTATCCAGCAAGATGTCCATCTCTCTAAAAACATCAACCTCTCGTGCATCAATGATATGCAGATGTCTGACGGCGGCGGGCAGCCGGATATCGTGATGTAAGACCGGACTGCTGCCGGGAGCGAGGTTTGTCGGTGGATCAAGCGAGTTATGGGTTTCGTATGCTTCCTTGCATTGAGTGTTATCGGTTTTTGCGGGCACGATGCGGCTGGTTACTTTGAGCGCATAGTGCCGGACAGTCGGGAGGCCGGTCGCAGATCCTTTCTTGTCGCGTTCATTGTTATCGATGGCCTTCAAGAAATTCTTGTCATTGCCAAAATCAGAAGGTGAATAGAGCGAGCGGTGGTTGAAGTTCAGAGTGATGAAGAACAGGAGCAGCAAGTAAAAAGGAAAACTGATCAGAAACCAGACATAGATTGCACGGTCATGGTGGTCGAGGAACGGCAGGGATACCGCTGCTGATGTTTCTGATATGAGCGCGAAGATGGCAATGACGGTCATGGGGTTGGTTATTTTGTTTTTAATTCTTAGTGTGGTCATATTGTTTTTTCTTACTCTCGGAAAGTGTGTGTTTGGGGTAACTTGATTGCAGTATGATGTTTTTCTTGGGTACTTATATTTATAGCAAAAGAATATGTTTAAGTATCGGACTGTGTTTCAGGTTTTTATGAAGTTCCGGCTGCACTAGTATTTATGGGAGAGCCGGGGGGAGGGCGGAGTTTCAGGCTGGCGGGTGGCGGTTCTGCCGCAGGCCAGCGGATGCGATGAGTATTGGCACCACCGCGAGAGGCTGCAAAATCGCGAGCGGAAGTTGTTACGAATTGCAAGCGGAAGTATTCCTTCGGTGCGAAGCGGGTACTGTCCGATAAACAAAGCGAATTTTTGTGGGAATTATCCTCAATCGGTGTAGGGAATGTCTCGCGATGTAAGTGCGTGTCAGACTTGGCATGCCATGGGGCAAGTGACTGGGATATTGTGCGTGTTCTAAAAAATCGAACCGCGAAAACTGGACCTGCCCATGAATAAAGTGCTGATCGTGGATGACCACCCCGTCATTCGGCTTGCAGTGCGTATGCTGATGGAACGGCATGGCTACGAAGTCATTGCAGAAACTGACAATGGTGTCGATGCCTTGCAGATTGCTCGCGAACAAATGCCGGATATTGTCATTCTGGATATTGGAATACCGAAACTTGATGGCCTGGAAGTTATTGCGCGTCTGACGTCCACCGCCATGCCTATCAAAGTCCTGGTTCTGACCTCGCAGGCGCCGGGACATTTTTCGATGCGCTGCATGCAATCAGGCGCGGCGGGATACGTCTGTAAACAGCAGGATCTGACTGAACTGCTTAGCGCCATCAAGGCGGTTCTCTCTGGCTACAGTTATTTTCCCAATCAGGCGCTGCATACCGTGCGTACCAGCCTGGGCAATGCCAGTGAAGCCGACATGGTCGATCGTCTTTCCGGACGGGAGATGATGGTGCTGCAACAGTTGGCGCGGGGTAAAACCAACAAGGAAATCGCCGACGGTATGTTTTTGAGTAACAAGACGGTGAGTACCTACAAAACCCGCTTGTTATTGAAGCTCAACGCCCGCTCGCTGGTTGATCTGATCGAACTTGCACAACGCAACGGACTTGTTTGAGTACTCGCGTAGCTGACAGGGTCATGGGCCGATCGCATTCAGCTAGTCGCAGAAAGTAAAAAGCCTCCGGGTCGGGAGGCTTTTAAAACTCAGAGGTCAAAATCGTAATCGGCCAATTGCCGTTGCAATCGGCGCTCCTCCAGCAGGTTATCGATGGTGCGACGTTTGCTCAGGTTGGTTTTCGCCACCTCGACCACTACAGGTTCCACGTCGTCCGCGTCCGCGACGACAAAATCTTCGTCTACATCCAATTGTTCTTTGTCGGTACTCATCGGTTAACTCCCGGCTAAGACTGCCTTTGGCGCCCCTTATATCGACAATACTGCGGCGGGTAAAAAAGATTTTTTCAATCGATGGGTGCAAAAACCTGATAACGCTCAATCGTCCGAGGTTTTGGCTTTGTATTCGCACAGATCCTCGATGCGGCAGCTGCCACACCGCGGTTTACGCGCCAGGCAGACGTAACGACCGTGCAGAATCAGCCAGTGGTGGGAGTCGAGCAGGAATTCTTTAGGTACAAACTTCATCAGTTTCTTTTCCACCTCGACCACATTCTTGCCCGGTGCAATGCCGGTGCGATTGCTGACGCGGAAAATGTGCGTGTCGACCGCCATGGTCAACTGGCGAAACGCGGTGTTGAGCACCACATTGGCGGTCTTGCGTCCTACGCCGGGCAGGGCTTCAAGTTCTTCGCGGGACTGCGGGACTTCACTGTTGTGGCGCTCAACCAGCAAACGGCAGGTTTCAATGACGTTTTTTGCTTTGCTGTTGTACAAACCAATGGTCTTGATGTACTCGGACAAGCCTTCGACACCCAAGGCGTAGATCGCCGCGGGGGTATTGGCCACCGGGAACAGTTTTGCAGTGGCCTTGTTGACGCCCACGTCAGTGGATTGCGCCGAAAGAATCACCGCGATCAACAGTTCGAAAGGCGATGAGTAGGCCAGTTCGGTCTTCGGTTCGGGATTGTCTTCGTGCAGGCGGCGAAAGATCTCGAGACGTTTTGCGGCATTCATAGATGATGCGTTTCCTTGGTAACAGAGTGCGGGCGAGTCATCGCCTGACGGGCCGCCAACAACAGCCCCAACACTATAAAGGCGCCGGGAACCAGCGTGAACAGATGCAGCCCCTCGCTGAATACAACCAGGCCATGCCAGTGTTCAAACAAGCCCTGACCCAGACTGCCGCGTCCGATGACTTCACGCAGCCCGGCAAGCAGCAGCATCAGGCTGGCGAACAGACCGCAGCGTCTGCAGCGCACGGCCAGCGGATAGCGAAAGAAACCGCTGTGTTCCAGCACCACGCATTGCCAGGCGATCAACCCCGCATAGAGGGCCGAAGTCTGATACCAGGGCAGAAACCAGCGCTGCGCAATGATCTCGGCACAGCTGGTGATTGTGGCTGCGAGTACCACGCTTGCCAGCACTGCGCTTGCCAGCGTCAGGCGCGACCGCAAGGCAGACATGCACACGCCATAGCCGATGAGCACCGCAAAGAATAACAGGGTGGTCCCGAACGCCGCGCCCAGAGAGCCGGAAGCGCCGAGCAACGGCACCAGCATCAAGGCGCTTGCCGAGGTTGCCGCTGAGTTCATGTGCCGTTCTCCAGCAACGCCGACCGATGCGCGTCGAAGTAACGCAGCGCATCACGGATGGCCTCAAGGGTAGCGCGGGAAGTGATGGTCGCCCCGGCCATCTGATCAAACTGTCCCTGATCTTTTTTCAGCGCCCAGCCTGCGTCCGGGGGGGCAGTGAGCGATTTGCCGGTAAACATCTGCAGCCAGGCATTCGGCCAGTCACCGACAGGACCACCGAGGGCCGGTGTTTCGGTGTGCTTGAGCGTCTTCACGCCCATCAGCCTGCCGGTGGAATCGATAGCGATCAGCAATTCAAGCGGGCCCGCGTAGCCTTGGGTCTGACTGCGCAACAGCACCGCGACCGGCAGCCCAGCCTTGGTCGCACGATAGCCGGCTGTCAATTTGCTGTGGAGCAAGGCCGTGTCGACCAGTGTCAGTGGTTGTTCCAGCGGTTGATTGTCATAGCGCTCGGCGGGCAGCACATCGAGCAGCTTGCGGCTGTCGATCAGACGCTGTTCGGCGGCAATCTGCGGCGCGCTGCTGCGCTGTAACAGGTACGTCACGCTCATTCCGGCGATAGCCAGTAAAACCACCGTCAGGACATTTTTCGTACGGCTCATGGGGCAACCTGCGTTTGCCGCCTGGCGGCAAACCGCTCCAGCGTCGGAACACACAAATTCATCAGCAGCACCGCAAACGCGACACCGTCAGGATAGCCGCCCCATGCACGGATCAAATAGGTCAGCAGGCCGACGCCGACGCCGAACAGCAGGCGGGCAAGGGCACTTTTGGCACCGGACACCGGTTCGGTAATGATGAAAAAGGCGCCGAGCATGGTCGCGCCGCTCAGCAGATGGAACAGCGGCGAGCCATTTGAATCCGACCCGGAGCCGTTCCAGCAAAACAGGCTGATCAGCGTCAGGCTGGCAAGCATGCCCAGCGGCGCGTGCCAGCCGAACACTCGGCGCTGGAGCAAAAACAGACCACCGGCAAGAAACGCCAGATTCACCGACTCCACCCCGCGCCCGGCGAAATGACCGAACGCGGGATGTCCGGCGAACAGCTCGTCCATGGTCAGGCTTTTGTTGATGCGCAAAGCGTCCAGCACGGTGGCCTGCACCCACGCGTCCGGCGCTTGCGACGAAGCGAACACCTGTTGCAGGGCGCTGAACAGATCCATGCCCTGGGCAGGCCACTGGGTCATCGGCTGCGGGAACAGCACGATCGCCAGAGCGAAACCGAGCATCGCCGGGTTGAACGGGTTCTTCCCGAGGCCGCCGTACAGGTGTTTGCCGAACAACAAGCCGGCAGCCATCGCCGTCACGGTCAGCCACCAAGGGCAATAGGGTGGCAACGCGGCGCCCAGCAATGTTGCGCTGACCAACGCGCTGCCATCGCTCAGCGTGGCCCGCATGGCCTGACCGCGCAGCTTTGTCACCGCCGCCTCGACGAACAACCCGGTGGTGACGCACAGGGCCAGGTTAATCAATGCCCCCCAGCCATACACCCATAACAAGACCAACAATCCAGGAACGACGGCGAGCAGCACTCGTTTCATCGCCTGCGGCAGGCGATCATCCGTGGACTCAAGGGGCAGCATGGTCTTGCACCAGACGTTCGGCGTTCCGTAGCGCTTGTTCCAGCGTGGCGATCTGTTCCGGTGGCGCTTCTGCTGCCTGGGCTTTTTTCAGTTCGGCGCGGCGCATGGCCAGTTGAATCTTCGCTCGCTTCAGCTCCGCGTCTGCCGCCGGGGCCGGGGTTGCTGCCGGAGCCGGCACAGCCGCGCGTTCGAGTTCAACCAGCGCCTGTTCGGCCGCTTCGAACTGTTGTTGCAGCACGATCAGTTGCGACTGTTGTTCGAATGTCGGCGGGTGGCCGAACGCTTTCAGCGACTTGTGCAGTTGCGCACGGCTCATCGCCACGTCGATTTTGGCTTTTTTCAACGCCGCGTCTGCGTTTGCGGTCTTTTGCGCTCGCACCCGCTCCAGTGCCGCCTGCACGGGATCCGCAGTCGAGACTGGCGGCTGGACTGCGCGTCTGGCCCGGGCTTCGCGCTCAGCCTGCTTTTGCTGTTCCTCGCGTTGCAGGCGAGCGTTGCGCCGCTCGAAGCGCTGGCGGGCATGATCGCGTTTGGCATTGCGCGCGCGTTGCTCGTCGAGGCTGAAGGCCAGGCCCCCGGTGACCGGCAATGCTGTGGGTGGCAAAGGGCGCATTTCGATGCAATCGACCGGGCAGGGCGCCACGCACAAGTCGCAGCCGGTGCACTCATCAATCAATACGGTGTGCATCAGTTTTGCTGCGCCGACGATGGCGTCGATCGGGCACGCCTGAATGCACTTGGTGCAGCCGATGCATTCGGCTTCGCGGATATACGCCACTTGCGGTGGCGCCGCGCCGCGGCTGACGTCCAGTTCCAGCACCGGCACTTTCAACAACTCGGCCAGGGCCGCAATGGTTTCGTCACCCCCCGGCGGGCATTTGTTGATCGGCTCGCCATCGGCGATGCCTTGCGCGTACGGTTTGCAACCCGGATGGCCGCATTTGCCGCACTGGGTCTGCGGCAAAAGGGCGTCGATGCGCTGAATCAGACTCATGTTTTGATCAGTCCACTGAATCCGAGAAAAATCACTGCGATCAGTCCGGCCCCGATCAGATCGATCGGCAGGCCGCGAAAGGGCAGGGGGATATCGTTGTCGGCGCTGCGTTCGCGTAAATCGTTGAACAGGCCAAGCACCAGCCAGAAGCCGAGTCCGGCACCGAGGCTCAGGGCTGTCGCGTGCAGCAGGCCTTTACCGTTTTGGGCGTTGATCAATGCCAGTCCAAGCACACCGGCATTGCCCAGCAACAGCGGCCATAGCCCATCGAATGGCAGGTTTGGCAGCCAACGCGCCAGCCGCTTCACCAGCGGCGCAATCAGTAACACGCTTAACGGCAGGAACACGAACAGGCGCAAGGCTTGCAGCTGCAGTGGCACGAGCAGCCAATGCCAGACCGCGTAACCGATGACACCGACAATCACCATCAGACACAGCGTCGCCAGCCCCAACGCATGCACCTGGCGACGACTGCTCGCCAACAGCGGGTCGACGCCCAGCGGCCAGTGCAACACCAGGTTGTTGAGCAGCGCAGCACTGATAAGCGTAAGCACAAGTTCGGTCATGGTTCTGCCGGCGAAACGGGCGGATTTCTCGTAAGGTCAGGCATTATCCGGTCAACGCGGTGGCAGGGCCAGATATGAAAAATCCCACCGGCATGCGGGGCACGCCGGTGGGATCGATTTACCGCAAGGTCTTACTTGATGCGTTGACCCGGCTTGGCGCCGCTGTCCGGGCTCAGCAGGTAGATTTCTTCACCGCCAGGGCCTGCCGCCATGACCATGCCTTCGGAAATGCCGAACTTCATTTTTCGTGGCTTGAGGTTGGCGATCATCATGGTCAGGCGACCGTCGAGTTTCGACGGATCCGGATAAGCGCTCTTGATTCCGGAGAACACGTTGCGTTGCTCGTCACCGATATCGAGGGTCAGACGCAGCAGCTTGTCGGCGCCCTCAACGTGTTCGGCCTTGACGATCAGCGCCACGCGCAGGTCGATGGCGGCGAATGCGTCGAAGTCGATCTCCGGCGACAGCGGATCCTTGGCCAGCTCGCCGTTGCCCGCAGGTGCGGCGGCGCCGGTGTCAGTCTGGCTGGCGGTCAGGTCTTCTTTCGAGGCGTCGGTCATGGCTTGTACTTTTACCGGGTCGATGCGGGTCATCAACGGTTTGAATTCGTTGAGCTGATGGTTGGCCAGCAAGGTGGTGTGGTCGTTCCAGGTCAGCGGTGCGACGTTGAGGAACGCCTCGGCATCGGCGGCCAGCAGCGGCAGTACCGGTTTGAGGAAAATCACCAACTGGCGGAACAGGTTGATGCCGGTGGCGCAGATCGCCTGGACTTCATCCTGTTTGCCTTCCTGCTTGTTCAGCGACCACGGTGCCTTGTCGGCGATCCACGCATTGGCGCGGTCGGCCAGGGCCATGGTTTCGCGCATGGCACGGGCGAAATCGCGGGCTTCATAAGCGTCGGCAATGCCGGGCGCGGCGGCGAGGAAGGCCTCGGTCAGCTCCGGCGCGGCATTGTTGTCGACCAGCAGCCCGGCGTTGCCCTTGTGGATAAAACCGGCGCAACGGCTGGCGATATTGACCACTTTGCCGACCAGGTCGGAGTTGACCTTCTGCACGAAGTCTTCAAGGTTCAGGTCCAGATCGTCGACGCCACGGCCGAGCTTGGCCGCGTAGTAGTAGCGCAGGTATTCCGGCGACAGGTGATCCAGATACGTCCGGGCCTTGATGAAGGTACCGCGCGACTTTGACATCTTCTGGCCGTTGACGGTCAGGTAGCCGTGCACGTTGATTGCGGTCGGCTTGCGGAAGCCCGCGCCTTCAAGCATGGCTGGCCAGAACAGCGCGTGGAAGTTGACGATGTCCTTGCCGATGAAATGGTACAGCTCGGCGGTCGAGTCCTTGCCCCAGAACGCGTCGAAGTCCAGCTCCGGCGTGCGATCACAGAGGTTCTTGAAGCTGGCCATGTAACCGATCGGCGCGTCCAGCCACACGTAGAAATACTTGCCCGGCTCGCCCGGAATCTCGAAACCGAAGTATGGCGCGTCGCGAGAAATGTCCCACTGTTGCAGGCCGGCATCCAGCCATTCGGACAGCTTGTTGGCCACGGCGTCCTGCAGGGTGCCGCTGCGAGTCCAGGCCTGCAGCATTTCCTGGAAGTCCGGCAGCTTGAAGAAGAAGTGCTGGGAGTCCTTGAGCACCGGGGTGGCGCCGGAGATCGCCGACTTCGGATCCTTCAGGTCGGTCGGTGCGTAGGTTGCACCGCATTTTTCGCAGTTGTCGCCGTACTGGTCTTCAGTGCCACATTTCGGGCAGGTGCCCTTGATGAAGCGATCGGCCAGGAACATTTTCTTTTCCGGGTCGAAATACTGGGTGATCGAGCGCTGGGCAATGTGCCCGGCGTCACGCAGCTTGAGGTAGATCTGGCTCGACAGCTCACGGTTTTCTTCGGCGTGAGTGGAGTGGAAGTTGTCGAAATCGACCAGGAAGTCGGCAAAGTCGGCGCTGTGTTCAGCCTGCACGTTGGCGATCAGTTGTTCCGGGGTGATGCCTTCCTTTTCCGCACGCAGCATGATCGCCGAACCGTGGGCGTCGTCGGCGCAGACATAAATGCATTGGTTGCCGCGATGCTTCTGGAAGCGCACCCACATATCGGTCTGGATGTATTCCAGCATGTGGCCAAGGTGGATCGAACCGTTGGCGTAGGGCAGGGCGCTGGTGACGAGGATCTTGCGTGGCTCGGACATGGGGCTTCGCTACTTGATGAAACGGAGGTCGGCCACTATAAAGCGCCGGCGCATATTTTTCACCCCTGCGCCGCTGGGACTTGTGGCGAGGGGATTTATCCCCGCTGGGTGGCGAAGCCGCCCCAAAACCTGCTTTCTCGGTGTAACAGTCATACCGTGTGCAATGAATTGGCGACTGCTGCGCAGCCGAACGGGGATAAATCCCCTCACCACAGTGGCTTTCCAGCTCGGGTAATCTGTTCGCCTCAGATCGGTCTCCAGCGTAGGATAGCCGTCATCTTTTCCAGTCTTGTTATCGGAGTTGCCCATGAGCGCCGTCACTCGCGCAGCGGTGGAAGCCGTCCTCAGCCAATACACCGACCCCTACCTGAACCAGGACCCGGTCAGCGCCAGTTGTGTGAAAAACATCGAGATCGTCGGTGATCGCGTCAATGTGCAGATGGAAATCGGTTATGCCGCCGGCCTGTTCAAGAGCGGTTGGGCGCAACTTCTGCAACTGGCCATTGAAAACATCGAAGGCGTGGTGATTGCTCGCGTCGAAGTGACCAGCGTGATCGCCGCGCACAAGGCCCAGGCGCAGATTCCGGGGCTGGCCAACGTCAAGAACGTGGTCGCGGTGGCGTCCGGCAAGGGCGGCGTGGGCAAATCGACCACCGCCGCCAACCTCGCGCTGGCGCTGGCCCGCGAAGGCGCGAAGGTGGGCATTCTCGACGCCGATATCTACGGCCCGAGCCAGGGCATCATGTTCGGCATTCCCGAGCGCACCCGCCCGGAGGTCAAGGATCAGAAGTGGTTCGTGCCGCTCAAGGCCCATGGCGTGGAAGTCATGTCCATGGCATTCCTGACCGACGACAACACGCCGATGGTCTGGCGCGGGCCGATGGTTTCCGGGGCGTTGCTGCAACTGGTCACACAAACCGCGTGGGGCGACCTGGACTATCTGGTCATCGACATGCCGCCGGGCACCGGTGATATCCAACTGACCCTGGCGCAGAAAGTCCCGGTGGCGGGCGCGGTGATCGTCACCACGCCGCAGGACCTGGCGCTGCTCGACGCGCGCAAAGGCGTGGAAATGTTCCGCAAGGTCAACATTCCGGTGCTGGGCGTGGTGGAAAACATGGCGGTGCACATCTGCTCGAACTGCGGCCATGCCGAGCATTTGTTCGGTGAAGGCGGCGGTGAGAAACTGGCGACCCAGTACGGCGTCGAATTGCTGGCCTCGCTGCCGCTGTCGATGCTGATCCGTGAGCAGGCCGACGGTGGCAAACCCACGGTAATCGCCGAGCCGGACAGCCAGATTGCCATGGTCTATCAGGAACTGGCCCGCCACGTTGGCGCGCGCATTGTGTTGCAGGAAGCGGCAACGCCGGCGATGCCGAATATCACCATCAGCGACGATTAAACAAACGCTGGATAAAAATGTGGGAGCGGGCTTGCTCGCGAACGCGGTGTGTCATTCAACTGATTAGTCGTCTGACCCAACGCGTTCGCGAGCAAGCCCGCTCCCACAGTTGTTTTGTATCGTCGGTTAGATCCGCAACCCGCCATCCATCTCCAGAATCCGCCCGGTGTAATAGTCGTTTTCGAAGATGTACGCCGCCGAATGGGCGATCTCTTCCGGCCTGCCCATGCGCTTGAGCGGAATCCCCGATGTCATCTTCTCCAGCGCTTCCGGCTTCATGCCCAATGTCATTTCGGTTTCGATGAAGCCCGGCGCAATGCCCGCCACGCGAATGCCGTAACGCGCCAGCTCCTTCGCCCAGGTTACTGTCGCTGCCGCGACGCCAGCCTTGGCTGCGGAATAGTTGGTCTGGCCGACGTTCCCCGCACGGGAGATCGACGAAATATTGATGATCGCGCCGCTATTCTTCAACTCGACCATTTTCGCCGCCACCTCACGGGTGCAGAGGAAAACGCCGGTCAGGTTGACGTCGATCACCGCCTGCCACTGGGCCAGGCTCATCTTGGTCATTTCGCCATCCTTGACCTTCAACAGCAGGCCATCGCGCAGGATGCCGGCATTGTTGATCAGACCGTGAATCGCGCCGAAATCGGCGGCGACCTGAGCAACCATGTGCTCGACCTGCTCTTCATTGGCGACGTTGCACAGGTAGCTGCGCGCTTCGACACCCTTGGCTTTGCACGCGGCCACGGCGTCGTCGAGTTTTTCCTGGTTCAGATCGACCAAGGCCAGTTTCGCGCCTTTGCCGGCGAAATACTCAGCCATGGAACGGCCCAAACCCTGGCAACCGCCGGTGATAATGATTACTTTGTCGTTGAGTTGCATTCGCATGTCTCGCTGGCAGGTCTGAGTTGTTTTTGTTGCCGGCAACGCTCGCTCGGCACCGGTCCAGGCCAGGTTGCCCGTGAGTATTGCCCGATGCGTGCCGGTTACTTTTATCCGCGCGCCTGTCCGTTTTCTAGACGGAATCCATTTAAGGAGTCATAAATTGAGCGTTGAAGTGGCGAAGAATGCCCGAGAATTGCTTCTCAAGGAATACCGCGGAGTGCTGTCGACCCACTCCAAGTCGATGCCGGGATTTCCTTTTGGCTCCGTTGTGCCGTATTGCCTGGACGAGCAGGGCCGTCCGCTGATCCTGATCAGCCGCATTGCCCAGCACACGCACAATCTGCAAAAAGACCCGAAATGTTCGATGCTGGTCGGCGAGCGTGAAGCCGACGACGTGCAGGCTGTCGGCCGTCTGACCTATTTGGCCGAAGCGCAAAAGCTGGAAGATCCTGCCACCATCGACGCCGCCGCCGAGCGTTATTACCGTTACTTCCCGGATTCGCAGAACTATCACAAGGCCCATGACTTTGATTTCTGGGTGCTCAATCCGGTGCGTCACCGCTACATCGGCGGTTTCGGTGCGATCTACTGGGTTGAGAATCTGACCCTGGCCAATCCGTTCGCCGGCAAGGCTGAGATCAGCATGGTCGAGCACATGAACAGTGACCACGCCAAGGCCATCGCCCATTACGTCGAACTCGCCGGGCTGCCGACTACCGTGCCGGCGCAACTGGCCGGGATCGACAGCGAGGGTATGCACCTGCGCATTGGTCAGGCGGTGTATTGGTTGCCCTTCGCAGCGCCATGTAATACGCCGACACAAGTACGTGAGGCCTTGGTTTCTCTGGCTCACGCCGCATCCTGGCCAAAAAATACGGCAGATTAAGCTTGAATTCACGCAAGGGCGACGTCATCTAAGGCTTACTGCAAGGCATTTCTTGCGTTGAGGAAACTTTGATGCGCCCTTTTCTGTTGCTCTTTCTGCTGTTTCCAGTGCTGGAGCTGTTCGTATTCGTCAAAGTGGCAGGGGCGATCGGGTTTTTCCCGGCCCTGCTGCTGATCATTGTCGGCTCGATGTTCGGTGTGTTTGTGTTGCGCATCGCCGGTCTGGCCACGGCACTGCGTGCCCGTGAAAGCCTGAACCGCGGCGAACTGCCCGCACAAACCATGCTCGAAGGCCTGATGCTGGCACTGGCCGGTGGCCTGTTGATCATTCCGGGTTTCATCAGCGATGTGGTGGGTCTGGTGATGCTGTTGCCGTTCACTCGTCGTCTGCTGGCAAACAAAATGCGCCAGCGCGCCGAAGACCAGGCCATGCGCCAACGCGCCTTCGCCGACGACCTGCAATCGCGTGGCGGTCCTGCGCCGCGCGAACCGCTGGGACGCGAGCCGAATGTGATCGAAGGCGAGTTCGAACACCGCGACCACAAGTAACCTCTGCATCGACACGGCACCTTCAGGTGCCGTGTTCGTTTGGGCAATTTTTTACGCTGCCGCGATGAAAAATTTTTTCCGTCAGCCCTTGTAATCGGCTTGTACGCCCCTATGTATCGGTCACCGAAAGGTTTCCGGTATTCAAACCGGACAGACTTGCGCGGTTCGCTCGACGGACCGCAACCGGCGCAGGCCGGATTCGTTAAACCCGCCGGGACTACACCGGCCGATGAAAACCACAATTAGGAGAGATCGACAATGAAGCTTCGTCCTCTGCATGACCGCGTCGTTATCCGTCGCAGCGAAGAAGAAAAGAAAACCGCTGGCGGTATCGTCCTGCCAGGTTCGGCTGCTGAAAAAGCCAACCACGGTGTGATTCTGGCTGCGGGTCCAGGCAAGGCACTGGAAAACGGTGAAGTACGTGCGCTGGCCGTGAAAGTGGGTGACAAGGTTGTTTTCGGCCCTTACTCCGGCAGCAACACTGTGAAAGTCGACGGCGAAGACCTGCTGGTAATGAGCGAGAACGAAATTCTCGCCGTTCTGGAAGACTGATTTCCCGTTCATTTTCCCGTTACTACAAAGTATTTAAGGAATATCGATCATGGCTGCTAAAGAAGTTAAATTCGGCGATTCCGCCCGCTCCAAGATGCTCAAAGGCGTCAACGTTCTGGCTGACGCGGTAAAAGCGACCCTGGGCCCGAAAGGCCGTAACGTGATCATCGAGAAAAGCTTCGGCGCTCCGACCATCACCAAGGATGGCGTTTCCGTAGCAAAAGAAATCGAACTGGAAGACCGTTTCGAGAACATGGGCGCGCAGCTGGTCAAAGACGTTGCCTCCCGTGCCAACGATGACGCAGGCGACGGCACCACCACCGCTACCGTTCTGGCTCAGGCAATCGTCAACGAGGGCTACAAGGCCGTCGCTGCCGGCATGAACCCAATGGATCTGAAGCGCGGCATCGACAAGGCAACCATCGCCATCGTTGCCGAGCTGAAAAAACTGTCCAAGCCATGCGCTGACACCAAGGCTATTGCTCAGGTCGGCACCATCTCTGCCAACTCCGACAGCTCCATCGGCGACATCATTGCCGAAGCCATGGAAAAAGTCGGCAAAGAAGGCGTGATCACCGTAGAAGAAGGCTCGGGCCTGGAAAACGAACTGTCGGTTGTAGAAGGCATGCAGTTCGACCGTGGCTACCTGTCGCCGTACTTCGTCAACAAGCCAGACACCATGGTTGCCGAGCTGGACAGCCCGCTGATCCTGCTGGTCGACAAGAAGATCTCCAACATCCGTGAAATGCTGCCAGTACTGGAAGCCGTTGCCAAAGCCGGCCGTCCGCTGCTGATCGTTTCCGAAGACGTTGAAGGCGAAGCCCTGGCGACGCTGGTTGTGAACAACATGCGTGGCATCGTCAAAGTCGCGGCCGTCAAGGCTCCAGGTTTCGGCGACCGTCGCAAGGCCATGCTGCAGGACATCGCTGTTCTGACCGGCGGTACTGTCATCTCCGAAGAGATCGGCCTGAGCCTCGAAAGCGCCACCCTGGAAAACCTGGGTAGCGCCAAGCGCGTGACCATCTCCAAGGAAAACACCATCATCGTTGACGGTGCTGGCGTGCAGGCAGACATCGAAGGCCGTATCGCTCAGATCCGCGCCCAGGTTGCCGAAACGTCCTCGGACTACGACCGTGAAAAACTGCAAGAGCGTCTGGCCAAGCTGTCCGGCGGCGTTGCAGTGATCAAGGTTGGCGCCGGTTCCGAAGTTGAAATGAAAGAGAAGAAAGCCCGCGTTGAAGACGCCCTGCACGCAACCCGTGCAGCCGTTGAAGAAGGCGTGGTGCCTGGCGGTGGCGTTGCGCTGATCCGTGCTCTGGAAGCCTTGACCGGTCTGACCGGCGACAACGCTGACCAGAACGTCGGCATCGCGGTGCTGCGTCGCGCTGTTGAAGCGCCGCTGCGTCAGATTGCTGCCAACTCCGGTGACGAGCCAAGTGTTGTCGTTAACGAAGTGAAGAACGGCAAAGGTAACTACGGTTACAACGCCGCTTCCGGCGAATACGGCGACATGATCGAACTGGGCATCCTGGACCCAACCAAGGTGACTCGTTCGGCGCTGCAGGCAGCATCCTCCATCGGCGGTCTGATCCTGACCACTGAAGCGGCGATCGCTGATGCACCGAAGAAAGAAGGCTCGGCTGGCGGCGGTATGCCAGACATGGGCGGCATGGGTGGCATGGGCGGCATGATGTAAGCCAGCCCTGGCCCTGTAACGCAAAACCCCGCCTGCGCGAGCAGGCGGGGTTTTTTATTGCCCGGATTTCAGCTTCACACCGATCCCCTGTAGGAGTGAGCTTGCTCGCGATAGCGGTGTGTCATTCAAATAGTCAGTGACTGACACACCGCTATCGCGAGCAAGCTCACTCCTACATTGAATGCGTGTTTCAGGCGTTGATCGGGTGTGGATTCATTACCGTCGCAGCCTTGCTCGCCGGACGATAAAGCACCCAGTAATACGCCCCCAGACAAATCAGCCAGCAGAAGATCGCCGTCCACACGTTGTGCGAAAAGAAGTGCGCGCCCTGCATCATGCGGCTGATCGAGAACACCGAACCCAGCGCAAAGGCAAACACGAACGCTTGCCGCGCCAGTCTTGGACGACGGTCGCGCAGCACGAAAAACAGCGCAAACAAGGTGAACCCTGTTGCGGCATGGCCACCCGGCCAGCACCGTCCCGGCTTGTCGGTGGCCGGGCGATGTTCCATCAGTTTGCTGTAGGTTTCATGGCCGCCGAATTGCTCCAGGCTCCACGGGCATTGCACCGCGGTCACCGCTTTGACGGGCGTCACGAACGAGGTGGCCAAACCGAGCGACAGCACCAGGCAACCCAGTTCGCGCTTGAACGGTTTGAGCCGGTCGAGGAAAAAAGTGCCGACAAAGCCAAGGATGGCAAACACCGAGAACGCGATCACCACCTGTTTGGCACGGTCATGCAGGATGTCTTCGAGGAAGTAGCTATGGCGTCCGATAAAATCACCGGCAACCGGGTCGTAGAACAGGCGCGCCAGTGTCATATCCAGGTCGGTCAGTTCCAGCAACACCAGCATGATCGCCGCGGCGATGGGAATGCCCAGGCACAGCCACAAATTCAAAGGCCTGGAAATGGGGCGGGCAGAGGTCGTTACCATGGGGTTTTTCCTGGGTCGGTCAGTGTGTTCTAAGTGCGCAACCGCGCGGAGTCTGCCGCCCTCGGCGTCGGCGAATCGTTAACCGAAAGTGAAAAAAGCGTTGCGTGCCGCAATCAGCATTTTTCTCGCGAAACAACCCGACACATGCCTAGCTCTGGGCCACACTTGGCCGTAAGCTGCGCGGGCCAAGACGGCCGCTACCCCGTTCGGAGGAGGTACCCATGCGTATTCTGCTGGTTGAAGACAACCGCGACATCCTGGCCAATCTGGCCGATTATCTGGGCCTCAAAGGCTATACCGTCGACTGCGCACAAGACGGCCTGTCGGGCCTGCATCTGGCGGCCACTGAGCATTACGACCTGATCGTGCTCGACATCATGCTGCCCGGTATCGATGGCTACACCCTGTGCAAGCGTCTGCGTGAAGACGCCCGGCGCGACACCCCGGTGATCATGCTCACCGCCCGCGATCAGTTGGATGACCGTTTGCAGGGCTTCAAGTCCGGAGCCGACGATTACCTGATCAAGCCCTTCGCCCTGTCGGAGCTCGCCGCGCGTGTCGAAGCCGTGATGCGCCGCGCCCAGGGCGGCGGGCGGCGTGCCTTGCAGGTCGGTGACCTGAGCTACGACCTCGATACCCTGGAAGTGACCCGCGACGGCAAGCTGCTGAAACTCAACCCGGTTGGCCTCAAATTGTTGGCGGTGTTGATGCAGAAAAGTCCGCACGTCTTGCGCCGGGAAATTCTCGAAGAGGCCTTGTGGGGCGATGATTGCCCGGACAGCGACAGCCTGCGCAGCCATGTCCATCAGTTGCGCCAAGTGATCGACAAACCGTTTGCCAAGCCGCTGCTGCACACCGTGCACGGAGTCGGTTACCGCTTGGCCGATGCCTGATGGAGTTCAGGCAAAGTCTTTCCCAGCGGATCATCATTGCCTTTGCGCTGATGAGCGCGCTGGTGGCGGGGGCCTTCGCCATGGGCATCGTCGCGACGGTGCATCTGGTCGAAGAAAAACTGATCTCGGCAGGCTTGGGCGGCGACCTGCAGCGCCTGCTGTTGATGGACAACGTCTCGGACTGGAGCCATCGGCCGGAGCCGGATCAGTTGTTCTATTTCAGTGGCGGCCCCGGTGATTTCGAGCTGCCCAAGGACCTGCGTCATCTGGATTCGGGTTTCCACGAAGTCTTTCGTGAGCAACTGTCCTACCACGCGATGGTCGAGATCGTGGATGGCCGTCGTTATGTGCTGCTGCAGGATCAAAGCGATTTCGAGGAGCGCGAGCGCGTGCTGTTCGCCGTGGTCCTGGTGGGTTTCGTGCTCAGCCTGGCACTGGCGGTGTTTCTCGGCTGGGTACTCGCGCGCAAGGTGATGGCGCCGGTGGTGCGCCTGGCGCGCCAGGTCCGCCATCGCGACCAGTTGCTCGGATTGGCGCCACCGTTGGCGCCGGATTACGCGGCTGACGAGGTCGGTGAGTTGGCAGTAGCGTTCGATGCCACGTTGGGGCGCTTGCGTCAGGCATTGACGCGTGAGCGCCTGTTCACCAGCGACGTCAGCCATGAGTTACGCACGCCGTTGATGGTGTTGGCCAGCTCCTGCGAACTGCTGCTGGAAAATCCGGGTATCGACCAGCGCGGTCGGGCTCAGGTGGAGCGCATTGCTCGAGCCAGTGAAGAGATGCGCGAGCTGGTGCAAACCTTTCTGATGCTGGCCCGCGCGCAGAACGAAGAACCTGGCGCGGCACCGCAGCAAAACCTCACGCAGGTGGCGCAAAGCTTGCTCTGCCTGTGGCGTGAGCCGATCGAACGCAAGGGCCTGACATTGCTGTTCGAGCCGGGCAACCCAGCGGATAGCCGTTACAACGCGACGTTGCTCAACGCGGTCATGGGCAACCTGCTGCGCAACGCGCTGCATTACACCGAACAGGGTTTCATTCGCCTGACGCTCACTGCCAACGGCTTTATCGTCGAGGATTCCGGCGTTGGCATCCCTGAAGAAAAGCGCGAGGCGATGTTTGAGCCTTTCGTGCGCGGCAGCGAAAAACGCGGCGAGGGCCTGGGGCTTGGCCTGTCGCTGGTGCAGCGCATCTGCGAAAACCAGGGCTGGACCGTGAGTCTCAGCACGATGGAGCCCAATGGCTGCCGATTCGAGGTAGATCTTGGCGGGAATGGACGCGAATAGTCGCTTCAGGCTACTCCCGCCCAGCTGTCTAAATCCTGTATAACGTTGTAATAATTTGTCGGTTTACCTTACATTTTTTTCACAATTGGATGACCTGACGCTGACACGCCACTGATTAAGGTGGCGTCATCAGACATTCAGGAGTCCAGATGATGGCCGACCCGATCAAGCTCGATTTTTCCGAAAAGTACGACGACCAGCACGCACAGCGATATCTGCGCAAGCACAAGGAAAGTCTGGGCCGTCGTCTGTCCCACTGGCGCGATGAGCAATTGGCACGCAAGGCCCTGGCGCTTGCGGGTGACCCTGGCCTGGTGCTGGATCTACCCTGCGGTGCCGGGCGGTTCTGGCCGCTGCTGGCAGAAAAACCCAACCGGGTGATCATCGGCGCGGACAACTCCGAATCGATGATCAAAACGGCGTTGCAAGGGCAACCGGCCGATGTGGTAAAGCGCGTTCAGCCGTTGCACACCTCGGCGTTTGATATCGCCCTGCCGGATAACGCGGTCGACAGCATTTTCTGCATGCGTCTGCTGCACCATATCGGTGAGTCCGAGCACCGTCAGGTGATCCTGCGCGAGTTCGAACGGGTAACCCGCGACAGTGTGATTGTTTCCTTGTGGGTCGACGGCAATTTCAAAGCCTGGAAGCGCAAGCGCGCCGAGCTGGATCGCCCGAATCGCGACTACCAGAATCGTTTTCTGATTCCGGCGGCGACGATCGAAAAAGAATTTGAACAGGCCGGTTTCCGCATTCAGGAACAACTGGACTTTATTCCGCTCTATGCGATGTGGCGGGTTTACGTATTACGCAAGAGGTAGAGGATGGCAGTGCAAGCAGCGGTTGAAGCGGATGTCGCAGCACAGGATCGTTTCGATTACTACTGGAACCAGCGTGGCGAATGGGTTGAAGAACCCAACGTGCGGCGCGGTGGCGAAAGTGGTGTGCAACGCGTGGTCGGGCGTGACGGCCAACTGCTGTACGCCAAGCGCCAGACGGGGCACATCTACCGCAGTTGGCTGCACCCGTTCGGCCGTCCGACCGTATTGCGTGAACTGGATGCGCTGACCGGCGTCAGCAAGCTGGGCGTGCGCGTCCCCGAGATCGTGTTTTGTGGTGCACAGCCTGATCCGCAGCACAAATGGCGCGCGTTGCTGGTGACCAGGTCCCTCGACGGTTTCCAGGAGCTGGAGCACTGGCTGGCCGCTGCTGGCGGTCGCGATCAGTGTGGCGACGGAATCTTTGAGCGGGTGCTCAAGGATCTGGCCGAGAACCTGGCACGCATGCACAAGGGCCGCTGGCAACACAGCTGCATTTACATCAAGCACGTATTTGTCCGGGTGACCGGTGAAGGCGAAGCGGCCAAGGTCGAAGTGGCATTGATCGATCTGGAAAAATGCCGTCAGCGTCTGACCGCCTATCGCGCAGCGCAGCATGACATGAAGCAATTGCGGCGCCATTCGTCGTTCCGCGAAGCCGACTGGAAAAAACTCGTCTATTTTTATGAGACGGCGTTTGGCAGCGCTATCAAAGGTTTATAGCGATGAAACTCGAAATTGCACGAGGTATGTTCCTGGTAGGGGCCTTGGCAGTTGCTTCTCTGGCGGTGGCGGCTTGGGAGCAGCCGCGCATGCAGGTCATCGGCGCGTCTGAAACAGACGCTCACTGCGCGGTACCACGGGTGGCGAAGGCCTCCGTGGCAACCCAGCCAGATCATGATCTGCTGTTGTTCATGTTTGGTCTGTCGCAAGGGATGAGGCCAGCCAGTTGAAACGATCGAAGCCCAAATAAAAGGCCTCGCAAATGCGAGGCCTTTTTTATTGTCGGTATTCGGGCCAATACATATCCCCTGTCTTGATCGTTCCCACGCTCTGCGTGGGAATGCCTCTAGGGACGCTCCGCGTTCCAATGGGACGCAGAGCGTCCCGGGCTGCATTCCCACGCGGAGCGTGGGAACGATCAAACCGCATTCGCGAGCAAGCCCGCTCCCACAGGGGGGACATAGGTGTTATTTGGGATCCGGTTTCGCCAGAAATGTGTAGACGCACGGCAGCACGAACAGCGTAAACAGCGTACCGATCGACATCCCCGTGGCAATCACCATGCCGATATCAAAGCGGCTGACCGCCCCCGCCCCGGTCGCCAGAATCAGCGGCACCATGCCGAACACCATCGCCGCTGTGGTCATGAGCACCGGGCGCAAGCGAATCGCTGCGGCTTCTTCCACCGCCTCTCGCGCCGTCAGGCCCTTGTCCTTGCGCAACTGGTTGGCGAACTCGACGATCAGAATGCCGTGTTTGCTGATCAGGCCAATCAGCGTCACCAACCCGACCTGGGTGTAGATGTTCATGCTCGACCAGCCGAGGAACAGCGGAATCAGCGCGCCGCAAATCGACAGCGGCACGGTGACCAATATCACCAAAGGATCGCGGAAGCTTTCGAACTGCGCCGCCAGCACCAGAAAAATGATCGCCAGCGCCAGGGTGAAAGTCACCCACAAGGCGCTGCCTTCCTGCACGTATTGGCGCGAAGCACCGCCATAGTCGAAGGCAAACCCGGCCGGCGCTTCTTCCCGAGCGATCTGCAGAACGGTGTCGATGGCTTCGCCCATGCTCACCAGCGGGAAGCCGGAAATCTTTGCCGCGTTGAGCTGCTGGAACTGATTGAGCTGGCGCGGCCGCGCACGGTCGCTGACCTTGATCAGGGTCGACAGTGGCAGTAACTCGCCCTGGGTATTTTTCACGTAGTAATTGTTCAGCCACTCCGGATTGTCGCGGTAGGCCCGTTCGACCTGCGCGATCACCTTGTAGCTGCGCCCGTCGATGGTGAAACGGTTGATTTCCGCCTCACCGAGCAATGTCGCCAGCGTGCCGCCGAGGTCGAGCATCGACACACCCATCTGCGCGGCCTTGGCGCGGTCGATATCGACCACCACTTCCGGTTTGTCAAAGGCCAGGTCGAGGTCGACGAAAGCGAATTTGCCCGATTCCATGGCGCGTTTCTTGATTCGGTCAGCGACTTGCAGCAGCAGCTCATAGTCGTTGGCGGTATTGACGACGAATTCGAACGGCAAACCTTCACCGGTGCCGGGCAGGGAGGGCAGGTTGAAACCGAAGATCTGCAAGCCGGAAATGCCTTCCAGTTTGCTCTGCACCTCGGGAAGGATTTCCATCTGGGTGCGGCTGCGCTCGTTCCATGGCTTGAGCAGGAAACCGCCGATCCCGGCCTGCACGCCGTTGTAGCCGTTGATCTGGAACGAGGAGTAGTACTCGGGAAACGCTTTGAAGATGGTAATGAATTCGTCGGTGTAGGCGCTCAGGTACTCAAGGTTGGTCGGCTGCGGCGCGCTGGCCATCATGAAAATGATGCCCTGGTCTTCGTCCGGCGCCAGTTCCGACTTGGTGAACTTGAGGAACACCGGGATCAGGCACAACACGATCAGCGCGAACACCAGCACCACCGGGCGGGTGTTGAGCGTGCCGTGGAGCATGCTTTGATAGCGGCGCTTGAGGCTGTCGAAGAGGCGGTCCAGGCGATGGGCCAGGCCGCTGGGGTTTTCTTCGTGGCGCAGCAAGTAGGCGCACATCATCGGCGACAGCGTCAGGGCGACGATGCCGGAAATCACCACCGCACCGGCCAGGGTCAGCGCGAACTCCTTGAACAGCGCCCCGGTCAGTCCGGTGAGGAAACCGATCGGCGCGTACACCGCCGCCAGGGTGATGGTCATCGATACCACGGGCATGGCTATTTCCCGGGCGCCTTCCAGCGCAGCATCGAACGGCGTCTTGCCTTCTTCGATGTGCCGATGGATGTTTTCCACCACGACAATCGCATCATCCACCACCAGACCGATGGCCAACACCATCGCCAGCAGCGTCAGCAGGTTCATCGAGTACCCCATCATCTGCATGAAGAACATCACGCCGATCATCGACAATGGAATGGTCACCACCGGGATCACCACCGAGCGCAACGCCCCGAGGAACAGGAACACCACGACGATAACGATCAGCACTGCTTCGAACAGGGTTTTCACCACCTCGTCGATGGACGCCTGAATAAACAGCGTGGCGTCGTAGGCGATTTCGCTTTTGAGGTTCGGCGGCAGCTGTGCCTCCAGCTCGGGCATCAGCTTGCGCACTTCCTTGATCACGTCCAGCGGGTTGGCCCCCGGCGTGGCCTTGATGCCGATGTACACCGAGGGCGTGCCGCCGAACGAACTGATCGTGTCGTAGTTTTCCGCGCCCATTTCCACCCGCGCCACATCGCTGAGCAGCACGCGGCTGTCGCCATCGACCTTGAGCGGAATCGCCGCAAAGGCTTCGGCGGATTTCAGTTCGGTGTTGGCGTTGATGCTGGTGACGGTGTATTCACCTTTCACTTCGCCGGCAGCGGAGAGGAAGTTGTACTGGCGCACCGCAGCGGTCACGTCGGCGGCGCTGAGGCCGAAGCCGGCGAGTTTCACCGGGTCGAGCCACAGGCGCATGGCGAACACCTGGTTGCCGAGAATTTCCGCTTCGGCCATGCCCGGCAGGGTTGCCAGTTTCGGCTGGATCACCCGGGACAGGTAGTCGGTGATCTGCGGGTTGCTCAAATCCTTGCTGAAGAAGCTGATGTACATCAGCGCCGAGGCGTCGGCGGACTCTTTGCTCAGCACCGGATCTTCGGCGTCCTGGGGCAGCTTGTTCTTGACCTCGTTGGCCTTGGCCAGTAACTCGGTAAACAAGCGGTCAGTGTTGGCACCGATGCGCGCGTAGATCGAGATCGTCGAGAAGTTCTGCCGGCTGACCGAGGTCATGTAGTCGATGCCTTCGGCGCTCGCCAGGCTCTGCTGCATCGGTTGGGTGATATAGCCCTGAATGGTTTCCGCGTTGGCCCCGGGGTACGCCGTGGTCACGGTGATCAGGGCGTTTTCCATTTGTGGATATTGGCGCAGCGGCAGCTTGCTCCAGGCCTGGAAGCCCAGCAGCACAATCAGCAGGCTGACCACGGTGGCCAGCACCGGGCGGCGGATGAACGGATCGGTAAAAGCCATGGGGATTCCTTGATCAGTCGGCGCGGGGCGGACTGTTCTGCTCGCCGAGGGTCTTGTCGGCGCTGATGGCAATGCGCGCGCCGTTGTCCAGTTTGATCTGGCCGGCCGTCACGACCTGCTCGCCGTTCTGCACGCCCTTGTTGATCAACACCAGGCCATCACGGCGTTCGCCGGTCTCGATAAAGCGCCGTTCGGCGATCAGCACCGGTTGGTCCTTGTCGTCTTTTTCGACGCTGCCGTCCTCGGCCTTCTTCTGTGCGACCACGTAGACCGAGTTGCCGTAGAGCGTGTAAGTGATTGCGCTTTCCGGCACCACGATGTGTTGCTGCTGATCCGGCAGCAGCACCTGGAGGCTGGCGAACATGCCCGGCAGCAGTTTGCCGTCGGGGTTGGCCAGGGTGGCGCGGACCAGAATGTTGCGCGTGGTGCTTTCGACGATCGGGTTGATCGCGCTGATCTTGCCGGCGAAGTTCTGCCCGGGGTACGCGGCGACGCTGATCTGTACGGGTTGGCCGACGGCGAGTTTCGGCACCGATTGTTCGGGCACGTAAAAGTCGGCGTAGAGGCTGCTCAAATCCTGCAATGTGGCGATTCGGGTGCCGCTGGCGAGGTAGTCGCCGACGTCGACCTGACGGATGCCGATGGTGCCGCTGAAGGGCGCGAGGATGCGTTTTTTCGCCAGGGAGGCGTTGAGCTGATTGACCGTGGCCTTGTTCTTTTGCAGCACGGCGGAGAGGCGGTCGTATTCGCCCTTGGAGATGGCGCGGCTGTCGACCAGTTGGCTGCCCCGCGCGAAATCCAGTTGCGCCAGCCCGAGGTCAGCCCGGGCGGTTTCCAGCAGAGCGGTTTCGACGGCGCTGTCGAGTTGCAGCAGCGGTTGCCCGGTCTTGACCTTCTGTCCGGATTCGAATTTGAGCTCGGTGACGGTGCCGGCGACTTCCAGACTCAGCTCCACGCCTTGCAACGCCTTGAGCGTGCCGACGGTGGGCAAGCGCATCTGCCACGGCTGTTCGCTGGCATTGGCGACGGCGACACTGATCGGTGGCTTGGGCTTGGAGAAGCCCTGGATCATCGTGTAGATCGAAAAGGCCTTGTAACCGCCCAGTACCAGGACGATCAGCAAAACAACACCCAACATGATCAGCATGCGGCGACGCAGCATATGTCCAGTTCCTTGGATAAATCATGAGACAGGCGGGCACATTACTCCGAGTGCAGGGGGGATTCCAACTGGCAGTTGTTACAGGTGCTGCACACCGGAACCCTGTGGCGAGGGAGCTTGCTCCCGCTGGGACGCGAAGCGGCTCCTCTTTTTGTGCAAAAGCAGGGCCTGCTGCGCAGTCCAGCGGGACGGTGCGACGATTCGACAAGCTCCCTCGCCACAATTGGGTGGTGCCTAGGCCATCAAGTGAAGATGGTTATCCCAGAGCCCCGCCGGCAATTCCAGCGGCTTGGCCAGCAACTGATCCTGACGGCAATCGTAGTAGCGGCAACGACCCTGTCCCGAGGTCACCACGAAACCGTCCTTCACCGCACCGACGCCAGCGCAATCCGGCAACGGCGCATCAAGGCGAACCTCTGCGCTGTCCAGATCCCAGATAAAGAAGCGGTTGCCGCGCGGAGCGGTCAGGGCGACCAGACGCAGCTCGCTGTGCACGGCGACGCTGGCGGTGTAATGCCCCATCGCCTGCAACTGATGTTCGGCTACCGGGAACGCCACAAACGGTTGCCCTGGCCGCTTGATCGCCAACAGCTCCGAGCGCTCGTGGGACGGGCCCATGAATTGCTGGCCGGCGACGATGGTGCCGTCGCTGGCGATGCCCAGATGGCGCACGCTGTTCATCTGCTGGGCAAGGGTTTCCTTGCTCAGCAGCGTACCGTCGCGTTGCATCAGGACCAGGCTCGGCTCCATGGCGTCGAGGTTCATGTCGACGCGGCTTTCCGCCTCGGTGCGAATCCCGCCGTTGGCCACCACCAGCGTCTCGCCGTCAGGCATCCATGACACCTGATGCGGACCGAGGCCGTGGGTGGAGATCTCGCCTGTGTGCAGCAGCCGTTCGCCGTCGAACTTGTACACCCCGAGCAAACCACGGCCAGGATCGGTCGTGTCGTTTTCAGTGGCGTACAGGTATTCGCCGTCCTTGTGCACCACGGCGTGGCCGTAAAAGTGCCGGTTCGGCTGCGACGTCACGGTCTGCAGCAGCTTGCCGTCGCGCAGGTCGATCAGGTAGCTCTCGGTGCCCGGACGCCGTGCGACGAACAGCGCCAGCGGCTGCGTCGGGTGATTGATGATGTCATGGCAACGCTGACCGACGTGGGTGGCGAACACCCGCGTACCGTCGAGGCGATAACCGACCGCGTAATGCTTGCCATCGGTGTCGTCGCGCGCCGACAGCAACAGCGGGCTCTGATCCTTGCGTTTGAACAGCGTCCAGCCGCCCAGCGTCACTGCTCCCAGCAGTGCACTTCCTAAAGTCAGCACCTGACGTCGCAGCATGGCACTCGCCCTCATCAGTCACCGTCGTTGGCGTTGAAGCCCAGTTGGATGCCCAGCGCCTTGGCCAGCTCGCCTTCATGCAGGCGATGGACGACGTTGAGGCTGTCGTAGATGTCGTTGAGCTGCTGGCGACCGGCGTCGTCCTGAAGCATTTCAGTCAGCGAACGCTGGGTGCTGTCGAACAGCTTCAGCGACGCGGCATAAGCGGCGTCGATCTTGTCCGCGAGCGGCTTCTGCTCGGCGGGCAACAGACCGCGCAGACCTTTGTTGTCGACGCCTTCCCAGACGGTTTTGGCGGCGGCAAGGCTGGCTTCCAGCGCCGTCAGCGACGACTGGCTGCGCCACGCATCGGCCTGGAACGGTTGCGGCACGCCTTTGCTCTGACGGCCCATCGGCGTGCCGAGTTTTTTCTTCAAGGTGTCCAGCGCTGTCACTTGTACGCGCAGCAGATCGGCGATTGCTTCGTGGGAGTCGGCATAGCGCTGGTTAGGGAATTTGCTCATCTGCGCGAGCATGCCGTCGGTGTTGTTCCAGCCTTGCAGAATGTCTTCGGCCAGTTGCTTCTGGCGCTCGCCGATGGCGATCAGCAGCGGGCAGTACTTGGCTTTCTGCGCCTCGTTGGCGACGTCAGGCTTGGCATCGAACAGAATGTATTCGTAGGCCGACAGGCCTTGCACCACGACGCTGGATTTGGCCAGGGCGGCGGCATCGATCTGCGGCTGGGCGGTGACCAATTGCTCGACCTGACGGCCGACGAGGTTTTTCTTGTCCGGCCAGAACTGCACCTGCCACGAACGGTTGCCTTCGGCCAGCGGGCCGATCAGCAGCGGTTGCAGCTCGGCCCAGGCTTTCTGCGCATGCAGGAAATCGGCGCGCGCGGTTTCCAGGGTTTCCTTGCCCTGGCAGTAGGCGAGGGCGCTGACCGCCAGTTGCTTGTCGGCTTCGACCCAGCGGGTGTAGGTCGGCAGGATCACCGATTTGGCGATGGCCGCCGAGGTGACCGCTTGCGGATCCTGCGGCGAGCAGGCGCCGAGGGCGAGCGCGGCAAGGCTGGTGAACAGTAACTTGGGACGGAACATGTCGGGCTCCCGATGCTTTTTCAGAATTTAAAGTGAGTTCAGAAACGCCAGCAGCGCAGCGCGTTGCTCGGCATTGAAAGACAAAACCTGTTGCTGCGCCGCCGTCGCTTCGCCGCCATGCCACAGCACGGCTTCGAGCAGATTGCGGGCGCGACCGTCATGCAAGAATTGCGTGTGGCCACTGACCGCTTGCGTCAGGCCGATCCCCCACAACGGCGGCGTGCGCCAGTCGCGGCCGGAGGCCTGGAATTCACTGCGGTGATCGGCCAGACCTTCGCCCATGTCATGCAGCAGCAAATCGCTGTACGGACGAATCACCTGATTGGCCAGTTCCGGTTCGGCGGCATTGGCGGCGGTGGTGTATTTCGGCGTATGGCACGACTGGCAACCCGCCTGGAAGAACAGATTCTTGCCGGCCAGCACCTGCGGGTTGCCGACGCCACGGCGCGCCGGGACCGCCAGGTTGCGGCTGTAGAACAGCACCAGCCGCAGGATGTTATCGCTGACTTCCGGTTCGCCGTCCGGGCCGTTGCCGTTCGGCGCCTGTTTGCAGGCGGTTTGCGCGTCGGTGCAGTCGTCGAACGGCCGCAGGCTGGTGGTCAGGCCCATGTCACCAGAGAACGCATGAACGTTCTGTTGATTGAGGTTCGGTTGTCCGGCCTTCCAGCCGAATCGACCGATGACGGTTTTCTGTAACTGATCATCCCAGACCCGGTTGGGCCGACCGTTGATGCCGTTTTTCGCTTTGGCCTGGGCAGCGGCGTTGGCAAGGATCGCGTCTTCCGGGATGGCTTCGAGCAGGCCCAGGCCGATCATCGGCGGCGCGACCCGCGCGGAGAAACGTGTGTCCGGGTGCATCGGACCGTAACCGAGCTGAGTGATCTGCAGCGTCGGCTTGCGCAGCTCGATCTCGGTGCCATCCTTGAAGCGCACCGGCACCGGCGTGTAGTCGACCCGCACTTTGCCTTCCGGGGCGACACCGGGCACGGCCATGTCCTGGAACTGTCCGCCATAGACCGGCTCCGGCACCACGCCGAGCTGCTCGATGACCTTGGCATAGGGCGGCGCGTCGGGAATCGACAGGCGCACCAGCATCGACACCGCATTGGTTGCATCAGGTGCGGGCGGATGACCGCGACCGTCCTTGATGTGACAGTTCTGGCAGGCGTTGGTGTTGAAGAGTGGGCCGAGACCGTCGCGCGCAGTGGTGGTCGATGGCGCGATCACCCAAGGGCTGCGAAAGAAGCTGTTGCCGACACTGAAATCCACCCGCCGCGACGGCGGCAGGTTGGCCGAGGGCAGGGAGAAGGCGTTCTGATCGCTCTTGCGCACGGTCGCTGCGCCGCCCGAACGCGCTTCGCCGGGCTCGGCCTCGGTAAAGCGCGGGGCGTCATCGCAGGCACTCAGGCCCAGGGCCAGCAACAGTGCGGACAAGCGAAGCGGCAACGACGGCATCAGACATCCTGCAAACGGGCGAAAACAAAGGCGCAAAGTCTAACAGGGCGAGGGGGATTGAATAAGAGGAATTATCGTTTGCTTGATACAACGCAAATCTGCAGACCGATGTAAAACCCCTGTAGGAGTGAGCCTGCTCGCGATAGCGGTGTCTCAGTTACGAATTCATCAACTGACAGTCTCCTATCGCGAGCAGGCTCACTCCTACAGGGGGCGATGAACATCAGACATTTAGTGGTGATCCCACAAGGATCAGTGGTGCGGCAGGTATGAAAAAGGCGACCCGAAGGTCGCCTCTTTTGACGCGCACGCTTCGATCAGAACTCGTGATCGGCGTTGTCCGGGTTCAGGTCGCTGATGCCCAGTTTGCCAGCCGCGGCTTCGATCGAGCCGGTCTGCTTGACCAATGCGGCGATGGCGTCGCGAACGATCTGGTTGCCAGCGGTGTTGCCGGCAGCGATCAACTGGTCGTAATGCTCACCCTTGTTGGCGTGATCGACCATGACCTGGATTTTCGCTTCGGTCGCGGCCAGATCGGCTTTCAGTGCGCTGTCGGCGGCCGGGTCGGCCTTGGCCACCAGCGACGACAGGCTGGCGCCGGTCAGCTTGGTGCCGTCCACACGGGTGTACTCGCCCAGATAAACGTTACGGATACCCTTGGCGTCGTAGAAGTGCGAGTAGTGGGTGTTGTCGCTGAAGCAATCCTGTTCGTCTTCAGGCGAGTTGGCTTCCAGGGAAACCTTCATGCGCTCGCCGGCCAGTTCACCCAGCGACAGGCTGCCCATGCCGAAAAGCATTTTGCGCAGGCCGCTTTCGCCAGGCTCGGCTTCCAGGGTGGCGCGATAGTTGTCGGCCACGTTCGGTTTCCAGTTGCCGACCATTTCTTCCAGATCGCTGACCAGCAGTTGGGTCACGGCTTTGAGATAGGCACGACGACGTTCGTTGTGACCGCCAGTGGCGCCGGCGCCTTCCAGGTAGTCCGAGGCCGGACGGTTGCCAGCGCCAGGGCCGGTGCCGTTGAGGTCCTGGCCCCAGAGCAGGAATTCGATGGCGTGGTAGCCGGTGGCGACGTTGGCTTCGGAGCCGCCCAGCTCGTTGAGGCTGGCGAGTTTCTCCGCGGTGATGTCTTTGACGTCGACCTTGTCTTCGCCGACCTGGACTTCGGTGTTGGCGATGATGTTGGCGGTGGCACCCGGGTTACCCAGTGCGTGCTCGTAGGATTTGTCGACGTAGTCGATCAGGCCTTCGTCCAGCGGCCAGGCGTTAACCTGACCTTCCCAATCGTCAATGATGGTGTTGCCGAAACGGAACACTTCGCTTTGCAGATACGGTACGCGTGCGGCGACCCAGGCAGCCTTGGCGGCTTTCAGGGTGTCGGCGTTCGGTTTGGCGAGGAACGCGTCGATGGCGCTCTGCAGGGTTTTCGCGGTGGATTCGGCATCGCTGTAGACGGCGAAGACCATGTCGGCGTAGTGCGCGACCACAGCCTTGGCCGCGGCGTCGTCGACTTTACCGGCAGCAGGAGCAGGCGTAGCGGCAGGGGCTGGAGCAGCGCTGCTGGAAGCCGGCGTCATCTCTGAGGCTTTTTCTTTGTCCTTGCCTTCGCCGCAACCGGCGAGGGAAATAGCGATGGCCAGCAGACTGGCGGTAGCCAGAGGCATACGAATCATGGCGAACATCCTGCTTCGGTAGTTGAGTGGACTGGCGCCGGGGGCGCGCAAAACTGCGACATAATGCAAATCTTTCGCATTATGTGTAAAGGGAGTGTCTGGAAATATTTCTTATTTGCGCTTAAAGATCAAAAGATCGCAGCCTCGTTGCCCTGTAGGAACTGTCGAGTGAAACGAGGCTGCGATCTTCTGCTTTTATAAAATAGCCGCATTGCTGCGTTGGGCCTGCTTGAGATAAGCCGTCAGCTCTCGCGCCGGCAACGGTTTGCTGTAGTGATAACCCTGACCTTCATGGCAACCTTCGGAAATGATGTAAGACTCCTGCTCCGCGGTTTCCACGCCTTCGGCAATCACCTGCATGCCCAGACTCTTGCCCAGTTGAATGATCGCGCGAACGATGGTCGCGTCATCGTCGTCATCGAGCAGATCCTGGACGAAGCTCTTGTCGATCTTGATCTTGTCCAGCGGCAGGCTTTTCAGATAGCTCAACGATGAATAGCCAGTGCCGAAGTCATCGATGGCGATCAACGCACCGGAGCGGCGCAGGCTCAGCAGGTGCTGGGCGGCGGTGGTGATGTCTTCCATCAGGCCGGTTTCGGTGACTTCCAGTTCGAGGCTGCGCGGCGGCAGGCGGTACATCTGCAGCAGGTTGTTGACCACTCGCGGCAGCTCGGCGTGATGCAGTTGCACGGTCGACAGGTTGACCGCCATGCGCAGGTCGACAAAGCCCTGGTCGTGCCAGTCGCGCAATTGCTTGCAAGCCTGGTCGAGCACCCATTCGCCGATGGCAATGATGGTGCCGTTCTGTTCGGCCAACGGAATGAACAGGTCCGGCGGTACCAGGCCATGTTCCGGGTGCTGCCAGCGGATCAGCGCCTCGACGCCGACCACGCGGTGATCGCGGTAGCTGATCTGAGGCTGATAGACGAGATAGAACTGGTCGCGGATCAACGCATCGCGCAGGTCTTTTTCCAGTTCACGGCGGCGACGCATCTCGCTGTCGACGCTGGCGATGTAAAACTGATAGCGATTGCGCGACCGGGTCTTGGCCAGCGTCATGGTCTGCTCGGCTTTTTGCAACAGCTTCTCGGTACTGTCGCCGTCCTCCGGAAACAGGGTGATGCCAATGGTCGCGCGCAGGCGGATCTCCTGATGGTCGAGGGCAAACGGTGCCTCAAGGTCATCGAGAATACTTTGTGCCAGTTCGGCGGCTTCGTACGGCTGCTCAATGTCGGCCTGCACCAGCGCGAACTGGTCGCCACCGAGGCGGGCGAGGGCGCCCAGGCGTCCGCTGTGGGCGCGCAGCCGATCGGCCAGGGCCAGCAGCAATTGATCGCCGGTCTGGTAGCTGAACTGCTCGTTGATGCCCTTGAAATCATCCAGCCCCACGCACAGCACGGCGACGCGTCGTTGCAGCTTGCCGGCGTCGACCAGAATCTTGTCCAGTTGCTGCTGCAATTGCTGGCGGTTCGGCAGACCGGTGAGGAAGTCGTACTGGGCCATGCGCAGCAGGCTGTTTTCCGCCTCGTGGCGCAGATGGGTGTTGCGTTCGATGGACTCGAGCAACTGGTTGGCGGTGTTGATCCACAGTCCCAACTCGTTTTTTTCGTGGCCCTTGATCTGTGGAATCTTGTGTTCGCTGGGGCGATCCGGATTGATCTCGGTGAGGTGCTCGATGATGCGCGACAGCGGTTTGGTCAGCAGCCAGTGATAGACCAGATACAACACCAGCCCCAGGGCCAGCGCGCGCAATACCCCGGAAATGAAAATGATCACCGAGCTGACGATGAATCCTTCGCCATAGGTGGCGGTGTCGAGGGTGATGCTCAGGTCGCCGTAATACTCGCTGTACGGCCCGCGCCCCACCAATTGGGTGGTGAAGGTGCGTTCCTGGCCGAGAATAAGGTCGGTCAGCCAGCGGCTGTTGGAATGCTGCAGGTCGCGGGATTTCTGCGCGAGCATGGCTTCGTTGGGATGGCCGATGGACGCCTGACGCACTGCATCATCCTGAAACAGGCCTTCGATCACCTGCATGCCCATTTCCCGGTCCAGGCTGTAAACGGCCTGGGTCGAGGGATCGCGGAACATGTCGAGGATACGTTCGGCGTCGCCGGCCACCGCCTGGCGGGTTTTATAGGCATCGAACACAATTTGCGCGCAGCTCAAGACTACGCCGACGATCAATGCCGACAGGAGCACGACCCGGAGCAACTTCACCGACAAGCTGTTCTTGAGTTCCAGCTTCAAAGGGGTATTCCTTGTTCCGTGCGGGTAGCGTCAAGTTGCCATGAGTATTGGCAATCCCGGGGTAGCAGTCAAAGGGACAATCGGGCCCTGGAAAGATTGCCTGTGGCTGAGGGCGAATTGCTGCTGTCTGGAGTATTAGCCCTATTCGTACTATGTCGGTCGTTTTGGCCTTCAACTTGAGCGGCGGAGGACAATTTTTCCTCTGGATTGATGTTAGTCATCTGTGGCACGGCAGCAAGCGGCGCGTGGCTGCTTTTATCCCGCGACCACCACAACCGCCTGCCGCAGTTACTGCAAGGATCGCTGGCATAAAAAAACACCCTGCGAAGCGTAGCCTTCGCAGGGTGTGTGGAGGACCGTCTGATTAACTTGGCTATGGCCGGTTTGGGCCTGGCACCTTCTGGTCGACGTGCCTTGCTCGCGTATGCAAATTAATCAGGTTGCCGCCCCGGAGCGCGGCGGGTCGATCAATGGACCTTGAGCCAGAGCGATTGCCAGTGACCATTAGGCAACCAGGTGCCGTTACCGAGGAACGAGTTGACTTCATTGGCGGTGCCCGCCTCTTCGAAGTAATCGGTCAGTCCCAAAACCCCCGTGACAGCGAAAGTGAGAGTATTGAGGTCGCCAAAGCCAAACGACTCGGGCAGTGCTTTATAGGTTTTGGTGTTGAACGGGAAGGGCTCTTTCAGGCGAAGGGAGGCGATCGGGTCCATATTCTTGGGTAATTCGACTAGTTCCTTGGAGAGTATTTTTCTGGCCGGTGACAGGGTTGCCATCCGTGCATAAACGTTCTTGCCGACTGCGCCTGTAGTATTGCCAATATAGCGAACGAACTGCGCTGCCTTCTGAGCTAACTTCGCTGCGAACATTGCCCCACCTATGGCCACTCCAAAAGCCAGAGACGCCCAGCCCAATGCTGAGGCCAATTCAGGATTGCTGCCAGCAACGATTTCAGAGGCGATGGCCAGACCTGCCGAAACAACGGCAAAGGCGACTGAAGCGGCATACAGCAGCAACGATGCTCCCCCCGTCATAACAGCTGTCAATACACCAATGGAGGTGAAGATGATGGTGGAGATCAAACTGCCGTTCTCCCCTAAAGACAACGGGCCTGGAACTCTATCGCCCCATATCTTGCTCAGGGATTTACTGGCATCGAAGGAGTGACCACTTGGATCGCTGAAATTGATGGGGTCCCCACCCGCGCAGTAACCATGTGTATGTGGGCCGCCTTTGCCAAAGGGGCTGTCTTTGTCCCAAGCGTTGAACTGTCGTGTCACCGGGTTGAGATAGCGGTATCCGGCGCCCAGAGGATAGTGGTGGTTAATGTCGTCGTAAAACTCTCCCTTGGCGCCTAATAGGGACTCCGAATCTTCAACGAATTGTTCGCCATAAGAGGTATAGGCGTGAAATTTCGTGGTGCCAGCCTGCACGTCGCAGGTAACCCACACGGTGCCATCCTGCTCACGCCACTCGAGCAACGTTCTCTCCACACCAGAACGTCTGACCCGTTGGACGGTGCACGCGGCGCTGCCCGCCTCCAGACGCCGGTTGCTGTCGCCATCCCCCAGCGCATAATCTCCTGTGATCTGGAATTCGTTATACAACGTCTGACGCTGTTCCTGACCATGGTCATAGGTCATCAGACGGTTACTCGGGTCGTAGCTATAGCGGGTACTGCCTGCTTGTATCAGGCGCCCAAGCCAGTCATAAGTGTATTTTTTACCGGTTTGATCCTGGGTGACCCGGCCAGCCCTGTCATAGCTCAAGGTCGCAGAGGGAGGATAGTCCGCATGGCTGTTTTTGATCGTTTGCAGGCGACTATTGCTGGAAGCGTCGTAAGTGTAGGTGGCGGTATTTTGCCCCCCGACAAAGGTCGTGATGCATTTGATGACATTCCCCAGTCCATCATAGGTAAATGCCTCTTTCTCGATCTTTTTCTTTTTCGGAGTCAGAGGACAGCAGACGCCTGTCGTCTGGCATGACTTAAGCCGCCCACCGGCGCTATACGAGAAGCTGCGAGATCCCAGGATTTGGCTACCGTTTTTCAATTGCACCGATCTGAGCTGTCCACCGGCGTAGTAGGTGGACACTATTTCCAGGCTGACCTGGATGTTTCCAGCGGGCTGGAAGAGGCGGCTGATTTCACGTTGTTGAGAATCATAGGTGTAACTGACGTCTACGTTCGCGCCCGAGCCATCCGGGAAACTGATGCTCTCCGCACTCAATTCCCCCATTTCCGTGTAAGAGCAAAGCAAAGCGAGATCGTCGCTGTCGCTTCGAAAACGTCGTGCCTTGTCATCGTAGATAAAATTGGCCGTTTTGCCCAAGGCATCCGTCGCACTGAGCAAGCGTCCCGCCAGTGAAAAGCGGGAGGACACCGTTCTGCTTTCGCCAGGTTGGACTTGCACACGCTGCTCGATAACACGCAACTTTTCGTCATGAATAGACTCAAGACGGCTCTCTGCTTCACTTGCTGTAGACCGTTGCTGGTTTGCGGAGGCATACGTGAAGATTTGCTGTTGGCCGTCCTGAGTGCCGACTTTCTTCAGCTTATTGCCCAACTCCTTGATGTATTCATTTTGCAGGATAACGCCGTCAGCAGTGGTGCTCGAGGCAGGCACCGGGCTGGCACCATCGTAGGTAAAAGTTTCAGTAGCAGTTCCTCGGGTTATAGAGGTTGTACGACCCCAATTATCTAAAGTTCGTTGACCCAATACGTATTTTTTGGCACCGAGTATGAACTCTATACTGGCCGGCTCGTCGCTGGAGAAAGTTTCAGCGTAGGTATATTGATAAGCATGATTAAGGGTTGGCGGAAGCAACCCGTTGTCTATTTCGGTATGAGTTTCTTTCAATAAGCGTGAAGCGTCGTCATAAGTGTAATTAATGGTAGTGACGCCGAAATCTCCTTGGGTCCTCAGGTGTTGCAGTAAATTGTTATTTGTATAAGTAGCAGTCTGGGTCTGGAAGACCTTGCCATCCTGCCCGAACCACTCGATTTTCTTGATCGTGTCATCTGGGTTGTAAGTGGTGACTTTCCGATGCTTGTCGGACGCTTTACCACTCCACTCGGTCCGAGTCATGGCTATCGGGTCATACTGATTGAATGTTTGCAGCCCACCGTTATGGATCCGGCCGGCCGGCTCATTCCATTCGTTATATATTGGATGGCTCCATTCCTCGATTTGTCCATCGAACCGTTGGTAATCGTATTGAATGCTTACTGCCTCACGACCGAGTTCGTCGTATTCAATTTGTTTTGTGAGTTGTCGAGCGCCTGCGGAAGTGAACTCATACTCCCTCACAACACGATCTCGTCCGTCGTATTCGCTTAAATGAACCACGCCGTCGGGCCCGGTGACGCTGATGTGCCCGCGAGCCGGATAGGCGTAAGTCGTAACTTGTTTATACGTTGTGCTTTGTGCGCATAAGGTATGAGTCTTTAATCTTCCAAACGCATCATAGTCGTATTCGGCGCGATTGCCGTCCGTGTCTGTTTGCTGGATAAGCCGGCCACTTAAAATGCTTTGTGTCTGTGATGAAGTGCGCGCGACACTACCAGATCGCTGAGTGGTCACGGTAGTTAATGTGGAGTTGTCGATGCCGTCGAGAGTGTACTCAAAAAAGATATCCGGTTCCGAAACTGAACCACGTCGGCGCGAAACCTGCTTTTTCTGCCCTTTGCGAAAGTCGTCGTCTTCGAAGTAAATAATGTGTTGCTGGGTTCGAAACCCTGACGGGGGGGCGGAAATTTCAACAATGTCTGTGAGTTTTTGTTCGCTAATGCCGTTGATGCTTTTATATGAGTACTGTTTTAGTGATATGGCTGGCGAAAGCAGGGTTGTCGAAAAAATCTGCTCTTCCTTCAAAAGACTGGACGGGAATTTTTCGGTACCAGAATACCTGAAATTTTTTCGCGTGCCGCGTTGTATGTTATTCGTCAGGGCGCCGTCGTTATTGAAGGTGTTGTAGATGGAAATGGTTCGGCTTTTGTTATTTTGTGTGTAAGTGATTGTGCGTTCATTGTCTATTATGGGAGTCGCGGAAATTTTATATTTGGTTGCGGTTTTGGAGGATTTATAAGTTGTTGTCTCTGAGATGATTTCGTTACTTTTATTGTCGTAATTGTACGTTGTGGTTTTTGGGTCGTCGGAAGAGCCTTCCGTTTTTGTTGTTGTGTAAAAACTGTCGCTCGAATTTCTGTCATACCGAAAATTGGCAAGAACTGGACTGCCACCGCCATTGGGGCGGCGACGATGCAGGTTGACACAGGGCAGTGCCGATAACGTGGGATTGTCCGGAAACGTAAGCCCGTCGTCGCTGTACACCAGTTCGTCCACCAGGCCGTGCCAATCGTTAAATCTCGTGAGTAGCCAGCCCGCGGACTCATGGTCCAGATAGTCAAAACTGGCGTTGATGTCATCCGCCAGTGCCACAGACTTCAGGGCATAGTTTTCGATGGTGAGTTGATAACGAAGTGTTTCGGCGGGATCATCAGGCCAGTAGGTAATAATCGCAGGTGTGATGGCTGTTTCTGCGTTTTCATCAGCGAGCGTATATTCAATCTTGAGGAGCGTGCGAGTTTTGTCTTGAATGCTCTTGAGCATTATCTGATAGTAGGTTTTGTCGTCTATCAGATGAGGCGTGGCAATCCAGTCGAATGTCAGATAATTATACCCGTCAGTTGTCAGCGAGTAGGGCAGATAAAAAAGCGTGTCCCCCAGTTTTTTCAATACTTCCGTTCTGCCGCCCTTGCGTTCAACAGTTAGCGTGTCGTCGTTTTGCCACTCCACGATAACAGTAGGCTGCTTCTCATTTTTATTCTTCTCGATAGCGAGCGTTTCCCCGCTGTTAAGGGTTAGTTTTTTATGCTCTTCACTGTAAATGGCGAAACTGAATTCCCAGCCATCCCCTAATGCAAACATGTTGTTGGTCAATGGGCTATAAAATAAACCCATTTCGCACGAAGGGCCGAAGCCGGCATTTCCGGTCACGGGGGGCATTTTTAAATAAGCCTCGAATAGCCCGGTGCGGGTATTGACCATATTGAATTGTTGCGTGGTCGCGTTGAATATCGGTTCGCTTTCGTAATCGGCTGGATCTTTGCCCATCGGATTATGCGCCATGATTAATCTCCTTATAACTGATGTCCTGAATGCCGGGCAGCTATGAGATCCCAAAGTACGCAAGTCTTTGGCGCGGCGTAACTGTAAAATCTGACAGGTTTTTATAGTTTTTCGCGATTAAAGTTTCGTTTCCCTTTTCTATTCGGGAGGCGGGTACGCCTGAGTGTCGTTATCCAGGCATAAAAAAATCCGGACTCCCATCGGGATCCGGATTTTTTATGCCTACGGATTATTCAAATAATCACGTGCGGCCCTGGAGCTTAAGCGGTGAAGGTTTTGCCTTCGAACTGCTCAGCAACGAACTTCCAGTTGACCAGGTTCCAGAACGCTTCAACGTACTTCGGACGCAGGTTGCGGTAGTCGATGTAGTAAGCGTGTTCCCAGACGTCGCAGGTCAGCAACGGGGTGTCGCCGCTGGTCAGCGGGTTGCCGGCGCCGATGGTGCTGGCCAGGGCCAGGGAACCGTCAGCCTTTTTCACCAGCCAGCCCCAGCCGGAACCGAAGGTGCCGATCGAGGTTTTGCTGAACTCTTCCTTGAACTTGTCGAACGAACCGAAGGCTGCGTTGATGGCATCTGCCAGTGCGCCGGTTGGCTGACCGCCGGCGTTTGGCGCCAGGCAGTTCCAGTAGAAGGTGTGGTTCCAGACCTGAGCGGCGTTGTTGAAGATGCCGCCCGAGGAAGTCTTGACGATTTCTTCCAGGGTCTTGCCTTCGAACTCAGTGCCTGGCACCAGGTTGTTCAGGTTCACGACGTAGGTGTTGTGGTGCTTGTCGTGGTGAAATTCCAGGGTTTCCTTGGAAATGTGCGGCTGCAGGGCATCGTGTGCGTAAGGCAGCGGCGGCAATTCGAAAGCCATGATGATTCTCCTAATCAGGTCTGTTGCGGTGAGCGCAAGGCCGATCACGGGCGGCCAGAAATGCACCGGCGAGTTTTTACTCTTTGCGGCGCAGGGTTCGGATCATAGCACCGGGGTTGCGGCTTAACCACGCAACAACTGTGTGGGATAGAGGTTCCAGAGCGCTTTGGAATAAATCACGAGGCCAATATCAACTGTCCCGCAACCGTGAACATCATCAGTGCCACGAGCAGATCGAGGATGCGCCAGGTACTCGGGCGGGCCAGCCACGGCGCCAGCCATGCCGCGCCCAGTGCCAAGGTGAAAAACCACAGAAGCGAAGCGCTCGCCGCACCGACCACATAAGCGCCGGGCACCGATTGCTGCGCGCCAAGCGAGCCGATCAGCAATACCGTATCGAGATAAACGTGGGGGTTGAGCAATGTCACCGCCAAAGCGCTGAGCATGACTGCGCGCAGCGAGCGCACGGTCTGGTTTTCGCCTTGCTCAAGGCTCTGTTTCGCGCAGGCCCGACGCAGTGCCTGGCTGCCATACCAGATCAGAAACGCCGCGCCGCCCCAGCGGGCAATCGCCAGCAATGTCGGATTCTGCGCCAGGATCGTCGCCAAACCGAACACCCCGGCGGCGACCAGCAACGCATCACACACAACGCACAGCGCCGCCACCGGCAGGTGGTGCTCGCGGCGCAGGCTCTGGGCAAGCACAAAAGCGTTCTGCGTGCCGATCGCCATGATCAGCCCGAACGCCACCAACAGACCGTTCACATAGCTTTGCCACATAAGGTTCACTCCGCGTTCGCTGAGAGGTCGCGCAGCACGTGCATGGCGCGTTCGGCGTCGGCCTGGCCGACAAATAAATGGTCGTGGTAGTAACCGGCGATCACGTTGCAGCTGATGCCAGCCTTGCCCAATGCCGTGGCGAAAGCGGCGGTCAGGCCCACCGCTTGCAGCGCCGAATGCACGTTCAAGGTGATCCACGCGGCGACGTAGTCGAAGCTCAAACCGGCCTGTTCGGCGTCGGATCGCTTGAGAATGACCGTCAGGCCTTCCTGTTCACGGAAGCTGCCGATGAGCTCCAGGCCGGTTGGCAACTGAGCGTCGGGCAAGGTGCAAAACACATATTCACCACTGTTGAGTTGCGGGCTCATGCTGCACAGCAGCGTTGAGAGTGAAGTTTCGCCGGCCATGAAAGGAATCCTTGAGAGAGTGCTTGCTGGCTATTCTCTGGGCGATCGCTGTATAAGAAAAACCAATATTGATGATCGCCCATTAGGAAAACTGATGTTCGACTACAAATTGCTTTCCGCCCTGGCCGCGGTGGTCGAGCAAGCCGGTTTCGAACGGGCCGCGCAGGTCCTCGGCCTGTCGCAATCGGCGATCTCACAGCGGATCAAACTGCTCGAAGCACGTGTCGGTCAGCCGGTGCTGATTCGCGGCACGCCTCCGGCGCCAACCGAGATCGGCCGGCGCCTGCTCAACCACGTGCAACAGGTGCGTTTGCTTGAGCGTGACTTGCAGACGCTGGTGCCGGCACTCGACGAAGAGGGGCTGCCGGAGCGTTTGCGCATCGCCTTGAACGCCGACAGCCTGGCGACGTGGTGGGCGCAAGCCGTGGGCGACTTTTGCGCGCAACAGCATTTGCTGCTCGACCTGATCGTCGAGGACCAGACCGTCGGCCTCAAACGCATGCGTGCTGGCGAAGTGGCCGCCTGCCTGTGTGCCAGCGAACGGCCGGTGGCCGGCGCCCGCAGCGTGTTGCTCGGGGCGATGCGTTATCGCGCGCTGGCCAGCCCGGCGTTCATCGAACGGCATTTTCCCGAGGGCGTGCGCGCTGAACAGTTGCCACGCACCCCGGCACTGGTGTTCGGCCCGGACGACTTTCTACAGCATCGTTACCTCGCTGCCCTCGGCGTGGATGGCGCTTTCGAACATCATTTGTGCCCGTCCTCGGAGGGTTTCATCCGCCTGACGGAAGCCGGGCTCGGCTGGGGGCTGGTGCCGGAGCTGCAAGTGCGCGAGCAACTTCAACGCGGCGTGCTGCGCGAATTGTTGCCAGATAAACCGATCGATGTGCCGTTGTACTGGCATCATTGGCGCAACGGCGGGCAGTTGCTCAACCAACTGACCGAGCAATTGGTGCGCTCATCCAAGCAATGGCTAGTGGCTTGAAGGCAGCTGCGAGCGTCAAGCTGCAAGCGGCAAGCAAAGCGCTCGCGCACCGTTTCAACTTGCAGCTGAAAGCTCGTAGCTTGCAGCTGCTTTCCTGGAGTTTTTGATGAAAATTTTGGTTACCGGCGCAAGCGGCTTCATTGGCGGACGCTTCGCGCGTTTCGCTTTGGAGCAGGGCCTGGAGGTGCGGGTCAACGGTCGCCGGGCCGAGAGTGTCGAGCACCTGGTGCGCCGTGGCGCCGAGTTCGTCCCCGGTGACTTGACCGATGCGGGGCTGGCGCGCGATCTGTGCAGCGACGTCGACGCCGTGGTGCATTGTGCCGGCGCCGTTGGGCTGTGGGGCCGTTACGAAGATTTTCATCAGGGCAACGTGCAAGTCACCGAAAACATTGTCGAGGCGTGCCTGAAGCGACGGGTGCGGCGCCTGGTGCACCTGTCGTCACCGTCGATCTATTTCGATGGCCGCGACCACTTCAATCTGACCGAAGAACAAGTGCCCAAGCGCTTCAGGCATCCTTATGCGGCGACCAAATACCTGGCGGAACAAAAGGTGTTCGGCGCGCAGGAATTCGGCCTCGAAACCATTGCCTTGCGCCCGCGCTTCGTCACCGGTGCCGGCGACATGAGCATCTTTCCGCGCCTGCTGAACATGCAGCGCAAGGGCCGACTGGCGATCATCGGCAATGGCTTGAACAAAGTCGATTTCACCAGCGTACAGAACCTCAACGAAGCCATGCTCAGCAGTCTGCTGGCCGCAGGCTCGGCGTTGGGCAAGGCCTACAACATCAGCAACGGCGCGCCGGTGCCGCTGTGGGATGTGGTCAATTACGTGATGCGCAGGATGGAGGTGCCACAGGTCAGCCGGTATCGATCCTACGCGCTGGCCTACAGCGTCGCGGCGCTCAACGAAGGCGCGTGCAAACTGTGGCCGGGGCGTTCGGAGCCGACGCTGTCGCGGCTGGGCATGCAGGTCATGCACAAAAATTTCACCCTCGACATCAGCCGCGCCCGGCATTATCTGGATTACGATCCGAAAGTCAGCCTGTGGACGGCCCTCGACGAGTTCTGCGGCTGGTGGAAAGCCCAGGACGTTCGCTGAAACCGGTTGAAACGAATCGGCTGGCCGGCAATGAACCGCGCCGCCGGTTGGGGGTCAATGCCTGCGGCTGCGGCGGTTATACTTCGCAGCATTTAGCCATCACCGCGTTTCACAAAGGTTGCCTCAATGTCCATGCGTAACGATGCCCACGACGACGATTTCGATAACGTGCCGAGCCTGCGCGCCGACCCCTTCGACGACGATGACATTGCGCCCGACGCACGTACCGCCGTGCGCTCGCGCAGCGCGCCTGTGGTCAAGGTCAAGGCCGCCAGTACCGGGCCGCTGTGGGCACTGGTTGGGGCGCTGTTCTTCGCTTTCGTCGGCCTGGCGTGGTGGAGCTTCCAGCAGATTTCCCTGATGGAGCAGCAACTGGTTGCGACCCAGGAAAGCTTTGCGCGCATCAGCGAAGAAGCGGCCGGACGTCTGCAGGATATTTCCGGCAAGGTCGTGGCCAGCCAGACCAACGTCACCAGCGACAGCGAAGCGTTGAAATTGCAGATCAGGCAACTCGAGGGCAAGCTGCTTGATCAGAGCAAACAGCAGCAGGGCGTGGCCGGGCAGGCCAGCGATCTGGACAAGCGCCTGGCGCAGATGACCGCGCAGACCACCGAACAGCAGAACGCCAATGCTCAATTGCAGGCACAGGTCAAAGCGCTCAGCGCCGAACTGGCGGCGATCAAAAGCACCCCGGCCGATACCAGCAAGGTCGATGCGCAGTTGAAAGCCTTCGACGTGCAATTCAAGAGCCTTGGCGCCGATATCGCCGCGCTGAAGAAGCAGGGCAATCCAAGTGCAGCGATTGATCGTCTGGAGCAGGACATCGTCGTGCTCAAAAGCCAGCAAGACAACCGCCCGGCGGCTGCGCCGGGGGGCGGCAATACGGCTGAGTTCGATGCGTTCCGTGCGCAGATGACGCGCAACCTCAATACGTTGCAGGCGCAGATTCAGAATTTGCAGCAGCAGATCAACGCCCGCCCGTAAGGACTGATCCGTTGTCTGGGGGGCTTTGTGGCGAGGGGATTTATCCCCGCTGGGCTGCGAAGCAGCGCCCAGGCCTGTCACCGCCACCGTTAAGGCAAACGCGTCAGCCGGATTGCGACGGCTGCGCCGCCGAACGGGGATGAATCCCCTCGCCACAGAGGGCGGCAACTTCTGGATTCATCTTCAACTGCCGTCCAACCCCAAGCCGTCTACGCTCTTGAAACACCAACAAGAACGAGGGATGCGCTATGGGGTTTTTGCATAAAGTGGCTTGGCTCGGCCTGATGCTGCTCGCCGGTTTTGGCCAGGCCAGCGCCGCGACCACCGACAAGAACGACAGCCAGGCCGCCATCGCCTTGCTGGAAAAAGCCCTGGCTTACTATCACGAAAACGGCGACAAGGCCTTTGCCGCGTTCAGCCGTCAGGGGGAGTTCGTCGACAAGGATCGCTACGTGTTCGTGCTCGACACCAAAGGCGTCATGCTCGCCAGCGGCGGACCGTCGTCGGCGTTGATTGGCCGCGATGTCAGCGAAGTGCTCGGGCCGGATCTGCAAAAAGCTTTCAAGGAGGCGCTGAAAGTGCCGGAAGGCAACGGCATTCAACAGGCCGAGTACCGTTGGCAAAACTGGGCCGACGGCAAGGTCGAGCGCAAACATGTGTTTTATCAGCGTGTCGGCCAGCGGATTCTGGCGGTGGGCTATTACCTGCCACGGGCTTCTGCCGAACAGGCCAGGGCGTTGCTGGATAAAGCCGCGACGGATCTCACCAAGGACGAGAAGGGCACGCTGATCGCGATCAACTCGCTCAAGGGCGGTTACTTGCAAGATGATCTGTATGTGTTCGTCGTCGACCTCAACACTCGGCGTTACGTTGCTCACGGCACCAACCTGCGCTTGATCAACACCGACTTCGGCAAGGTCAAGGATCCGCAAGGCAAACCGGTGGGCGAGCCGATTCTGGCGTTGATCGGCAAGCAGGATGAAGGCGAATACGAATACCGCTGGAACAACCCGGTGACGGGCAAGGTCGAGGACAAGCATGCGTACTTGAAAAAGGTCGGGCATTTCCTCGTCGCGGTGGGTTACTACAGCCCTTGAGCGAAACACCTTACCCTGTGGGAGCGGGCTTGCTCGCGAAGGCGGTGTGTCATTCAGCAATGATGTCAGCTGACACGACGCCTTCGCGAGCAAGCCCGCTCCCGCAAGGGTTTTGCGGGGGGCGGCAATTATTTCGCGCCGTGCTCGCGCCCGCGCAGCAGATTGTTCGGCATGGCAATGGCCGCCGCCAGACCGAGCAGCGACACCGCCGCGCTGACGCACAGCAAATGCCGGAACGTCACCAGCAGTTCCGCGCGCAAGGCGTTCTGCGCATCGCCGGGCGCAGCGTTGAGGCCGTCCAGCAGGACGTTGCCCGAATGCCCTTCGCTCATCAGCGAACTGCCTGCCAGTTGAGCAAAGCCTGAGTCCTGCAGCAGCGCCAGTAACAGCGCCGACATCAGCGCCACGCCCACCGCGCCGCCCAGTGAGCGGAACAGGTTGGTGGTGCTGGTCGCCACGCCAATGTCGCGTTGCTCCACCGAATTCTGCGTGCCGACCAGCGAGGTCGGGAACTGCATGCCGCCGGCAATGCCGCTGAGCAACATGAACAAGCCGCTGAGCAGCGTCGCCTCTGGCGCACTGAAAGCCATGCCGAGAATCGAGATCGGCATCAGGATCGCGCCGCTGAGGATCTGTGGTTTGTAGCGACCGGTGATCGAGGTGCGGCGACCGGCAAAATAGGCGCCGATCGGCAGCCCCATCGCCAACGGCAGCAAGTGCAGTGCCGCGCTGTCCGCGCCAGCACCGGTGACGCTTTGAAAGCGCAGGGGCATCAACACGATTAATGAAATCGCCTGGAAACTGGTGAAGAAAATCGTGCACCAGCACAGCAGGGCGTTGCGGTTGGCAAACAGGTGCATCGGCAACAAAGGTTCCCGCGCCCGCCGTTCGTGCCAGACAAATACCGCCAGGACCAGCACCGCACAGGCCAGCAATCCGAGCACTTCACGGCTGCGCCACGAATGTCCCTGACCGACCTCGGTGATACCGAGCAGCAATGCCGTCAGGCCGATGATCATCAGCACCGTGCCGAGGTAATCGATCACCGGTTTGCGCTGCGGAATCGGCAAGCCGCGCAGGTTACGCCGCGCCACCCACCAGGCGCCGAGGCCCAGCGGCAGGTTGATCAGAAACACCCAGCGCCACGACAGGTATTCGGTCATGTAACCGCCCAGCACCGGGCCGGCCACGCTGGCCACCGCGTACATGCTGCTGAAGTAGCCCTGATAGCGTCCGCGTTCACGCGGCGGCACGATGTCGCCGATGATCGCCTGACTCACCGAAATCATCCCGCCGGCGCCGATGCCCTGAACAATTCGCGCCAGCACCAATTGCTCCATGCTTTGCGCCATGCCACAGAGCAGCGAGGCGAGGGTGAACAGCCCCATGCCGAACAGCATCAGTTTGCGTCGCCCGTACAAGTCGCCGAGCTTGCCGTAGATCGGCACTGCCACCGTCATCGCCACCATGTACCCGGAAATCACCCAGGCCAGCAGGCTGACGTCCTTGAATTGCGCGGAAATGGCCGGCATCGATACGGCGACGATGGTCTGGTCCAGCGCGCCGAGAAAGATCGCCATCATCAGCGCGACCAGCACGCTGCGAATGGCCGGTTTAGGCGTTTCAGGCTGATTGAGAGTGGTCACGGAAAACCTGCGGACAGTGATTGACCCGCGCGGGCAGGGCGAGCGGGTGAGTGCTCGCCACTATAAGTCGATAGCAGGCTATTCGATAGCCTCGTATGGAAGCCCGACGTAATTTTCTGCAATGGTTTTTCGCCCGGCTTCGGAACTGACGAAGTAGTCCAGCTCCGAAGCGCTGATGCGCTGGCTGAACGCATCGTGCTCCTCGAACCGATGCAGCATCGAGGTCATCCACCAGGAAAAACGCTCGGCTTTCCAGACCCGGCGCAGGCAGATTTCCGAATATTTGTGCAACAGATCGCTGCGGCCGTTGCGGTACACCTTCAGCAGGATATTGAACAGCGTGCTGACGTCGCTGGCCGCCAGGTTCAAGCCCTTGGCGCCGGTGGGCGGAACGATGTGCGCCGCATCGCCGACGAGAAACAGGCGACCGTACTGCATCGGCTCGACGACGAAGCTGCGCAGCGGTGCGATGCTTTTTTCAATCGACGGGCCGGTCACCAGTTTTTCTGCAAGCGCCACGGGCAAGCGCTTTTTCAGCTCATCCCAGAAGCGCTGATCGCTCCAGTTTTCGACCTGTTCGTCGGCTGGAACTTGCAGGTAATAGCGGGTGCGCGTGGCCGAACGCATGCTGCACAAGGCGAATCCGCGCTCGTGGCGGGCATAGACCAGTTCGTCGTGGACCGGCGGCGTGTCGGCCAGAATGCCCAGCCAGCCGAACGGATAAACCCGCTCGAACACCTTCAGGCAATCGGCAGGAATCGACTGCCGGGCGACGCCGTGAAAACCGTCGCAACCGGCGATGTAATCGCAATCGACGCGCCAGGTTTCACCGTCCTTTTCGAAGGTGACGAACGGCTCGTCGCTTTTCATGCCGTGGGGAACCACGTTGCCGGCCTGGTAAATCGTCGTCGCCCCGGCCTCCCGACGAGCGGCCATCAGGTCGCGGGTGACTTCGGTCTGACCGTAGATCATCACGCGCTTGCCGCCGGTCAACGAGTGCAGGTCGATGTGCACTTGTCGCCCGTCCAGGGCCAGGTCAAATCCGCCGTGAACCAAACCTTCAGCGTCCATGCGCTGACCCACGCCGGCCTGCCGCAACAGCTCTACCATGCCTTGTTCAAGTACGCCGGCGCGGATGCGGCCGAGGACATAGTCAGGTGTCTGCCGCTCGAGGATGAGCGTGTCGATCCCGGCGTTGTGCAGCAACTGACCGAGGAGTAAACCGGACGGACCGGCACCGATAATGGCGACTTGGGTTTTCAGCGTTTTCATTGTTTTTATGACTCGCAAGCTTCACGCGGCAAACACCGGTGAATGATATTTATGGATCGAGTGCTTGCATTTTTCCCTTGCGGGTCTGTCAATTGAAGGTGAAAACTGAGCCGATACCTGTACTTTCTGCCAATCGGTGCGATTATCGCCCATAACCCCGAGGCCTGGATTGAAGTGATGAACAAGCCTGACCTGCCTTCGATTCCCGTGTTCAAGCTCTACGGTGAAAGCCTCGACTGGCCGACCCCTGACTTGCTGCACTGTGAAACCATTTCCTCGCGCAGCCGCGAACATCAATGGGAAATCAAACCCCACCGCCACGCGGACCTGTGCCAGTTGCTGTTCGTGTTCAAGGGGCAGGCGCAGCTCGAAATCGAAGGGCAGTGCACGCAGCTTCAAACCCCGGCGATTCAGGTGCTGCCACCGTTGTCGGTGCACGGCTTTCGGTTTTCCGAAGATGTCGAAGGGTTCATCGTCACCCTCGCCACACCGCTGATCAACCACTTGCAGGCGCAGCTGGGCGATTCGGTGCAGGCGCTGGCCCGCGCCGAACACTACGCGGCCGGCGCTGACGGCGATTACCTCAACAGCCTGTTTACAGCGTTGCAGGCCGAGTACAACGGCCATCAACCGGCGCGGGAAATGCTCATGCATTCGCTGGTCAGCGTGATCATGGTCTGGGTCAGCCGTCAGGCAATCGTTCGGCACAAGGCCAGCCAGCGGCCGCAACGCCAGCGCGAATACCTCAATGGCTTTATTCAGTTGGTAGAAGAGACGTATCGCCAGCATGTGAAGGTCGAAGACCTCGCCCATCGCCTGGGCATTTCCGTATCGCACCTTAACGGCACCTGCCGGGAACTGGCCGGGCAGCCGGCGTTGCAGATCATGCACGAACGCCAGCTCCTGGAAGCCAAGCGCCTGCTGACCTACACCAGCATGACGATTTACGAGATGTCGGAGCTGTTGGGATTTTCCGATCCGACCAACTTCACGCGCCTGTTCCGGCGGCGGGTGGGAATTTCGCCAAAGGCGTTTCGCGACCGGTTGAAGGCCGAGCAATAATTTGTGCGTCGCGGCGGACCCTCTGTAGGAGTGAGCCTGCTCGCGATAGCGGAGTGTCAGTCAAATCAACTCTGGCAGCCACACCGCTATCGCGAGCAGGCTCACTCCTACAGTTGAAAATCAGCGCAGCGCGTTGAGCGTCGCATTGTGCGGAATACACCGCTCATAGTTGCAACTGGCGTATTCGCGGGGCAGTTGTCGCAACTGCTCGACCCGCCAGGCAGCGGTGCCGTACAGCGCCAGCGTGGCAGCGCAGGTGATGAAAATCGCGACGTATCTTCTTGTTTTGATGTTCATGGTGTTCGACCTCTGAACGTCTACCTTGCGGTATTACTTTCAGCATAGGTCAGCGGCGAGCACTTGCCAGCGACTGCGCTCAAGGATTTACCCGGTTATTCAGCACACTGATGAATCCCTGTGGGAGTGAGCCTGCTCGCGATAGCGGTATGTCTGTCAGCATTGAGGTGACTGACACACCGCTATCGCGAGCAGGCTCACTCCTACAGGGATCGGGTTTACAGGCCGACATCCCAGGCGGGGTTTTCGGGAAAACGCTGAACAAGGAAATCGAGCATGCTGCGCAGCGCCGCCGGCATGTGTTTGCGCGAGGCATAGACCGCATAGATGCTCAGCTGCCGCGGCTCGGCATGGGGCAGCAAGCGCAGCAATTCACCGTTGTGAATAGGCCCGCCGGCCAGATAGGTCGGCAGCATCGCGACCCCCGCGCCGGCCAGCGTCGCGCGCAACAAGGTACTGGCTTCGTTGGCGCTGATGTTGCCCTGTACTGGCACCGAAACGGGTTCGCCATCCTCTTCGAAATGCCACAGGCTTTTACCGAAGTAGGAATGCGTCAGGCAGTTATGGCGGCTGAGTTCCTCGGCCCGTGATGGCGTCGGATGTTCTTGAAGATACGCCGGCGCCGCGCAGATCACCGAGCGACAGGCGGTCAGGCGTCGGGCGATCAGGTTGGGATCCAGATCATTGCTGGTGCGGATCGCCAGGTCGATGCGCTCATCCACCAGGTTCACCGTGCGGTCGAGCATTTGCAGATCGATGCTGACGCCCGGATGGCGTTTAACGTAGGCCGCCATCGCGTCGGCCAGTTGCGCCTGGCCGAACGAGGTGCTGACACTGATCCGCAGCAGCCCGCGCGGGGTGTCCTCGGGTTCGCTGACGGCGGCCTGCATGTCGCTGGACAGATCGAGCATCTGCCGGCAGCGCGGAAGGATCTCGCTGCCGGCAGCGGTCAGGCTCAATTTGCGCGTGGTGCGGTGCATCAGGCGTGCGCCGACCCAGTCTTCCAGCTCCGCCAGATAGCGCGAAACTACCGGCCGCGACAGTTCCAGATGATCGGCCGCCGCCGATTGGCTGCCCAGATCGACGACAGTGACAAACACCCGCATTGCTTGGAGACGATCCATGATTTGCCCGCTTTCAGAAACAAACTATGTTCAAGCATCGCATTTTTTGTACTGAGTCAGGCAACTAAGCTCTGTCCCATCGCCAGACACGGCATTCGGACCTCGGAGCACCCCATGATCGGCTTCACTTTTTTCAAACGCGTTCTGCTCACCACTGCCTCGCTGGGGTTCGCGGCGCATGCCGCCGCGGCCAGCCTGAGCCTGGACGTCTACAACCCGGGCGCTGCGGCGATTTTTCCGGTGACCTCGGTGCTGGTCAGTGGCGAGAAAGAGGCCATTCTGGTCGATGCGCAATTCGGCAAGGCCCAGGCGGAACAGGTCGTGGAAAAGATTCGCGCCAGCGGCAAGCACCTGACCACGATCTACATCAGCCATGGCGACCCGGATTACTACTTCGGCCTCGACACCCTGACCCGCGCCTTCCCGGACGCCAAGGTCCTCGCATCGCAGCCGACCGTGGATCACATCAAGCAGACCGTCGCCGGCAAACTCGCCTTCTGGGGCCCGAAAATGGGCGCTGACGTGCCGGCAAGAACCATCGTGCCGGGCGTGCTCAAGGGCGACAGCCTGATGCTCGAAGGACAGAAGTTGCAGGTGATCGGCCTTGACGGCAAGCAGCCGGACCGCAGCTTCGTGTGGATTCCGTCGCTCCAGGCCGTGGTCGGTGGCGTGGTGGTCGCCGAGAACATTCATGTGTGGATGGCCGACACGCAGACCGCGCAATCCCACGCCGACTGGCTGCAGACCCTGCACGCGATCGAAGCCCTGAAGCCGAAAGTCGTCGTACCGGGCCATTACCTGGGTGACAGCAGCCGCTCGCTGGCCAGCGTGAAATTCACTGCCGATTACATCAAGGCGTTCGATGCCGAAACTGCCACGGCCAAAGACGCCGCTGCGCTGATCGCGGCGATGAAAAAACGCTATCCGCAACTCGGCGAAGAAAGCTCGCTGGAACTGAGCGCGAAAGTCGCCAAGGGCGAAATGCAGTGGTAGGCCCATCATTGAAAACGCAGCACTCTCAAGCCAACTGGAGAATGTCATGAGCAAGATCGCAATCATTGGTGCCACCGGACGTGCCGGCAGCCAATTGCTGGAAGAAGCCCTGCGCCGCGGCCATAGCGTTACGGCCATCGCCCGCGACACCTCGAAGATCGGCGCCCGCGCCGGTGTGGTCAGCAAGAATGTCGATGTACTGGATGCCGCGGCGCTGCAAGACGCGGTGGCCGGCCACGATGTGGTGATCACCGCTGCGCATTTCGCCACTGTGCCGGCGTCGGCGATTGTCGGGCCAGTGAAACAGGCGGGGGTGAAGCGTTTGCTGGTGGTCGGTGGTGCCGGTTCGCTGTTGTTGCCGGACGACACGCGGGTGATCGACAGTGCGGGTTTCCCCGCCGAGTACAAAGCGGAAGCCAGCGCGGGGGCCGCGTTTCTTGAGGCGTTGCGTCAGGAAAATGAACTGGACTGGACGTTCCTGTCGCCGTCGGCAGAGTTTGTCGAAGGTGCGCGCAGCGGCACCTTCCGTGTCGGCCAGGACCACCTGCTGGTGAGTGCCGAGGGGCGTAGCTGGATTACCTTTGCCGATTACGCGATTGCGTTGATTGACGAGGTGGAAACACCGAAGCATTCGCGGCAGCGTTATACCGTCGGTTACTAAAACCAGGCACCGTTCATTTGTAGGAATGAGCCTGCTCGCGATAGCGGTGGATCTTTCACACCAGCGGTGGCTGACCCGGCGCTATCGCGAGCAGGCTCACTCCTACAAGGATTTGTGTGCTCAGCGCAAATGAGCCTGCTCGACCAGCCAGAGCATCAACTCTTCCAACGGCGGCGATGGCTCGGCGCCGGCAGGCACCACCACGTAATACGCCAGCCCCGTCTTCACCTTCAAATCAAACGGCATCACCAGCCGCCCGGCGTGCAAATCATCGCCAATCAACGACCAGTCGCCGATCGCCACGCCCGTGCCGTGAGACGCCATCGACATCGCCTGATCCAGCGTTTCGAAGTGCTGGCCGCTGCCCAGATTACTCAGTCGCAACCCCGCCGCCTCAAGCCACACCGACCAGTCCTGAAGATCATGGGTCGGGTGCAGCAACAGATGTTCCTGCAGATCCTGCGGAGCATTCAGCGCGGGCGAGCCCTCGAGCAATTGCGGCGAGCAGACCGGTGTCAGTTGCTCGTCGAACAGGTGTAACGCGCCCGGCGAATTGTCCGGCGGCGGGCCATAGATCACCGCGGCGTCGAATGGCTCACGCTGAAAATCCACGCTGTGTTGCAGTGATGCCGTCAGCTTGACCGGCACGTCCGGACGCTCCTTTTGCCATTGCAACAGGCGCGGCAACAGCCAGCGCATCACACAGCTGGGCGCCTTCAGTTGCAGGGTTTCGCGCTGCACACCGATCTGCTCGGTGGCTTCGCCGATCAGGCCGAAGACCTTCTCCACCCGTGGCAACCACTCGCGACCTTCGGCGGTCAACGCCAGGCCGCGAGCCTGACGAATGAACAATGGATAACCGAGATGATCCTCCAGCCCGGCGATCTGCCGGCTCACCGCGCCCTGAGTGATGTGCAGTTGCTCGGCGGCCCGGGTGAAGTTGCAGCACTGCGCGGTGATCAGAAACGTATGCAGGGCGGGGAGGGGCGGCAATCGTTTCATGGGGACCCAAGGTATGACGTGAGGACATGGCTAGTATGACTTTTAATCGATTGTTGCCGCTAGCTGCGCGCCGTTCCAATGGGCACTCCACGGACCCTGTGGGAGCGAGCCTGCTCGCGAAGGCTGCTTCAAGCTCGACATGGATATTGGCTGGACCGCCTATTCGCGAGCAGGCTCGCTCCCACAGGGGGTGTTTCAGTGAATGAAAGGGCAAGTTAATGGCAACGTGCGGCGAAGTACTGGTCAAGCTGTTGGAAAATTATGGCGTCGAGCAGGTGTTCGGCATTCCTGGGGTGCACACCGTTGAGCTGTATCGCGGGCTGGCCCGTTCGACGATCAACCACGTCACGCCTCGGCATGAGCAAGGCGCCGGTTTCATGGCCGACGGTTACGCGCGCACCAGCGGCAAACCGGGCGTGTGCTTCATCATCACCGGGCCGGGCATGACCAACATCACCACCGCCATGGGCCAGGCCTACGCCGATTCGATCCCGATGCTGGTGATCTCCAGTGTGCAATCGCGCAGTCAATTGGGCGGCGGGCGCGGCAAGCTGCACGAACTGCCGAACCAGAGCGCACTGGTCGGCGGTGTCGCAGCGTTCTCCCACACACTGATGTCGGCGTGCGAATTGCCCGGCGTCCTCGCCCGCGCGTTTGCCCTGTTCCAGGCCGGGCGACCGCGTCCGGTGCACATCGAAATCCCGCTGGACGTGCTGGTGGAAGAAGCCGATGAGCTGCTCGCCAGCGTCCCGGTCAGCATCGACCGCGCGGGTGCCGCACCCGCCGCCGTGAGCCGCATGACCGAGCTGCTGGCCGGCGCACAACGACCGTTGATTCTCGCCGGTGGCGGTGCGATCGATGCCGCTGCCGAACTCACCGAGCTGGCGCAGTTGCTCGACGCGCCGGTCGCGCTGACTATCAACGCCAAAGGTTTGTTGCCGTCCGCTCATCCCCTGCTGATCGGCTCGACGCAAAGCCTGGTCGCCACTCGCGCACTGGTCGCCGAGGCCGATGTAGTGTTGGCGATTGGCACCGAACTGGCCGAGACCGATTATGACGTGACCTTTGCCGGCGGCTTCGAGATTGCCGGCAAGCTGCTGCGCATCGACATCGATGCCGATCAGACCGTGCGCAATTATCCGCCCTACGTCGCGCTGGTGGCCGATTCGCGCAACGCCGCCCAGGCATTGCTCAGCGCCTTGTCACACAAGGCGCTGGCCGAGCGCCGCAACGACTGGGGCCAGGTGCGCGCTGCGCGTCTGCGCGAGGAGCTGGCCGCGAGCTGGGATGCGCCGACGCTGGCGCAGACGCGCTTTCTCCAAACCGTACTGCACGAATTGCCCGACGCAGTGTTCGTCGGCGACTCCACACAACCGGTGTACACCGGCAATCTGACGTTCAATCCGCAACGTCCGCGCCGCTGGTTCAACTCATCCACCGGCTACGGCACCCTCGGCTACGCGTTGCCCGCCGCCATCGGTGCGTGGCTCGGCGGCAGCGTGGAAACCGGCGCTCGACCACCAGTGGTGTGCCTGATCGGCGATGGCGGTCTGCAATTCACCCTGCCGGAACTGGCCAGCGCTGTCGAAGCGCGCACGCCGGTGATCGTGCTGCTGTGGAATAACCAGGGCTACGAGGAAATCAAGAAATACATGGTCAACCGTGCGATCGAACCGGTGGGTGTCGACATTTACACCCCGGACTTCATCGGCGTCGCCAAGGCGTTGGGCTGTGCTGCCGAAGCGATCGGCTCGGTTCAGCAATTACAAAGCGCGCTGCGTGCCGCGAGTGATCGCCAGGGCCCGACGTTAATCGAAATCGACCAGACCCAATGGATGCAGGCGGTGGCCCCATGATCAGTTTTCCAACCACACTCGACGGCCTCTTCATCAACGGCCAATGGTCGGCTGGTCGCGAACATCTGCGGGTGATCAACCCGGCCAGCGAAGCGCTGCTGACCACGGTCAATAGCGGTGACGAGCAGGCCGTCGATCAAGCGATCAGCGCGGCGACCGAAGCGTTCAGGCACTGGTCGCAAACCACTGGCGCCGAGCGTGGGGCGATCCTGCGCAACATCGCCGACGGCGTGCGCAACGGTCGCGACCGCCTGATGAAGTTGCAGTCGAGCAACAACGGCAAACCGCTGTTTGAAGCCGCCATCGACGTCGACGATGTGATCGCCACCTTCGAGTATTACGCTGAACTCGCCGCAGGCCTCGATGCACAACAGGACAGCCCTGTGGCGCTGCCCGGCAATGACTTCAGTGCACGCCTGCGCCGCGAACCGTGCGGCGTGGTCGGGCTGATCGTGCCGTGGAATTTCCCCATGGTCACCACCGCCTGGAAACTTGCGCCAGCGCTGGCGGCCGGTTGCTGCGTCGTACTGAAACCGTCGGAAGTCACGCCGCTGGCGGAACTGGAACTGGCGTCGATCATCGCCGAGTCCGGTTTGCCCGACGGCGTGTTCAACCTGGTCTGCGGCACCGGCCTGGCGGTGGGCGCGCCGCTGTCGGCGGATCCGCGAATCGCGAAAATCTCTTTTACCGGCAGCAATGCGGTTGGCGTGCAAGTGATGCAGCGCGCGGCGGAAACGGTGAAGGGCGTGAGCCTGGAACTGGGCGGCAAGTCTTCGCTACTGGTGCTCGACGACGCCGATCTCGAACTGGCTGTCGAACTGGCCTGTGGCGGCGGTTTCTTCAACGCCGGACAGATGTGCTCGGCCACCAGTCGCGTATTGGTTGCCGATGAACTGGCGGATGAATTCCTCGAGCGTCTGCAAAAACGTGCGCAGGCGATTCGCGTCGCTGACCCGTTCGACCCGGATGTGGAGATGGGTGCACTGGTCAATCAGGCGCAATACCAGCGCGTGCTCGGGCACATCGATCGCGGCCTGAGTGCCGGGGCGAAGCTGGTGTGCGGCGGCAATCGTCCGGCGCATCTGCCGCGCGGTTATTTTTTGCAGCCGACGGTCTTCACCCAAGTGCCTCTGGACAGTGCGCTGTGGTGCGAAGAGATCTTCGGGCCGGTGCTGTGTGTGCGCAGTTTCAGCAGTGAAGCCGAGGCGATTGCGCTGGCCAATGACAGCCAGTTCGGCCTGGTCGCCACGGTGGTGACGCGTAACGCCGAGACCGCCGACCGTGTCGCCAATGCCCTGCAAGCGGGACTGGTGTGGCTCAACGCGCCGCAGGTGATCTTCCCGCAGACGGCGTGGGGCGGTTACAAGCAAAGCAGCATCGGCCGCGAATTGGGGCCATGGGGCTTGCAGGCTTTTCAGGAAATCAAACATGTGATCCGGGCGGTCTGATCACAGATCTTCTTCGCCTGTACCGGCCCAATCGCGAGCAGGCTCACTCCTACATTTGGAATGCGTTCCACTGTAGGAGTGAGCCTGCTCGCGATGACGTCATCAGCCACGCTGCACAATTGGCATCAGACAGAAAGCCGCAACCGCGCCAGATCTCTTAAGGGTGGCGCACCAAACAAGCGGCTGTACTCGCGGCTGAACTGCGACGGACTTTCATAGCCGACCCGATACCCCGCCGCCGAGGCTTCCAGGCCTTCGGTCAGCATCAACCGCCGCGCCTCTTGCAGACGCAGCTGCTTCTGATATTGCAGCGGGCTCATGGCCGTCATCGCCTTGAAGCGGTGATGCAACGTCGAGACGCTGAGGTTCACGGTTTTGGCCAGATCATCGATGCGCAGTGGCTGCTCGAAGTTGCTGTTGAGCCATTTGATCGCCTGGCTGATGCGGTGGCTCTGACTGTTGGCAATCGCGATCTCATACAAGCGATGACCCTGGGGACTGCGCAGCAGGCGATAGAGAATTTCCCGGCGAATCAGCGGCGCGAGCATGGCGATGTCTTTCGGTGCATCGAGCAGCCGTGCCAGACGCAGCACGGCGTCGAGCATTGAACTGTCGATCTGCTCGACGTACAGACCACGCCCGGTCGGCCGGGTCGGCACGCCCATCGGTCCGGCGTCGGCGATCAGGGCGGTGATTTCCGTCGGGTCGATATCCAGACGCACGGCGAGGATCGGCGCTTCTGGCGACACGTTGACCACGCGCCCGCTCAACGGCATCGAAACCGACACCACCAGATAATTCAGCGGGTCGTAATTGAAGTATTCATCGGCCAGTCGCACCTCTTTGCGCCCCTGGGCCATGATGCACAGCGCCGGCTGCGCGAGCACCGGGGCGAAGTCGTGGGACCGGGTGTGGCGCGACATGTACAGCGAACCGATGGCGGTTTCATAGCTGCCGTCTTCGCGGGTGTTGCGGCGAATGATCGCCGCCAGCTCCGCGCGCTGCTTTTCCATGTCAACGGTGGGTTGGGCTTGAAAATGATCGAATGACGTCATGCACGGCATCCTCGGCAGGGGAGGTGGAATGCAGCAGAGCATATGTTTGTGCAAGCAGCGGCGGTAGACACATTCTGCCAAATGCTTGCCTGATTCTGCCCGGAGCGGTGCCTGCGTCCGCCGCCATACGAACCTGTAGGCGCTGCCGAAGGCTGCGATCCGTTGATCTTCAAGACAAAATCAAAAGATCGCAGCCTTCGGCAGCGCCTACACAAAACGCGTATGACAGACGTGTGACTCGGGTTTACAGGTTGTTACAGGTCGTCTGCACGGTCTCGCAGGATTGTGCAACGCGACGGCAGGAATCGACTAACGGCGCAGACGCCCCGGCCCTTAACCTTTGCTCCAGTTGCAGCCCTTCCCCCGGCTGCCACGCGATTTCATGGAGGGTTGATCATGTCCAAGCAGATGCCTGTCAGTCATATGGCCTTCGTTCGTGCCCAGGCCGGGCGCTCGGCAGAACTCGGCGTGCGCCTGAGCGCGTTGATCGAAGTCTCGCGCGCCGCGCCCGGTTGCCTGAGTTTCTCGTTGCAGCAGTCGCAGTGCGACACCGACCTGTGGCTGGTCAGCGGCTACTGGAGCAGTCAACAGATGATGACCGCGTATTTCAACAGTCCTTCGATGGAGGTCTTCGCCGAGTTGGTCCAGGACCTGGTGGTCAATAGCCTCGATTTCCACACCTTCAAGGACGTCTCGGCAGCGCAAGCGCTCGGTCAGTGCCCGTCAGCGATACACAAACTGGCCGGTTGAGGGTTTAATGTCCGGCTTAATTGATTGAGCCAGGAGCCGCGACATGGCACGTAAAGAGTTTGAACGCTTCGAAGCAGTCTCCGCCGTCGTTCCCGTCGAACTGGGCGGCAACAAGGGGTATTACGCGGCAATCGCGGTCAAGGCCCTGGTCGATGGCGGCGCACCGCGCTTTCACAAATTGCTGGATGAGCAGGTGTTTCCCGGCGCCATCGCCGCCGATGACGCAGCGACCGCCGAGCTGGATAAACTCAAGGGCGTCACTGATGACGCCGAGTTGATCTGGTAATCACTTCTGCGCCCCCGGGCGCCACATCTTGAACAGCGCTTCAGGCCCCAGCTGGAAATAATCCGCCGGCCCGCCGCCGCGCAGAATCGGTTCTGCCGCGGCGGTGTCGTAGATGCCGTCTTTGAGCAGCCATTTGGCAATGTGCACAGCGACCACTTCGCCGAGGACCAGCCAGCTCGGCACGGTCTGGCCATCGGCGCGTTGCAACTGAATGATCTGCGTGACCTTGCACTCGAAGGACACCGGGCTTTGCGCGACCCGTGGCACTGAAATCACCCTTGACGCCACCGTCGTCAGCCCCGCCAGTTCAAACTCGTTGACCTCAGGCGCAACCATTGCGCAGCTCTGGTTCATCTGCTCGGCCAGCGGGCGGGTGGCGAGATTCCAGGCGAATTCACCGGTCTGCTCGATGTTGTTCAGGCTGTCTTTGCGCCCGACGCTGGAAAAACCAATGATCGGCGGGACGTAGTTGAAGGCATTGAAGAAACTGTACGGCGCCAGATTGAGCTGGCCGTTGGCATCCTGCGAGGAAATCCAGCCGATCGGGCGCGGGCCGACGATGGCGTTGAACGGGTCGTGGGGCAGACCGTGGCCGTGGGCGGGTTCGTAGAAGTGGATGTCATCGGGCATGGGCGGGTGTTCCTCAAAGGCATAGGGCAGAGGCCAATAGTGCTGGCCCGCAGAACCGATTTCCAGTCGATCACAAATATTCCTCTCCACGGCATGACCCTTGTGGAGCGAGCTCTGCGCGAAAGGGTCGTCACCTTCGACATTGATGGCGACTGACCTGTGGCTTCCGCGAGCAAGCTCGCTTCCACAGGTTTTGCGCTAACCGCGAAATCTGCAAACCCGGGAACGAATAAGCCCGGCCGAGGCCGGGCTTTGGTATCCAGCACAGCATTAGCTGATGGCAGCGGCAGTACCGGTTTTTTCGAAACCGTCGGCAGCAATCGCATTGGCAGTGCCGGTCTTGTCGAAGCCGTCAGCCGCGTAATGGGCAGAGCGGCCGCTGTCGATGGCAGCGCTGGCGCCGGAAATGAAGTCGGCTGATTTGGTGCGGTCCGAACCGTCGGCAGCGTAGGTGTTGGCGGCCAGTACGGACAGGGTCAAGGCGAGGATCAGTTTGGTTTTCATGGTGGTTACTCCGGATTCGTTGGCGATGCGTGTTTCATGGGATTAATGCTACGCCAACTAAGTTGATTAAAAATCGCAAAATAATGCTAAAAACAATCGATTAAGTTGATGTTAAGAGCGGTGCGTTGAGTTCGCTTACGGCTTGGCAGCGAGCGTTGCGCGGTTCATCGATCAGAAGACGGCAGGATGCGCGAGCAAGATTAATCAGCGATTAATTGCTTCTTGGCGGGGGTTAAGGCGGGAGATTGCGGTGGACTCATTCGCGAGCAAGCCCGCTCCCACAGGATTAGTGTCAATCATTGATCCAGTGTGGGAGCGAGCCTGCTCGCGAAGGTGTCCGAACAGCCACCGTTGCAGTGGCTGTGTAATGCGGTCAGTCAGTCACGATGCGCGAGTGTTTCTGGGTGTCTTTCATGGTGATGTACACCAGCAGCGACACGGCTATGCACGCGGTGACGTACCAGTAGTAACCGGTTTCCATGCCGATGCTCTTGAACCACAGCGCGATGTACTCGGCGGTGCCGCCGAAGATCGACACGGTCAATGCGTACGGCAGGCCGACGCCCAGCGCACGGATTTCGGTCGGGAACAGCTCGGCTTTGACCACCGCGTTGATCGAGGTATAGCCGCTGACGATGATCAGCGCCGCCATGATCAGGAAGAATGCGCCCCACCAGGTCTGGATGGTGTGCAGGGTCATCAGGATCGGCACGGTGAAGATCGTGCCGAGCACGCCGAAAGCGATCAGGATCGGACGACGACCTATCTTGTCCGACAGCCCGCCGATGATCGGTTGCAGGCACATGAACAGAAACAGCGTGGCCGCCGAAATGGTGGTCGAGTCGGAAATGCTCATGCCGACGGTGTTCACCAGGTATTTCTGCATGTAGGTGGTGTAGGTGTAGAACGCCAGGGTGCCACCCATGGTCAGGCCGACCACGGTCAACAGTTCCTTGGGGTGGCGCATCAAGGTGCGCATAGCGCTTTCTTTGGACTTCTCTTTCTTGGTGAACGACTCGGTCTCTTCCATGCCGCGACGCAGGTACAGCGCCACCACTGCACACAGCGCGCCGATGGCGAACGGAATGCGCCAGCCCCATGCGTACAGCTGTTCGGTGGTCAGTGTGTTTTGCAGCACGATCAACACGCCCAGCGCGATGAGCTGACCGGAGATCAGCGTTACGTACTGAAAGCTGGAGAAGAAACCGCGACGTTCCTTGGTCGCCATCTCCGAGAGATAGGTCGCCGAGGTGCCGTATTCGCCACCGACCGACAGGCCTTGCAGCAGGCGCGCGAACACCAGCAGGATCGGCGCGCCGATGCCGATGGTTTCGTAGTTCGGGCTCAGCGCGATCAGCAGCGAGCCGAAGCACATCAGGTACACCGAAGCCATCAGCGCTTTCTTGCGTCCGACCTTGTCAGCGTACATGCCCATCAGCCAGCCACCGATCGGGCGCATCAAGAAGCCCACGGCGAAGATCGCAGCGGTGTTCATCAGTTGCGCGGTGGTGGAACCGGCGGGGAAAAAGGTCTTGGCGAAGTACAGGGAGAAGGCGGCATACACGTACCAGTCATACCACTCGACCATGTTGCCGACAGAGCCGCTGAAGATCGATTTGATCCGGCTGGCGGTGGTTCTTGGTTTCGCCGGCGCGGCAGCCGACCCAAGGGGCAGGGCGTTGGAGTTATCCATTGAAGGATCCTTCATTTAATTGTTTTTGTGGAGCGCGTCGAAACGCAGCCTGCCTGAGCTATAGCAGGAGCTGTGCCAATGGGCAGAGGGCCGGTTTAGAGGGGGCGGCGGGATCAGGTGAGCGGAAATCCGCTTACTGAGAGCTCAGGGTGAGCGGGAAATTGCTCATCGGGCTGAGCATTGTGCTGAGCCGGCTTCCCTCTTCGCGAGCAAGCTCGCTCCCACATTGGATCTGTGACCGGCACAAATCCCCTGTGGGAGCGAGCTTGCTCGCGAAAGGGCCTGTCCAGTCACCGCCAAGCTCAACTGTCAGGAACAAACATCTCCCGACTCAACCCATGCCGCTGCATCTTTTCATTGAAGGTCCGGCGCGGCAGTTGCAGCTCTTCAAGTACCGCTTTTACATCACCTTTATGCCGAGTGAGCGCCGATCGCAGGCACTGCGCTTCAAACGCTTCCTGCTGCGCCGCCAGCGATTGCCCCGGATCGATTCCCGGTGCCGGCTCGTCCAGGCCCAACACCTGACGCTCGGCGACGTTCGCCAGTTCGCGCACGTTGCCTGGCCAGTCATGGCTGAGCAGATGACTCAGTTGCGCTCCGGTCAGCGGCGGGAATGTCCGCCCCAGACGTTGAGCGGCGCTTTGGGCAAAGTTTTCGAACAATAGAGGAATGTCTTCACGCCGCTCACGCAGCGGCGGCAAGCGCAGCTCGGCGACATTCAGGCGATACGCCAGGTCTTCGCGAAAGCGTCCGGCTCGCGCTTCGTCGAGCAGGTCGGGCTTGGTTGCCGCGACGATGCGCAGGTCGACGCGGATACTCTGGTTCGACCCCAGTCGCTCAAGTTTCTGTTCCTGGAGGACGCGCAGCAGTTTCACCTGTTGGGCCAGCGGCATGCTTTCGATCTCATCGAGAAACAACGTGCCGCCATCAGCGTATTCGAGCTTGCCGATGCGCTTGCCGGAAGCACCGGTAAACGCGCCGCTTTCGTGCCCGAACAACTCGGCTTCAAACAGTTGTTCCGGGATCGCCGCGCAGTTCAGGGCCACGAAGGGTTTGTCGGCGCGCGGACCGAAATCATGCAGGCAACGGGCAACCAGCTCCTTGCCGCTGCCGGTTTCGCCACGGATCAGCACGTTGACAGGCAGCGCCGCCAGATCCAGCACTTGTCGGCGCAAAGTCTGCAAACCCCGGGACACACCGAGCAATGTCGCATCGAGCCGGGCGCGGTTGTCGGCCTGTTCGTGCAGGGCGCGGTTTTCCAGGACCAGTCGGCGTTTCTCCAATGCCCGACGCAAACTGCCGAGCAAGGTTTCCGGGCTGAACGGTTTTTCCAGAAAGTCGTAGGCACCGTCACGCATGGCAGCGACGGCCATTGGCACATCGCCGTGGCCGGTGAGCAGGATCAGCGGCAGGTCGGCATCGCGTCGCTGCACCTGGGCGAGCAATTCCAGACCGCCCATGCCAGGCATGCGCACATCGCTGAGGATGACGCCGGGAAAGTGCGCGGGCAGGGCGGCGAGGCATTCCTCGGCGCGGCTGAACAGTTGCACCGCGAACCCCGACAGGCTCAACCACTGTTCGACAGCGCTGCGAATGCTGCTTTCGTCGTCGACCACCATTACCGAATTGAGCATCAGACAGGCCCCTCCAGATCGATCGGCAAGGTCAGCGTGAACACCGCGCCGCCGTCGCCATTTTCGACGCTCAGGCGGCCGCCGGATTCATGCACGATGGCAAAGGATACCGCCAGCCCCAGGCCCAGACCGTCGCCCACCGGTTTGGTCGTGAAGAACGGGTCGAACACCTGATTCAGATGCTCGTCGGCAATGCCGCCGCCATTATCCATAACGCTGAGGCGCCACAATTGCTCGTCGGCTTCCAGACGAATTTCCAGACGTTTGCAGACTTTGCCCTGCATCGCATCCAGCGCATTGCGCAGCAGATTGATCAGCACTTGTTCGAGACGAATCGCATCACCGCGCATCCACGCCGGGCGCGCCAGGTGCAGGACCAGACTGACCTGCTCATCACGCAGCCGCGCATCGAGCAACTGTAGCGACTGATCGACCACTGTCGCCAGATCCAGCCGTTCGCGCAAGCCGCTCGGGCTTTTGCGGGCGAAGGTCTTGAGGTGGCCGGTGAGCGCGGCCATGCGCGTGAGCATATCGTCCACCGGTTTGAGCGCCTTGTACGCGTCATCGACGCGGCCATGTTCGAGTAGCAGGCGCAAGGTTGCCAATTGCATACGCTGAGCGGTCAGCGGTTGATTGATTTCATGGGCCAGTGCCGCCGACATCTGCCCCAATGCGGCAAGTTTGGCCGACTGCACCAGCCCCTCCTGCGCGGTGCGCAGGTCGCGGGTGCGTTCTTCGACCAGGCGCTCCAGTTCTTCGCGGTTGCGCTGACGGATTTTTGCCAGGCGCCAGCGCTGGCTGAGAAACAACAACAGAAACACCAGCGCCAGCCACACCCCGGCGGCGGCGAGCCCGGCATTGCGCTGGTCTTCGAAGGCCACTTGCGGGCGCCGCAGCAGGTGCAAGGTCCAGCCTTCCGCCGCCAGCGGCAGTGATTCCCACAGATAATCCGCGGTGCCCTGTGGCCCTTCGACCCGGCGCAGATCGCTGTTGTCATCGAAGCGGCGCAGCGACAGATGCGTCAGCGGCACCAGCGATTGTTTGTCGTACTGACGGGTCGCCTTGATCTCGGCCAGGTCATCGGCGTCCAGCGGGCGTAACGCCCGATAGCGCCAACCCGGCTGGTTGGCGATGAAGATGATGCCGCGGGCGTCGCTGACCAGCAGGGTGTCGCTGCCCTGGCTCCACTCACGCTCCAGCTCGGGGAATTCCAGCTTGACCACCATCGCCCCGAGAAACGCATCGTTGTCGCCAAGAACAGCGCTGGACAGAAAGTACCCGGGAATGCCACTGGTCACGCCGACGGCATAAAACCGCCCGCTGCCCTGGGTGCGGGTCTGCCTGAAATAAGGCCGAAAGCCGTAGTTGTGACCGACGTAACTGCTGGGCAGGCGCCAGTTGCTCGCGGCTACGGCCAGACCGGTGTGATCGAGCAGCTCAAGCGTCGAGGACTGCGCCGCGCCATTGATCTTTTCCAGCTTGAGGTTCAACGCCGCCTGCTCCTCGGCGTCGACCGTGCCAGCCAGCGCCGCGCGTAATTGCGGGTCGAGCGCCAGCACGGCGGGCAGGGCGCGATAGCGGTCGATCAGGGTGTGCAGCGAGTTGGCATAGAGCGCCAGTTGCTGGTTGGCGCGCGCGGCATCCTCTTCCAGCGCCTGACGTTCGGCGTGGCGGATGGCCAATGTCGCGACGAGCGCAGCACCGGCAATGATCAGCAGGGTATACAACGACAGACGCAGGAAACGGGAAGTCGGCAGCATGCTGGGCAAACGGATGGCAGGTCGGGCGGGCACGATAGCATGTCGCTCGGCAGGGTTGTCGTCACCCGTAAAAACCGGCTTGGCAGGTAATCGAGCGCACGGACAGGCCACGGCCGTCGCTCACCGCAAGTGTTGGCGTGTGCCAGTGCACTGACTGATCCATCGCCCGTGGCCTTCGGTCCTGTTCAGGCGGCCTTTTTCCTGGCGGCTGCGTGTCTTTGCTTGAGCAAAAACTGATTGTCAGTGGTTCCCATCTCTTTGTACGCGCCCAGCCCGGCCTGTGCCCTGGCAATGTTCGCCAGTATTGCCTGGCTTTTCTGGCGCAGTGCCGAACGGCTGATGGGTGCCAGGGTTTCACTGGAGGTGGTGCCGTTGACGTTGGGCAGCACGCTGGCTGGAGCGACGACATCACTGCCCAGCGCATCGAAAGCGTTCTCGGCCCAGGTGGAACGTTGCTCGACGGCGGCTTTCCAGCCATCGAGCATTTTTTCGATTTTCTGAATTTTCGCCGGGTCCAGGCGGTTTTTTATGTCTTCGGCTTCCTGAGCGCGAGCGCCCATATTGAGCGCGCCGGGAATGATCCCGATGACTGAGGCCACGACCCTGTTCATAAGAAAAACCGGATTGAGTACTGCGTTGAGCGCCGGGTGCATTACCTCGTCCTTGAAGTCTCGCCAGGAGGTGATTTCCTTGACGGGGTCTTCGACTCCCAGACTTTTATCAATCGCGCTGACAGACATCTGTGAGGTTTGTGGAATTAATGGGCCGAAACGCGCGCCAACGCTCTTCACCACCTGATCCGCCATTGCACCGGCAAGGTCACCACCAATGTTGCCCCCGATCAATCCTCCCGGGCTCACAAAAGCCTGCACGTCTGCCAGCGAGGGAACCATGGCATTGAATTGATTGGTTCCCTGCCCCCCGCCTTCGTAGGCGGCTATACCGCTTAAAGTTTCCCCCAACAGATTCAGCGCCAGATTGGCCGCGATGTTTTTCTGATGGATGATGTCGTGCAGTTGCCCCAGGAGCAGTTCGGAGTTGTCGTGAACGGCTGAAGCGAACTGCGAATACAGCATGATCACGAACTCGGCCCGCGAATGGCCATCGGGGTCGGTAAAGCGCATGGGATTGTTGCCCACAAACCCATACAGATTCAGCCCGTCCACGTCCCCCGCCGAATCTGGACTGATCCAGCGCTGCAACCAGGGCGCGTAATAGCGTGCGCCGTAGTGAATCAGCCCGCTGACGTCTGTCTCCTTGCCCGAATAACGGACGAACCTGTAACTGACTTCAATGGCCGACTCGGCCGTCAGACACGCGGTAGCGCCGAACGGGTAGTAGCCTTCGTGGCTGATGATCCGGGCGTTCTGATCCAGCTCCATCGCATAGGAACCCAGGTGATCGTCGAGGCTGAAGCGCAGCTGGTTGTTGGCGATTTCCCTTGGCGGATTCTTCGCCCAATGCAGGCAGCGTGCACTGCCCACGCTGATGACGTGCAGTTCTTCGCCGTTGTCCTTGCTGCGAATTTCCAGGCCCGGCAGGTAGCGCACCTGATGGAAATGTTCAGTGCTGGCGGTGAAGGTTTCGTGGCGTTTGAACACCCGCACGCCCTGGCTGTATCCATAGTGCTCGGCGTCGTCGCGACCGCCGCGATCGACCAGCGTGATGGTTTGTACTTCGTCACGGACGTTCCAGGTCAGCGGTTGACCGGCCTGTACGTTCTGCTGGTTGCCATGGCGGTCGAACAGTTTGACGAAGTCCGGCGGCGGATCGTCGGGTTTGCAGCGCACGGCGCGGTTGCTGGTGGGGTCAATGCACATCTGTACGGTGTGACTGGCGCCGTCCCGTACGTGCACCAGTTTTTCCAGGTTGCCGCCCGCGTCGTAGGCGTAGGTCTGGGTGTAATTGAGGCGGTTGTTGGGGTCAGTCGGTTGTGGCAGGCCGGGGATGTCCGAGAGCGGGCCATCGTCGTAACCGCTGGCATGGATCAGGCGGTACAGCGAGTCATAGACAAAGTTGCGATGGCCATCGACCCGCTGGTTGGCAAACCAGCTCGGCTGGAAAGCGTGGTCTTCGATGCGGGTGATGTTGCCGACGCGGTCGTAGAAATACTCAAGGTTTTGCAGCACCGTCCCGGCGTCTTTACGGCTGGACTGGGTGTGCAGACGCCCATCGGCCGGATCGTAAGACCATAGGCTGCGCACACCGTTGCCGGCCTGTTGCTCGATGATCTGGTCGGCGGCGTTGTAGTGGGCATCGAGCAGCACGGATTGCCAGTCTGACTCTCCGTTGATCAGCAACTGCACCTGCCTGAGTTGCCCGGCCAGCCCGTAACGCGACTGCTGGCGGTGTTGGCCGGCATCGGTCTGTTCCAGCACGGCGCCCAGTGGGCTGAACACCCAGTGGCTGGTGAACGCCTCGCCATCGCCAAAGGTGCGGGTTTCGCGCAGTGGCTGACCGGTCAGGGCGAAGCTGTCGGTGCGCAGGGTACCGGAGCGGTCTTGCTGCTCGAGCAACTGCCCGCGCAGGTTGTGCCCGGCGTCGGCCTGGGCATCGGCGTAGGTAAATATCTCGACGTCGGCTTCACCGTTTTCCTCGACCACGACCACGCGCAACTGCTCGTCGAAGGTCGTGCGCCACTGATTGCCACGGGCATCCCAGCGCCGCAGCGGCTCGCCCGCCAGCCCCGGCAGATTCAGACGCCATCCGGCGTCGACGCTGGTGGATTTGAGTACGGCGCCGTCCAGGCCATAAATCGTAGTCAGGCAGGGCTCGGGCAGGCGCGGATCCCACTGCGATACGAGTCGTCCAGCCAGATCGTGTTGCTGACGGTTGACCCGTGATTCGATCTCGCTGGCCGTGCGCAGATAGCCAATCTGGCGCACGGGCAGGCCACGGCCGTCGCTCACCGAAAGTGTTGGTGTGTGCCAATGCTCGCCGGTGTTCATGATGCTTGCGCCTTCGCTCTATCAGGTGGCGAGGCGGTGTCGTTAAAGTCGAGGTGCGTCTTATACCAGGGATGGTGGTGATCGAGGGCATAGTCGCCCTTGGCATTGACGACTCTGATCAGCCGGCCCAGGGCGTCGTAGAACAGCTGATCGAAATAACCCAGTTCACGCATGGACCGGTCATTGACGTAGCCGTGCACATCGGCGAAAAACGGCCGGAACTGGCGAATCGGCAAACCCTTGTTGTTGTATTCGACGCGCTCACTGACACGCCAGCGCGGATCGGCATACACCTCGACATACTTGCCATCCTCAATGACCAGCCAGCCATCCACGACCTTATATGCCAGGCCCGGATCGACCAATTGCTGGGTCTGCAACGCCCGGCCAAAGCCATCCACGCACGCCTTGATGATCTGGATCTGTGCGGGCGTCTCGTCGTAGTAATCGCGGTCGGCACTGAGCACCACGCTATGCACGGGCTCGCGATGAGCCGCTTCGATTGCCGCCAGTAATTGTTGTTCAGCCGGCGCCAGGGTGGCGCGCCGTGTAAGCCGCTGGCGGGCACTGGCGCGAATATGTCCGCTGGGCAGCAGATAGCCGTCAACGGCCCATTGGGCGAGCGTATCGGCAGGGGCGGCAATCTGTCCCATCCAGCTGAACAAATCGCGGCGCAGGGCGCTCGCGGCGTATTGCACGGCCGCTACCGGATCGGCAATGGCCGGGTCGGGTCGGTGATCTTGCGGGGGAACATATTCATCCAGCGGCTTGAATCCAGCGGCGACGGTGTTTTCAGTGCCATGAAAACTGGTCGCCAAAGGCTGCCCGGAAGGCGCGTAAATGGCTTCTTCGATATTGTCGTTGGGGTCAGTGATGCGCGACGGTTGCAGGGCGTGGTAGTCATAGGTGATCTGTGTCGTGCAGCCATCGGGCAACTCGACACGGACGATTGCCAGCCCGTGGGCGTCGTATGTGGCGCAGGTGAAACCGTGGCTGAGGGTTTCGCGGTAGCGCAGGACCTTGTAAAAGCCGTCGAGGCCAGCGTATTCGGCGAAGCCGAAATGCGCCGAATACAGCGCTGGATCGGCACCGGGTGGGGCGGTGGGTTCAAACAGAAACGCCATCGGCGTATAGCCGATTTTGATCAATTCAGTATGGATGTTGAACGGCTCCGGCAGGTCGCCGTACGCCGCCAGCGCGACGTTGTCCAGTTGCGCCAGTTCCAGCCGTCCGCGCAGGGCTTCGAACTCGGCAACGCCATCGTCCAATGGTGTGCCGTCCTTTTTTACATAGCGCTGCACGGACTGAGTCGTCAGAACGCGCTCGGTACGCCAGTGCGGCGAATCCTGATGAAGCTTCAACTGCTCATACGACACCTGCCCGGCACTGAGACCGGTCGGCAGTGTGCCCTTGGGCAAGACCAGGGCGTTACCGCGTTGCAGGTAAGGTAAGCCCAGCCGCCACTGCTGCGGATCGTTCAGGTCAATAAATTGGGCAAGCATTTCGCTCAGATAAAACGATTGCTGCGCCGGGTCATGAGCGTCGCGCCACCATTGCTGTTCGTCTGGATCGGTAAATGGCGGCGGGCGGTCTTTCGTCAGGCGCCGGGCATAGCTCACGGTCAGGGCGTGGATCAGCGAGCCGAACGCGTTCCAGCGCATGTTGGTCTCGTGACGGCACAGTGGGTCGTCGATCACCCGGTCGTACTGATAGTTGATGCTTTCCACCAACAACGGCAGCAACACCGCGGCAGCATACTGGCCCTGTGGCCGGACCTCGCGTACCAGATAGCGCCGCTCTTCAACGCTAAAAAGAGTGGCGACTCCCGGCTCGGCCACGTCGTTGTCGGCATAGGTTTCGATGCGAGTGACCGAACCGACCAGCGCCCGCGCAATCTGGTATTGCGTATCGGCGTCGTGCGGGGGGAGAGGGTCATCGAAATCGTTTTCGTGCGGCGGCGTAAGGCTGAACAGCGTAGGGCCCAACGCAATGGCGTCCTTGTCGTCATTGAAGTAGTCGTCACGGGGGCGATCCATCACTTGGCCGGTATGAAACCAGGTACACACCCGCACCGGCTGGCTGAAGCCGATATCGTCGTCGCCCGTGGCGCTTTCGCTGTCGACTTGCTGTAACTGGCCGAAGCCGCGGAACTCACGTTCCCGACTGTCGTAAACGCCTTCACGCCAGGTAAACAACTGCGTCAGGCAGTTACCGGTGATTTCATCCAGTTGTTGCTGTTTTTTGACCACGGCCACCGGGAACGGCAGGTATGAGGCCGGTGGACGGCCGAGCTTGAGCAAGTTGTGTTTTTCATCGAGCCACTCCTGCGCCGAACTGCGATAGACCACGCTGGCACTGCACCCCATGTTGTTGTTACTGGTGGTCAACAGATACGGCTTGGCCGCGACGAAATCGTAACGCCAGTGCTGCGGATGAACATGCGTCACCGTCAGAATCAGGCTGGCGCAGCCCAACCCCTGAAGGTCGGCGAAGCTCACCTGGCACAGTGAGTCATAGCGCACGCCTTCGGGCCAGGGCACGCTGACCGGAATCTGCTCCAGTCCATTGCCACCGCGGTTCAGGTAGATCTCGAAGGCGTCGGATTTCAGATAAATCAGCGCCGGAGCCCCGGAACCATCGAGGTCGGCCAGACGCACCCGCGAGGAATCGAACTGTTCATAGGCGAAGGGCAGTGCGCTGATTTTTTGACCTTCGCCGAACCTGCCGTGGCCGAGGTTGGCCCAGCAGCGAATTTCATCGTGGCGAATGCGGCACAGTTCAGGCATGTCGCTGCCGAGCAGGTTGCCGAGTACCACCAGTTCTGTGCGCGAGTTGCTGAGCAATGGCAGGCGGTCGCGCTGATGGGGCACCTCTTGCGCTGCCGCGAAGCCTTGCTCGCGCTCGTTGCGATAAAGGCGCACAGCGTGCGTGCCGATCAGTGCCAGTGAAATCAAGCCATCGCCGCCGAAGTCACCTTGGGTCAACAAGGCGTGTGAATACTCCAGCGGGAATTTGTTGAACAAGACAAACCGCTCGAACTCACGCTCTGGCGTCAGGGCATGGAAGCCGCTCGATCCGGGCTGCGAAATGAGCAGATCGAGACGACCGCTGCCGGTCATGTCGATCAGTTGCGCACTGGCCCGGCCACGATCCGCGACGGGAATCTTGTCCAGCAGGGCCCAGGGTCCGTAGCTGATCTGGTCGGTGTCAGGCTCTGAGCGCATCGGTTCGCGGTAATACCAGGCCTGATCGTAGCGGCAGAGAAATCCCGGTAGACCCTCCCCGTAAAGATCGACGCACTGGTAAAACCCGCCGTCTTCCACGCCCGGCTGGTGGTCGGCGTCAAGCAGGCGCTGTGGGGTTTTGTTGATCTCGAATGTTGAATAATCGAACTCCACCGGCGGCATATGTTCGACTTTGCCATTGGCATCAAAGGCCTGGTAATGCGCGGCGCTGATCTGGCTATAAGCCCACTGAGTGACATTTTGCGGGGTGTGATATTCCAGCAGCAGGCGTCGGGCCAGTAGCGGTTTTGCCCCCAGGTTGGCCGGGTTTTGATGAAACATCAGCACTTGTCGGCAAAGCCGCCGCGTGCCGATTTCAAAGCCTTGACCGTAAGTCGAAAAAGGATCCGGGCGAAGTGACCACGACCCTGATATGTCTGCATCGAACGGCGGGGTTTCGGTGAGCGAAGTCGTACGCTCGCCGTAGTCGAAGATCAATTGAAACTGCCAGGCCAGATCGCCCGGGTCGGCCACGGTCCAGGCGAACAGTTGCGCGCTGGCTGTGAAGTTGCCATAGCACACCCGCTCCAGATAACGCTGGGCGCGGTAGTCATGGATCGGATCGGGCTCCTCGTCATCGGCCTTGTAAAGGAAGCAGATGTGTTGGCCATGAGCGTTCATGCTCTCGCACAGCAGCCAACTGGCAATGCGTTGCGGATCATCCGGATCCTCGCGCCGGGACGCTGCGGTTTTGCCGTAGACGTGCAGCGAGCCATCCGCGCCATGGATCAGCCAGAACGTCGGCGGAGCGGCCTCGCGGCTTTGCCGTTGCCAGAGCTCGCGCAAGGCAAAGTCACTCTCGACGCGCGGCCAGTAACGCACCACGCGGTGCAGGCCGATGTATTCACCGTTATAGGTCGATTCAACACGCCACTTCAGCGAGCCATCGGCTTCCAGTTCGGGCATCCACACTTCGCCGTCGTGACCGATGATTTCATCGTGTTCGGTATAGCGCGGCACGCCCTTATTGGTACGTCGGCTGATCTGACTGAGCCCCAAGCCCCAACCGACACCGAACGGCCCGTTTCCGGTCTGGCTGCTGTAAGACAGGGACAATGTCGGCGCCAGGCCCCAGCCGCTGGTCAAGGGGATTGGCAGCTCAAACGCCGCCGCCCCCGTCGGCCCCACGGCGCCCCAGCTTTTGCCAACGGTGGCGATCGATGAGCTCTTGGCGATGGACGGGGTGACGATACTCAGCTCGGGTTCGGCCATGATTGCGTCCGTTGCAGGTTCGGTGGCGTAGGTGAGTTGACGCTAACAAAAAAAAGGTGGGACGTGACCTGTCAGATCTGACAGGTGCGCAAGATCGATTTGTGTGCTTGCCGGGATTTGTTATCACGAAACCAACCGTGTGGGAGCGGGCAAACTCCCACAATTGGATTTGCGTGTTTGCGCGATTCTGAATACACCGATAAAAACTGTGGGAGTGGGCTTGCTCACGAATGCGGGGTGTCAGGCAACGAATTCATTGAATGACACCCCGCATTCGCGAGCAAGCCCGCTCCCACAATGGGATTTTCGAGTTGGCGCGATTCTGAGTACACAAGCTAAAAACTGTGGGAGTGGGCTTGCTCACGAAGAGGGCGTGTCAGGCAACGAATTCGTTTAATGACACCCTGCATTCGCGAGCAAGCTCGCTCCCACAATGGGATTTGCGTGCTGGCGCGATTCTCAGTGCGCCGCTAAAACTGTGGGAGTGAGCTTGCTCACGAAGAGGGGGCGTCAGGCAACGAATCTGTTGACTGACACCTCGCATTCGCCAGCAAGCCCGCTCCCACAATGGGTTTTGTGGGCTGTCGCGAATCTGGATACCACCCGCCCACAGGTTTTGGGCAGGGTGATCCTGGCACAAAAAGGCCGCCCCGGCGTTTGCCGGGGCGGCCTTTTCATTTCGGTGTCAGTGCTTACTGCACTTCGACCGCCAGGCTTTCGCTGATCTTCTGTTGCCAGATCGCGGGACCGGTGATGTGTACCGACTCACCTTTGCTGTCCACCGCCACGGTGACCGGCATGTCCTTGACCTCGAACTCGTAGATCGCTTCCATGCCCAGCTCGGCAAACGCCAGTACCTTGGACTTCTTGATCGCTTGCGCAACCAGGTAGGCGGCGCCGCCGACGGCCATCAGGTACACGGCTTTGTTGTCCTTGATCGCTTCGATTGCGGTCGGACCGCGCTCGGACTTGCCGATCATGCCCAACAGGCCGGTTTGCTCGAGGATCTGACGAGTGAATTTGTCCATCCGCGTCGCGGTGGTCGGGCCGGCCGGGCCAACCACTTCGTCTCCGACCGGATCAACCGGGCCGACGTAGTAGATGAAGCGGCCCTTGAGGTCCACCGGCAGGGTTTCGCCCTTGTTGAGCATCTCGACCATGCGCTTGTGCGCGGCGTCGCGACCGGTCAGCATCTTGCCGTTGAGCAGCACGGTTTCGCCCGGCTTCCAGCTCTGCACGTCTTCCGGGGTCAGGGTGTCGAGGTTGACGCGACGGGCCGACGGGCCGGCTTCCCAGACGATTTCCGGGTAGGCGTCCAGCGGTGGCGCTTCCAGCGAGGCCGGGCCGGAACCGTCGAGCACGAAGTGTGCGTGACGGGTGGCGGCGCAGTTGGGGATCATGCACACCGGCAAGGATGCGGCGTGGGTCGGGTAATCCATGATCTTCACGTCGAGCACGGTGGTAAGGCCACCGAGGCCTTGGGCGCCGATGCCCAGCTGGTTGACCTTCTCGAACAGTTCCAGACGCATTTCTTCGATGCGGTTCTGCGGACCACGGGCCTTGAGTTCGTGAATGTCGATGGACTCCATCAACACTTCCTTGGCCATCACCGCGGCTTTCTCGGCGGTGCCGCCGATGCCGATGCCGAGCATGCCCGGCGGGCACCAGCCGGCGCCCATGGTCGGCACGGTTTTCAACACCCAGTCAACGATCGAGTCGGACGGGTTGAGCATGGCCATTTTCGACTTGTTCTCGGAACCACCGCCCTTGGCCGCCACGTCCACTTCCACGGTGTTGCCCGGGACGATGGAGTAGTGAATCACCGCCGGGGTGTTGTCCTTGGTGTTTTTACGCGCACCCGCCGGGTCGGCCAGAATGGATGCACGCAGGACGTTTTCCGGCAGGTTGTAGGCGCGACGCACGCCTTCGTTGATCATGTCGTCCAGGCCCATGGTGGCGCCATCCCAGCGCACGTCCATGCCGACACGGACGAACACGGTGACGATACCGGTGTCCTGGCAGATCGGGCGGTGGCCGGTGGCGCACATGCGCGAGTTGATCAGGATCTGCGCCATCGAATCACGGGCCGCTGGCGATTCTTCGCGCAGGTAGGCTTCGTGCATCGCCTGGATGAAATCCACGGGGTGGTAATAGGAAATGAACTGCAGGGCGTCGGCAACGCTCTGAATCAGGTCGTCTTGCTTGATCACGGTCATGAGTCGCGCTCCTCTAAAAGACGGGAACATTCTATGGGGCAGCTTGAGGCTTGCGGCTCACAGCTGATCCTCTGGCACGCCGGGGCTGCTGGCGCGACGCTAAAAAGGCGCGGCAGTATAGCGCGCCTCGGTGGCAGGCACACATTGGCTTTTGGTCGGATGACGACCGTGGCGAGGGGATTTATCCCCGCTCGGCTGCGCAGCAGTCGTAAAACCTGTGAGCCCCGTGTGATCGACAGGTTGCAAGAGGCCGCTGCGCAGCCCGTCAGGGATAAATCCCCTCGCCACAGGGACCTCGTGCGGGCATCGATACAGCTCGGTCAGGTCATGCATTTGACGTCAATTTTCGAGCCTGAAAATCGGTGGTCATTTAGCGACCGGGCCTCTAAAGTGGCAGCCGGTCTGTGGAGTAGGACACTCGGTCAGCCTCTTATCGCACGGTGAGTCAACGATTGACCCATAACGCCATTCAACGCCTTTTGCTCAAACGCTTTGCCCTCGCTGCGGCCACCTACGGATTGGCTTTGCTGCTGCTGTGGCTGGCGTTTTTCACCGGGCATTACCAGCAATCCCTGAACGGAGTGGCCATCGGCAGTGCCCTGGTGGTCATCAGCCAGGCGACTCTGTTCGGACTGTTCTGGAGCGGTCGCAACCAGCGCTTTGCCGACCCCAGCCTGACCGAAGCGCAAGTGCTGATGGGGCTGGGTTGGCAAACGTGGCTGATCGCCCATGTCGACGAGGCGCGCGGTGCGTTCCTGGTGTTTTATGTGCTGATCCTGCTGTTCGGCCTGTTCCATCTCACGCGACAGGTGTTCATCCGCTGCGCGCTGCTGGTGTTCTTCAGTTTCTCCGCGATTACCCTGTGGGACGCTTACCATTTCCGCCTGGCCGAGCCTGCGCTCGCGGCGCTGCAAGTGTGCATTCTGGCGATGGTGCTGGCATGGCTGGTGCTCTACGCGCGCTTCGTCCAGGTTTCCCGGCAACGCCAGCGTCAGCGCCGCTTTGCCCTGCAGGCGCATCAGGACACCTTGCGCGGGATGATGCGCCAGCTCGAAGACCTGGTCGCCACCGACGAACTGACCGGCCTGTTCAATCGCCGACACTTTCTGCGCATCGCCTCACGCGAGCTGAATGCGCTGGACAGTGATGTGATGCACGGTCTGGCCCTGATCGATCTGGACCACTTCAAACGCATCAACGATCTGCACGGTCACGCCGCCGGCGATCAGGTGTTGCAGGCGTTTGCCGGCGTGGCGCAAGCGTGCCTGCGCGACGGCGATGTCCTGGCGCGCTATGGTGGCGAAGAATTCGTCGTGCTGGTGCCCGACTGCGATGCCGAGCGGCTGACCGCCTGCTGCGAGCGTTTGCGCATCGCCTTCACCGAGGTTGAATTGATGGGCCTGCAAGTGCGCAACCTGAGCCTGTCGGCCGGCATGACCCTGTTGGCCGTCGGCGATGATCTGGACGAGGCCTTGCAGCGTGCCGATCAGGCGCTTTACCGGGCCAAGCGCGACGGACGCAATCGCTGTGCAGCCGCGTGGGAGAACGTCGATGCCTGAACTTCGTGTCGGTGAACGGCAATGGTCGGTGGCGGCGGGCAGCAACCTGCTCGATGCTCTCAACCAGAACGGCGCGACCGTGCCTTACAGCTGCCGCGCCGGCAGTTGCCATGCGTGCCTGGTGCAATGCGTGCGGGGCTTGCCCGCCGACAATCGCCCGGATGCCTTGAGTGCCGAACAACGTCAGCAAGGCTGGCGCCTGGCGTGTCAGTGTCAGGTGGTCGAGGATCTGCAGGTGCATACTTTTGACCCGCTGACTGACGGGCGCCCGGCGCAGGTCGAGGCGCTGGACTGGCTCAGCGACAACCTTCTGCGCCTGCGCCTGATCCCGCAGCGACCACTGCGCTACAGCGCCGGGCAACATCTGGTGCTGTGGATCGATCACATCGCCCGGCCGTATTCGCTGGCGAGCCTGCCGGAAGAAGACCGCTTTCTGGAGTTTCATCTCGATTGCCGCCAGCCCGGCGAATTCGTTGATGCCGTGCAAAAGTTGCAGATCGGCGACTCGATCCGGCTCGGCGAACTGCGTGGCGGTGCGTTGCATTACGACCCGGACTGGCATGACCGGCCGCTGTGGCTGCTCGCTGCCGGCAGCGGTTTGGGGCCATTGTTCGGGGTACTTCGCGAAGCCTTGCGCCAGAATCACCAAGGCGCCATTCGCGTTATTCACCTGGCCCATGATGCACGTGAGCACTATCTGGCCAAACCCCTGGCGGCATTGGCCGCCCAGCGGGAAAACCTCAGTGTCGAGCTGTGGACGGCGGCCGACTCAGCCGCTGCTTTGGCGCAACTGCGCCTTGTTTCCCGGCAAACCCTGGCCTTAGTCTGCGGCTCGACCGCCAGTGTCGACGCCTTCGCCAAGCGTCTGTACCTGGCCGGACTGCCGCGCAATCAACTGCTGGCCGACGTATTCCTGTCCCGCAGTTAAGCGCTTGACTTTTTAGGGGCGAAGTTTGCTTGTGGCGAGGGAGCTTGCTCCCGCTTGAGTGCGCAGCGCTCATGGATTTTTTGCGACCGCTGCGCAGCCCAGCGGGAGCAAGCTCCCTCGCCACAGTTGATTTTCTTGAGCCCGACATCGTTGAGAGACGCCATGACCGAAGCCATTGTGCTGGAGCGCGAACGCGGTTTACTGACCCTGCGCCTCAATCGTCCGGACAAGAAAAACGCCCTGACCCGCGCGATGTACAGCCGCCTCGCTGAAGCGCTGAAACAGGCTGACAGCGACCCGCATATCAACGCCGTGCTGATCACCGGCGGCGTCGAATGCTTCACCGCCGGTAACGACATCGCCGACTTCATCCAGCAACCGCCGAGCGACCTCGACAGTCCGGTGTTTCATTTCATGCTAAACCTGCTCGAATGCCGCAAACCGGTGATTGCCGCTGTGGCCGGTGCAGCGGTGGGCATCGGCACGACGCTGTTGCTGCATTGCGATCTGGTCTACGTCGCGGGCGATGCGCGCCTGCGCATGCCGTTCGTCAACCTTGGTTTATGCCCGGAGTTCGGCTCCAGCCTGATTTTGCCGCGCTTGCTCGGTCAGGCCCGAGCGGCGCAGTTGCTGTTGCTTGGCGAGGGCTTCAGCGGTGAGCAGGCCGCACAGTGGGGCCTGGCCACCGAAGCGTTGGCCAATGGCGAGGCAGCGTTGCGCAAGGCGCGGGAAGTGGCGCTGCGTTTTGATGAGCTACCGGCTGAAGCCGTGCGCATCAGCAAGCAATTGATGCGCGCGCCGGATCGCGAATTGATCCGCAAGGTGATCGAGGAGGAGGGCGCGTTGTTCACCCAGCGGTTGCGTACGCCCGAGGCGTTGGCGGCGTTGAGCGGGTTCATCAAACGGCATTGAGAACTTTGTCGTTCGGGCCGGCCCTTTCGCGAGCAAGCCCGCTCCCACAGGTTGGAATGCATTCCAGATGTGGGAGCGGGTTTGCTCGCGAAAGGGGACGATCGGTCAAGACCTCTGCTGGATCAGAAAACAAAAAGCCCCGCCATTCACATGGCGGGGCTTCGCGTTTCAGCAAACGTTCACTCAGACCTGCGGGTCACCGACATGCAGAATCTTCATGCCGTTGGTGCCACCGGTGGTGTGGTAGCTGTCGCCCTTGGTCAGAATGACCCAGTCGCCTTTCTCGACCACGCCGCGCTTGACCAGCTCGTCGATGGCTTTCTGGCTGACTTCGTGCGGTTCCAGCGAAGCCGGATCGAACGGGATGGTGTACACGCCACGGAACATCGCGGCGCGCGCCTGGGTCTCGCGGTGTGGCGAGTAGGCGTAGATCGGTACCGAGGAACGGATGCGCGACATGATCAGCGGCGTGTAGCCACTTTCAGTCAGGGCGATGATCGCTTTCACGCCCGGGAAGTGGTTGGCCGTGTACATGGTCGCCAGTGCGATGCTTTCGTCGCAGCGGGTGAATTCCTTGCCGATGCGGTGGCTGGAGGTCTTGCCGGTCGGGTGCTTCTCCGCGCCGACGCAGATGCGCGCCATCGCTTGCACAGCTTCCAGTGGGTACAGGCCCGCAGCGGATTCGGCCGAGAGCATCACGGCGTCGGTGTAGTCGAGCACGGCGTTGGCCACGTCGGACACTTCGGCGCGGGTCGGCATCGGGTTCTGGATCATCGACTCCATCATTTGGGTCGCGACGATCACCGCTTTGTTGTGACGGCGTGCGTGCAGAATGATTTTCTTCTGGATGCCCACCAGTTCGGCGTCGCCAATCTCTACACCGAGGTCACCACGGGCAACCATTACCGCGTCAGAAGCCTTGATCAGGCCGTCGAGGGTTTCGTCGTCGGCCACGGCTTCGGCGCGCTCGATCTTCGCCACCAGCCAGGCGGTACCGCCGGCCTCGTCGCGCAGTTGACGGGCGTATTCCATGTCGGCGGCGTCACGCGGGAAGGACACCGCGAGGTAGTCGACTTCCATCTCGGCAGCAAGCTTGATGTCGGCCTTGTCTTTTTCAGTCAGGGCCGGAGCGGTCAGGCCGCCACCGCGACGGTTGATGCCTTTGTGGTCGGACAGCGGACCGCCGATGGTCACGATGCAATGCAGTTCGGTGGCGGTGGCGGTTTCGACGCGCATCACCACGCGGCCGTCGTCGAGCAGCAGCTCGTCACCGACGCCGCAGTCCTTGACCAGATCCGGGTAGTCGATGCCGACCACTTGCTGGTTGCCTTCGGTCAACGGATGGCTGGTGGAAAAGGTGAACTTGTCACCGATCTTCAGCTCGATCTTTTTGTTGGCGAATTTGGCGATACGGATTTTCGGGCCTTGCAGGTCACCGAGCAGGGCGACAAAGCGGCCGTGCTTGGCCGCCAGATCACGCACCAGCTTCGCGCGAGCCTTGTGCTCGTCGGGGGTGCCGTGGGAGAAGTTCAGACGGGCGACGTCCAGGCCAGCCAGAATCAGCTGTTCGAGAACTTCCGGCGAGTTACTGGCCGGGCCAAGGGTAGCGACGATTTTGGTACGACGGACGGACATGCAAAGACTCCTGAGTTCAAGCGCAGGCAGAGGCTACTATGCTCGAAGGGTGTAGTCATTGTTCGTTTGCACTACTTATTCGTTTTTATTTCTTATCGAACATGCTGAGGTGCTTCGGCGTAAAAACACACCGTTGGTCGGGACTGTCATTTATGTCAGGTAGGCAGATGTCAGCAGGATGGTTGTAATGCTCCGGCACTCGTCAATGACTGACGAGGATATGGAGATGAAGAAAATGACTGCGGAAAAAAACGATCTTCCCGTTCCGGTAATCATTGAACCAGTGGAGGGGGCAAAAGTGGGGCGCCGACCACTGATTTCAGGGACGGCAGAGCCAGCGGGCGATATCGTAGAGGTTTTCAAGGTCGCAGGAACTCAACTGCTTCGGGCAACGGTCGCCGCCGATGGTCTGTGGTCAGGAGCGCTGGAGAATCTGGCAACAGGACAGCATACGATCACGGCTAAACTCGTTAGAGGTAATCAAAGCTCAGCATGGTCACCCCACCGTAGTTTTACGGTTGAATAGACTCAAAGTGTTCGACTTATTGCCCTTGTGTCCTCGTGGATCAGGGGCCTTGTTGACGCAGAATGTTCAGCGCTGATGCTCCCGGCACGGTCGCACTCCCTTCTATACTTTTGCATCGTTCATCGCTGACTGAAGATTTCTGTGCAGGTGTCGATACAAAGCACAAGACAGGAGATCCCCCATGCGATTGTTGCCCATTGCCGCCCTTGCCCTTAGCGTTCTCGCCGTCACGGGCTGCACCCGTTGGTCGATGAACCATCATTTGAACAACGCTTACAGCGCCTATGATCGTGGCAATTGCGAGCAGGTCATGCTCGAACTGTCCAAAGTCGAGCGCGCCAGCCGTGCCCGGCCGTATGTGTGGCCGGAAGTGTCGATGATGCGCGGCCAGTGCCTGGAGCGGCAGAAGCTTTTCATCGACGCGGTGCAGACCTATCAGTTCATCATCGCCTCGTACCCCAACAGTGAATACGCCTACCGCGCCCGTGCGCGCCTGGAAACCCTGCAGAGCCTGGGCCATTACCCGACCCGCAGCGCGGCAGCCGTGGTGCGGCCGACCCGTTTCTGATCGGTTCGTCCTACAAAATCTGGCTGCTTGTACAAGCTGGGCTATAGTCCAATGAACCGGGTTTAGAGTCGGGTCTCTAACCGGGGCAACACCTGCAACTGGCAGTAGTAAGGTGACGGCGATGTCGCGACCGTCACACCGGAAGCGGGGAGAGCGTGCCTGCCACACCGGCGCGTTCCGAAGCAAAGGTGCGGCTCCGTGACGGGGCCTTGCATGGCGAACTGCGCATGTTTACCGACCGCCGGATCGAACGGCATCAACTGCCGTATTTCCTCAGAGTGTTCAACAGCGTTACCGACAAGCCCATCGGCTTTCTCGGTAACGTGTCCAACGACGGATTGATGCTGATCAGTCCGCTGCCGATGTGGGTTGGCGTGGATTTCCGATTGCGCTTGAAGATCCCTTGCGGCGACGGTTGCCAACAAATCATCGACTTGACCGCCTGTTGCCTGTGGTGTCACGAGGACGTCACGCCACTGCATTACGACGCCGGTTTCAGCCTGCAACAACCGCCGGCAGAATACGCGCAACTGGTCGGGGCGCTGCGCCAGTATTTCAGCTTCCAGCCACTGCCGGCCTCGGCCTGATGCATAACCGTTAAAGCTTCGCGAGCAGGCTCGCCTCCCACCTTCAATCGCATTTGCAACCGTAGAAATGCAGGCAACTGTGGGAGCGGGCTTGTTCGCGAAAGCGCCAGTACCGGCAACGCCTTTCCAGGCCCAGGCCAGCGTAACCGCCGCTCGTGTCCCAGCGCCTTCTGCGCAAGCAACAAACCCGTCTCGCTCAATTGATAGATCGCCATCGCCAGGTGCCGCGGTTTACCTCGTCGCGACCTGAACGAACGAATGGGGTGGCGGCTGTAGGCAGGTTAGTCGGCCGGGAGTGCACAAACCGGCGCGCCCAAGGGCGCCCTGCGAACAGCCACCATCGAGTGCGGGGATAGGGAGTACCCGACTGGATGACGCTTATACGCAATGCACATGACCCGGGCGACTAAACCCGACCACTGATTGGCAGCGGCACGGATCACGTTACGGGGCATCGGCAAGGCGCGCAAGCCGGCGGATTCTGAGTGATGTGTAGGCAAAGGCACAAGGCGCTGTGATTGTGTAGGACTGGCTGAAGGACGTTGCTGTATAGACACGTGGGAATACTTACTGCTGGCCGGGGCTTTAAACCGCAGCTCGTGCTGAACCAGAATAACCACGGCTTCGTCTTTCGGACGAACGGTATTTTGACCTGTCAGATCTGACAGTAGTAACAGGATGGGTATGCGCCTATGTTGATTGCAGCGCCTCAGTCATACATACCCCGGATTTACCGAAATGAACGACAACATTGATGACAGTGAGAAAAGTGAATCTTTGCCTGATAAAACAAGTAACCCGCCAAAACGCGATGTGAGCGGCACTTCACAGGCAGATGCCTCGTTCGAGGAAATAAATGCAGAAGAGGCATTCTCAGAGGTCTCGTGGGACGATGCGGTGACAACGACTATTCACCAGACGCACCCCCGTGTTCCTCAATTGACCACTCAGCTGGAGTGTCAATACAAATTTGAGAACGCCCGGCTCTATGTAAAAACACTGCGTTACAAGATGACCACGCGTTATGGGAACTGGAACAGGGCCAACATAGATCTCTACCTTTATGCCCATGAAGTCGGCGAGATTAAATCCCCCGATTCACTGTCCCAGGACGCACAGTGGCATCTATACGAAAACGTCATCAGTGTCCCCTATCGCTCCTCTGCAGCAGGAGGGCTGCGCAACAGAATGAATATCCGGGTCGATTATGACGGGACGAATAATGATGTCGAACCCCATGAGGGGTGGGGTCTTGAAGTTTATCCGGCGGCGACGCCGATCATTGCCAACGTGGAGGACGGCGACCAGGTTCCTGATACGTTCGTTATCAGTGGTTACAATGGTTTGCGTGACGGCAGAATCCGAATCTATCTGTTCTACGGCTCTGAGTCTGAACTCGGGGTAGAGCATGTGTTCAGCGATGGGAGCTGGTTTTCAACTGTCCGGTTTCCCGCGTCTATGGAGCAAGGATATTTATCCGCTGAGCAACAAGTCGGCAATGAAACCTCAACGCGGTCCAGGCGTATCAGAATCAAGCATTACATTGCTCCCAAGATTGATTATCCGCCTCCGGGTTCGGTGTTTTTGGCAGGCTCCGCTCTTAAGGTCAAGGGAGTGGGGACACCGGGAAGAGATATCGACGTCATGAAGCCAGGGGGAAGTATTCTTCACGCATCAGCCAAAGTAGAGGCTGATTTGACCTGGGAGGGGGACTTCAATTCAAAGAACTACCCCAATGGTGGTCAGGTTGACATGACCGCGGGTCACCGCGGTTTGCCTGACTGGACACTTGCGCAAACCTTCGTATTGCTGGGTTTGCCTATCATCGAAGCACCGGTGCCCTCGAGTGAGACTGATCGGCGTGGTCCCATATCTGGTTTTGGAGTTCCGGGAGCCAATGTCGAAGTGTTCAAAGATTTGAACCATGCGATAAGAATCGGTCAGGCACAGGTCAGGAGTGACAGCACCTGGAAGATCGAGTCGTTCGAAAATGACATGACGCCTGGTCCGTTTTCGATTGTTGCACGTCAATCCTTGTCCACTATCACCACCGACGTCGGTGAGCCCAGAGGATTCAAGGTTCGTCCGCCGATGCTGGACGTACCTGATGTCACGTATTCCTCTGCCGGGACGGTAATTTTCAACGGCACGGGTCATCACAGCCCCGACCGCGAAACCCAAGTGCAGTTCGCTGTAAAGAGCGGTTCGGGCACTGCACCACCCAACGCCGTTGTTAAAGCGATCGGCACGTGGGAAACGACAGCGACGGACTGGTCGTTTGGTTCCTACACAGTGGAGGTGATACAGAAAATTGGCGACGGGGCCAACGGCTGGATCGAGTCACTGCCCTTGACCCTCGACGTTGAAAAAGCCCTGCCCGACGTCAGCGACGTCGGTTACACCAAGGACTACCAGCCCACGTTCAGCGGCAAGGGTCACAACGGCGCCACGGTGCAACCGCGCAAACCCAATAGCGCCGATCTGGAAGCCCCCGCCGTGGTTGTCGCCAGCGGCCAATGGTCGAGCAAGGCGTTGGCAGTCTGGGGGCCTGTGTTCGAACGTGAAGTTCACATCAAGCAGGTTCTCGACGAGCACGAGTCGCCCAACTGGGTCGTCCTCAAAGTCACCATTCCCCCTTTGGCTCCCGGCCTGGAACCGCCAGTCGAAGAGGGCCTTTCACCGTTTTTCAAAGGTACCTGCTGGCCGGGCGCTACGGTCAATATCACGTTCAGCGATGACCCCACCTCTTACGCGGCAACGGTTCAAGGTGAACTCTGGACCTTCAGACGGTCCACAGATTTTGACCCGGGTGTGCACACTGTTTCCGTCACCCAGCGTTTCGCTGAGCAAGACTCGCTGGCGGCCGACGCAACCTTCACCGTCCAGATCCCCATGCTCAAACCGCGCATCACCGCACCCGCGGCGGGTGACGAGGTGGGGAGCGACGTTGAAATCTGCGGCAATAACGGTATGCAATTCGCCACGATGCAGTTGTACAACGCTCTGTTCGATCGGGCTGTGGGAAATCCCCTGCACCTGGAAAACAGCGGTGAGTGGCGCATAACGCTCAGCGACCTGGAGTTTGGTCAGTTCACGGTTTATGCCGTACAGACACTCGACTCACGCGATTCCGAGCGCAGCGAAAACCATGCTTTGAAGGTGGTGCTGTTGCCGCCGCGGATCACCACGCCGGAGGCTGGCGGCAAGTTGGCTCGCGAGGCAGCGCTTGAAGGCACCGGCAGGGCGGGAGGATGGGTCGACGTCTGGCTCGATGGCGATGACGAACCGTTGCAGCGCAATATTACCGTCGGCTGGAACAGTCTCTGGCGGCGCGAGGTGGAGTTGCCGGTGGGTAGCCATACCCTCCGGGTGCGGCAATCGTTTGATGACAACGGCACGGTGCACGAGTCCGCTTGCACCGATTGGATGTCATTCGATGTCGTCCCGGCCGCGCCTTTTATCGAGACTCCGGTCGAGGGCGAAGCGATTGGACGGCAAGCCGTGGTATCGGGTTTCGGGGTGCCTGGCGACACCGTCACGGTGACGCTGGCAGAGGGGGCGCGCTCAGTGCTGGCCAGCACCATTGTGCGTGAGGATCGCACCTGGTCGGTGATGTGCGACTGCGCTGCGGTGGCTGGAGGGCGTTACCAACTGCAAGCTGTCGCGTCTCTGGATACCTTCGAATCGGTTGAAGCGCGCCGAGCGGTTGTGCTGGGTATTTTTCTGCCCATCCTCGACGAGCCGGCCCCGGGAAGCTGGGTGGTCCATCCGTTGCAGTTTGCCGGTCGCGGCCGTCAGGGCATCGGCACCCTCGTGAGCTGGTACAACCCTGAGGTGCTCCTGGCGCCGGAGTTGGCCATTGTCGGTGGGCAATGGCGCGGCGAGTCGATAAGGGCGCTCCCCGAGGGGGGTAACTGGTATCGGTTCAGGCAGACCATTACGGACGGCGCGGCTGGCGAGACGATTTCCGCCAGGGTCGTCAGCGCACGCTTTGAAGTCGAACTCACGCGTGCGCCTGGGAAATATCGTTGATACATTTCCGATGAGCGGTCTTTAAACCTGTCAGAACTGACAGTAGACACGGCGGCGGCCCAAGCGCTCAATCTTACTTATTGAACAGGCAGCCTGACGCGCTTCGTCAAGCCGCCAGGGCCAGTTGCTGCCTCAAGGAATCTGATCATGGCTGATCCGCGTCGTCCCGCTCTTCGATTGTTTACTGAATTGTTTGGTGAAGGGCAACAAATACATGACACCGGCCTGGCGAAACTCAAGGCCTACCTGACAGACAATGGATCGATTTTTCCTTTGGTGGAAAAGGGCGTCCAAGGTCTGAGGAGCGATTATCAGCTCGACCTGGAGGCCGCGCAGCGATTCGCACGCGGGGCCAACAGTATGGCCACGTATCTGCGCCGACAGTTCATCGAGCAGACGCTGACTGGCAAGACCGCCGTACCACGCAATGGCAGCGGTTTGCTTTCAATGGTTAATGGCCCCGATTATCAAGGCTTGATCGGCACCGATTTCGCGCTGCTGTGCCCGCCGGACGCACTGGAGTCGATCACTTCGCCGGTGGCCTATCTGATTGACTTGTTACGGTGGATTCGCGACCGTATCGACAACAAGAGCCCGGAAGAAAAGTATCGGCTGCACAGTCGCCGCACCGATCTGTTGGCGTTGAATGTCGATTACAACGCGGTCTATCAGTCGGTTTCGTCGGTCGACATCATCGTGGCAGTAATGGAAGCGTTCATCGACGAAAATACAGAGTCCGCAGAAACCGTGTCGATAGAAGATGGATTGATCGAGGCGCGCTATCCCAATGGTCTGCCGTACTACCAGCATTGGGTCACGATTGACAGCATTGCGCAGTCACATGGCTTGTCGGTGGGGGATTTCGAGCACCGGACTGACCTGACTTTTCCCTATTTTCTTCAGGCCAACGCCCGTGGCCCCAACACCCGCGCCGGTTTCGCCCATGCGACGCGGTTGGGGCCCTATCAGCGGCAATTGCTCACGGAGGCGCGTGAGCAGTTTGACGATCGGGAGCTTTTTTATAACCGAAACTTCGGTACCGACAATCTCCAGAAGTACGGGAATCTCAATCAGGTGAAGTTTCTGGGCGAGCGCACCAAGCTCGACAGCTCGCAGATCGAAGCCTTGCTGTCTATTCGAGACTTTTCCCCGGTGCGCTCAGCCAATGTCAAATTTGCGGATCAGAAACCCTCGGCTCCGGAGAGTGAACGTTCAGGGTCGGTCTACATCAACAACGGCACGTCACCTGCGGTGCGGATTGACGACGAGATCGTATCGTTCCATCGATTGACCGAAAGTCCGGATGAGGAAATCGGCTTCAGTCGTTATTACCGGATAAACCAAATGGTGCGACTGGCCAGTTGGACCGGATTGCCGTTCGACCAGGTGGATGCTGTATTGGTGGCAGCCATCAGGGCAGCAGCGCTTGGTAATTCACCGAAACTTCTTCCGTCCGATCTGGATATATCGAGCGGCGTCGTGCACGCACTGGGGCTGTTTCAGGCGTTGCGCGAGCGCTACGACTGCCCGGCCGCGGACTTCGCGGCGTTTATCGGTGATCTGTCGGTTTACGGGCGGGGCGAATCGCTCTCCTCGTTTGACCAGGTCTTCAATAATCAAGCGGGTTATCGCGAGTCCTTGAAGCTCGACGACGGTACGTTTGCGGTGACGCCGACGCCGGGCGAAGTGGATTTGACGGTCAGCCAGCTGTGCAGTGGCCTGGCGATCGACCTGCAGACCTATGCCTTTCTGGCTGCCACGGTAGCCATGGCTCATGGTCAAACCGATAAGCTGCCGCGCAGTTTGCCGATCATCTCGAGCTTTTACCGTCTGGTGAAACTGCCCCGGCTATTGAACATCACACCGGTCGAAGGTGTGCTGATGCTGTCGCTGCTGGGCGGGGATGCCTGGCTTGAGCGCTTCGCGGGCATTCCTGTCATTCACGATGAGCCGGCGGATTTGCCGGATGCGCTGGAACTGATCGAAGCCATGCAAAGTTTCGTGCAGTGGTGCGCGCAAGGCAACTTGACAGTGTTGTGGGTGCTGCAACATGCCGTTGCGGCGCAACCGGCGCTGGAACCCACCACACAGGACCTGCAGTTTTTCGAGCAGGTTCGCAATTTGTTGCCAACGACCCTGTTATCCAACAGCGTATTCCTGATGGCTGGTGTACCGCCGGCCGGTGCTGTCGACTGGCTCGATTTTCTAGCGACATCCGCTGATGGCCTGAACCCGATTGTCGACGCCAATGGCGTGGTATTGCACCTGGAGGGGACATCCGAGCACTTCCTGTCCATCGTCCGCTCGAAAGTCACTTGGGCGGTCGACAATGCCTTGGGTCTCAGCGATACGATCCTGCGTCAGAGCATCATCGACATCATGGTCAGCGTGGTGGTGCAGATGCGCGATGCTCAGACATCGCTGGTCAGAGAGACCCTGGCTGTGTATGCCGAAGTGGGAGTGGAGCAAGCCATACCGATTTTGTACTGGGCACAGGCTACTGTTCCTCAATTCCTTAACCTTGTGCATGAACAGGGGGGGATGAGTTCCGTGGGCTCGGGCCGCAATTCTGGCCGCAATGCCAATAAGCTGCTCGACCTGTTGGCTGAAGTGCGCCGACGCAGCGAGGTGGTATTGACGCTTGAACTCAGTGCCGAGCTGTTGCAGGACTATCTGGATTACGGCTATCTCGCCTGGCTCGATCAGTCGGACAAGTATGCGTTGACGGTGCGCACACTCTATTACCTGACAACACTCAACCGTGCTTTCGCCCTGGGCGACCAGCCGCCGCAGAAACTGTTGGATTACCTGCGCCAGGTCAATGCGTTGCCGTATGTCACGGGTGACGCCGCTGCGCTGGCGCGGCAGGCAGCTGCGATCAAGCTGGCTGACTTTTTTGGCTGGAGCGTGCAGGAGGTGCGCGAGTGTGTCAGCCGCATCGATTCCACCGATCTCAAAGTATTGAAAAACCTCACTCAGCTCGATTTTCTGATACGTGTTCTAGAACTGTCCCGCGAAACCGGCATGGATGCACTGACGATTTTCCTGATCGGCAATTTGCCCGAGTCCATTGACAAACAAGCCTATGCCGATGCCGCCGAACTTGCTCTGCTGGGCGCGTCCGGTGCGCGAGCACCGTTGATGCCAGTGCCGGGTGATCTCAACGCGTTGGTCACGATCGTCTGCGAGGTGGTGGGTGACAGTACCGTCGTTGCCAACAAGCCAGGGGAAAAAGTCACCTATAAAGTGACCCTCAAAAACGCCGCAGGGAAGGCGCTAAGCGGCGTCAACGTCTACTGGCGGGCGACTCTGGGCACGATTGCAACCGGCCACACCGACCTGGACGGAGTACTGCTTGCCACGTTTACCCCCGGCAAGATCATGGGCATTGACACGCCACTGTTATGGCTGGACTTGTTCGAGCCGCAGTACGCGCGGCCTGTCGAGATCACCACCGATCACTCTTCGTTCTCTTTTCCGCTTGCCGAACTGTCGCCGACTCCTTTGACGGACGTGCCTGCCGGGCAGGAAGTCGAACTCTACGCGGTGCTGGAAGACGACTATGGGAACCGCGGGCAAAACTCGCTGGTGGAATGGTTTGGGCAAAGCACTCCGCCTTCAAAAATCAATGGCGCAACGATTCGGCCATCGCAGGGGTTCACCGATCACCAGGGACTCACGCGGGTTTTTGTGTCCAGCGCGTCGGGCGGCACGTTCACTTTTAAAGTCCGCACTCAGGCGGGTGACGCCGAAAGAAATTTCGTCGACCCCATCAAATTCGACGCTCCGTCGAACCCCGAGTAAGCGCGATCGCCTGACAAATGTTTGTTTCCGGGTCATAACTCAGGAGCTGGATCATGACAGTGAGCAACCTTAGGGAGCTGCTGGAAAAACGCCGTTCGGCGCTGCTTGAATATTGCATCGGCAGAGCGGGCAGAGAGCATTATCCTTTCCTGAGAACGCCGGCAGATCTGTTCGAATTGCTGCGCATGGATCCGCTGGATACTTACCAGGTGCAGAGCTCGTGGGTGGCCGAAGCAACGAGTTGTGCTCAGCAGTACATCCATGCGGTCTATCGCAAGCTGGAACCCGGATTTGAGAAGCAGGAGTTCGACAAGCGTCACTTGCTCGAATGGGAACTCTATAACAACTACCCCGACTGGGCAGCAGTGCAGATGATTGCGTGCTACCCGGAAAACTTCATCAATCCGTTTGTGCGTCTGCGCAAGACCAGCCTGTTCAAGAATCTGGAAAACAACCTCAACCAGGCGCGCTTGAGCGACGATTCCGTGCAGGCGGCATTGCAGGAATATCTGCAGGAATTCGAGCAAACCTGCGACCTGGACGTGATCAGTTGCTACATGGACGGGACGACGCCTGCCAGAGCCGATTATTACTTTGTCGGGCGCCAGCGAGTGCAGCCGTTCCAGTATTTCTGGCGCAAGGCCGAGATTGAACTGGGTACCACCAGCACGGCGGTCAATCCGGCGGCCTGGAGTGAATGGCAAGCGGTGGATATCCCGACTGCCGACCAGGTGCTGGATGTCCGCCCGGTGTTCTGGAATGGCCGCCTGTGCCTGGTCTGGGCGCAGTGGCGCGACAAAGTCATCGCTCGGGAAGAGACGGATTCTGTCCCGTACAAACTGGATATCAACCTGGCGTTCAAGACGCAGAGTGGCCAATGGTCGCCGCCGTTGAATGTTCACAGCTCGGAGCACGATCATGCACTTGCGCCGGGCACACGCTTGATTGCGAGCGTGCGCATCGATTACCTGAATCCCAAGGGCAAGCTGGGTATTTTGATGACGGGCAGGTTTACTGAGGTAAAGCTTGCAGACTTCTGGGTGCATGCGGTTTACGACGTGCTGATGCGCCCCGATCCCTATGATCCCGGCGACTGGCTGGCGCAGGCGTTGAATCGATTCATCAGTCGCGAAACCGTGCAACATTCGCTGAACAGTCAAGTGCCGGTGATAACCCGTACGAAGCCTGCGGGTAGCCTCACACCGTACCTGGGTCTGCAAGTGACGGCTCTGCGGGTATTTGATGAGGTTGACAAGCGTGAAAAAGATGTACTGACCGTGCGTGGTTTTTGCTGGCCTACGGGGCTGCCCTCCGGGCAGCAAGAGCTGACACTCGAGCTGCTGCTGCCAGCGGGTGGAGACCCGGCACCGATAAAGATGAATTTCGATCAGGCGGGCGGCTGGGTCACCGAGCCGCTGACCTTCAAGCGGGACGAAAGCACATGGCCGAATCCGAGCACTTTTTCATTTGGATCCTCCACTGCCGCGCTGGGAGTAAAGCTGTTTGATCTGACGGTCATCGATCTGCTGGACTTCGTCCCAGTGACGCTGCACAAAAACAGCGTCGATGCTGCACAGTTTCTATCCTTCAATCAGGATAAGCTGAAGCTGAAGTTTGTCCGGCTCAACTCATTGTTTGGCTCGGAGTTGGTGCGCAGTTCGCATATTTCCGTCGATGCTGTACTGGACTGGCACCTGCAGTTCATTCAGGAGCCTGCGCCGGTCGGACATAGTGTCGATGAACCCAATGGTGCCTTCAACGGCGCCAATGGTTTGTGCTTCTATGAGCTGTTTTTTCACCTGCCGCATTTGATGGCGACGCGCTTGCGCGATGAAGATCGCTTCCGGGAGGCGCAACGCTGGCTACACTACGTGTTCGATCCCCAGGCGCCTGCCGACCCGCTCGACGATCCAGCCTTTCCCAATCCGAAACCAGCGTACTGGCGTTGCCGGCCTCTGGACGTCAAAAAGGGTTCCGGGGATCCTGGGTGTGAGAGCCAGAACCCCACGGATCCGGATGCTATTGGCTATGCGGCGCCGGCGCATTTCCAGATCCTGATGTTCACCGAATACGTGAAAAACCTGATGGCCTGGGGCGACTGGTATTACCGGCAACTGACCCGTGACAGTCTGGTGGCGGCCAAGTTGTGCTACGTCCAGGCCGGCTTTCTGATGGGCAAGGCGCCTACCGCCAACACGGCCACCCGCTGGAAAACCGACACGGTTGCAAGCCTCCTGGCCCAAAGCGCCTCGCGGCCCTGGCTCGAAGCCTTGGAACAGGAGCTGGACTTCAGTCTGGAGGACTATCCCGCCGCCTCCGACATACCGCCGATGCTCGGGTTGCTGGGGTGCGAGCCCTTTAAAATTCCCATCAATCAAAGGCTGCTTGACCTGTTTGCCGCGCCTGAACTTCGGCTGCATAACTTGCGTAACAATCTCACTCTCGACGGCACGCCCTTGTACATTCTGCTGTTCAGTCCGCCCACGGACCCGAATCAATTGCTGCGCGATCTGGCGGCCGGTGGCGCGGCCGGGCCGAGACCGATGGGCGGGCGACTGGTGGTCAATGCTTTCCGTTGGCGCGTGACATTCGAAGTCGCATTGCGAGCGGTGCAGGCATTGCAGGAGTACGGCAATCAGGTACTCAGTCTGCTGGAGCGCCGCGATCGCGCCGAACAGGAAGAGTTGCAGCAAAGTCATCTGGTCGAACTGGGTCACTATGCCCAGACGCTTCAGGAACAGTCCATCGCCCAGTTGGAGGCCTCTGTGACGGCGCTGCAGCAGAACCGGGCACTGGCGCAAGAGCGGGCCAGCGCTTACGCAGCGCGTTACGACGAAAACGTTTCTGCCATCGAGTATCAGGTCATGGCAAGCCTGAGCCAGTCGAAATCCCTGGCGTTGCAATCCAGGATCCTGAAAACCGCAGGAGGCGTCGTCGCGGCGTTGCCAAAAATCTTTGGCATGTCCAATGGCGGCTTCAAACCCGAGCATGCGCTGGATGCCGCTGCTTTTGCCTTGGAGGTCAATTCGTCATTGCTGCAAATCGACGCCGACCGACAGGCCACCACTGAAGGATACCGTCGGCGCCGCGGTGACTGGGCACTGCAACGCAATCAGGCGTTGGCGGAAGTGCGTGCCATCGATGCGCAGATTGTTGCGCAGGGCCACGCGGTCAGCGCGGCACGAACCAGCCTGGAACAGGCCGTGAGGGCCAACAGCCAGGTATTGACGGTGTTCAACTACCTGAAAAAACGCGCGGCCAACGCCGAGTTATTTGACTGGATGCTTGGTCAGCTCAAGGCGCTCCATTATCAGGCCTACGATGCGGTCATCAGTCTGTGCCTCAGCGCTCAGGCCTCGCTGGCTGCCGAAACCGGAGACTACGATGCACAAGCACCCTTGCCTCAGGTCTGGCTCGATCACCGCTATGGTCTGACCGCCGGTGACCAACTGCGTCACTTCATGATGGGTCTTGAGCAAAAATACGTGCAAAGCCGGGAGCGGCGCCTGGAATTGGTAAAAACCATCTCCTTGCGGCAGTTGTTCGAGGATTCGATCGATCGTCAAGCCGGCATTGCCGACTGGGCGCAAGCGTTGCAGCAACTGCGCGAAACGGGCGTGCTCGAATTCAAACTGACCCAACTGCTGTTTGATCGTGATTACCCGGGCCATTTCTGCCGGCAGATCAGTGCGGTAGAGATCGATCTGCCCGTGCTGACCGGACCGTTCGAAGATGTGCGGGCGACCTTGCTCCAGATCAGCAGCATGACGGCTACCCGGCCAACCACGCAGTCTGTGCAGTATTTGCATGACCCTTCAGGGGTAGCGCCTCTGGATGTGCTGATCAACCTGCGCAGCGCCCAGCAGATCGCGTTGTCGAAGGGGATTGCCGACGACGGCATGACCCACGTGAAACCTGATGAAGGGTTGCTCAATCCGTTTGAAAACACTGGTGTGATCTCTCGTTGGAGACTGACTTTCCCTTGGCCGAAGAAACAACCGCAAGCCGGCATGCTTCAGTCGTTGCCCGACATCATTATGCGTATTCGCTATACCGCCAAGCCTGGTGAACCCACCTTCGAGCAAAAAGTCGCAGATCTGGTCACCCAGGCTGAAACCCCTGGCCTGAATAGGCCCGGCAAAGGAGTGAGCAGTCATGACTGAACCCGCCATCCAGGCGAATGAAAGTCTGGTACGCAATGGTTATTTCACCGAGGCGCTCAGTGAGTGGAGGCGTAAAGGAATCGTCGGCCGGGGCAGTGAAATGTATGAAGGGTGGTTAACCGCATTTATGGAGCTAAATGCCGGGGGCTCGGCCACTCAGGTCATTACGCTCCCTAAAACATCCGCTGCCAACGCGAGTTACCGGTTTTCGTTTCTGTGCGAGCTGCGCAAAGGGGCGCAATGGTCGGGACAACCAGGCTGTTTGCGCATCCTCAATGGTGATGACGAACTGCTGAGACTGGAACTTGTCGAGGGGCACGATCGCGACCCCGAGCAAGATCAGGCACGCCTGGCGGAGGGGCAGCCGCTGGTTTTCGAGCCGCTTTACTATGAGGCCTCACTGGATCCTTTTGGCTTGGTCAGCGGTGACAAGATAACCGTGGAGGTCAACGGTGTTCCGGCCAATCCGCCAGATAATCGCTCGTCAGTCTGCATCACTCACATTGACCTCCAATTGAAGCTGGAGGCATTGGAACTCAAGGAAATAGATCTGGATGAACAAACCTTGGCACCGGGTTCAACCGTGTATCTGTGCCTGGGGGCCTCGCTCGGTAGCGGCCAGGGCAACCCACTTTACATGCCGCACAATCTGTCCGTTAAACCTGTGCCAGGCAACGCCTGGCTGGATACCAAAACTGCCTTGATCCAGCACGGTAACCCGATGGAAGCGGTTAAGGCCACCCCTGATTGGGGCGTCGAACATGAACTGACGTCGCGTTGGGTACTCGACTGCCCGGTAATCGGTGAAGAAAAAAGTCACGACTTCTCGATCAGCCTGGTTAATCAGTACAACGCTGAACCTTATGTAATCGATGTGTCGTTGGGACATCACCGTCTGGCTATCCGCAACGTGCAGGAAGCGGCTTATTACCCCGTTCTGGAATTGAAACAAAGTGTCCAGTTGGGCGTGCAAGTCATCTCGTTCTACACCAGTCAGGCGCTTGATGACCGGCAGGTCAGGTGGACGAGTGCAGCGCAGGGATTGCTGGGCACCGGCACTACCAATGAACAGGGTTGGGTGTACTTCGATTTTGTCCCTGAGCAAGCGGGCAAATTTGTCATCACGGCGTCGGTCGACAGCCCTTACTACGCCAGTGGCGAGGTGACTCACGAATTTCCGGTGACAGTGCTGCAAACCGATCCCTGGAACGAGTTGCGTTGCGTTGTCGAGGAGCAAGTTACCCTCTGGAATGTAACCGGCTATCCCAATCGTGGCACCGATTATCCCTTCGTCGTGCATTGGCCGGTCGGCAGTGCTTTGCTGGGGACTGCCCTGTCGTTGCACTGGAGCGGCGTCGGATATGAAGAGCTGAAGGTCACGATCGCCCCGCCCCTCAAGCAACCGGTCGCCTTCGATGGGGACGATACTGTCTGGACGCTGGCCTGCGAGGACTGGCTCGACGGCCGCTTTGGACTGTCACTGGTCTGCTCGAAGCTGTTGTTGCCATCGCCGCGTAAACCCATGTCGCTGGCGCGCAACAAGGTCAGGATCGTTGACACGCGCGGACCGAACCTTTCGCCGGTAGTCGAGGACTCTGGAAAGACATTGATGCGGGTGCAGGTGGTGCATGTCACCGACAAGGGGGCCGGTGAGCCAGTGATTGATGCGCTGGTCGACTGGCAGACACCCGAGAGTATTGTCACGTCTCGTACCGGCAGTGGGGGCTGGGCCAGCCTGTACTACCAGCCCTTGACGGCTTTGAACAACGAGCCAGTCAGCGCAAGGGTCAGTGCCTACGAAGGCGGACCGGTAGATGAACACCTGTTTTTTGTTACGGCGTTTGAACGCGACGAGTGGAAAGACAAGATCAGCATCACCTTTGATGGCGGGCGACCTACCCAGGCAGGAATCGTTTGCAAGCGGGGCCAGACGCATATCCTGGCGGTCCGCGCGCTTGCTGACAGCCCGCTGATTGGCCAGGCAATCACGCTTGAATGGCGGGATGAAAAACCGGAGATCGGTCTGGAGGTGGGCGACCTGGGCGTACCCAAAATATTGCGCGAAGGGGAGGAACTGGAATGGACGTTCAGTTCTGATCGTATTGGAAGTACCAGCAGTATTTTCGAGGTGCAGTTGATGACCGACACTCTCGTGGATCGAGAGTTTTTTTGCCGACTGTTATCAACCGACATTCATGACGAAATGACCGTGGTCCTGGATCAACTGACCGACCTGAGAGGGCAGCCGCTCTTTCCGTGTATTGGCGCTGTGCATCGCTATATCTTCCGTACAAATGCGCTGAGTCCCTTGGTGGGTCTCGCCATCGATCTGGTATGGAGTGGAAGCTCGGCCGAAGAGCTTGGAATCGCATTGAACCCACCACCGAAAAGCGTAAATATCGTAGATGACAGCGGGTTTTCCTGGACGCTGGACTGTTCAAAAAGTACGCACCCCGGGGTGTTCAATATTTATTTCACCAGTCCCTCTGGCTCGAGCGACGTTAACAAAATGTCCCTGGCCCACAATAAAATCACGATTGAGGACGCACGCGGAACTGCGGTGGATCCGGTCATTGGACAAGAGCCAGCGTGGATGTGGCTGAAAGTAAGCTCCCCCTTTCTCCCCGATCTGGCTTTGGATCAAATACCTGTTCAATGGACGGTGGACGGCAACACCAAGGAGCATACGACGGGCGCCGACGGCTGGAGTGGTTTTCCCGTTGTGCCAGACATCCCAGGTGAGCAGGTGGTGACCGCGTCGATTCGCAGCCCTTATGACGGTTTCGAAGAAAGTCGCTCGATGAAAGTCGTATCGCTGGCGGAGGATCCGTGGGCCGGGTTTGAATACAGTTTCGACTCCAGGCCATTCAAGCCGTTGGGGCAAAGCACTGAGTTCCCGCGGCGCAATGGTCAGCACAACCTGCGCGTGAGAGTCACGGATGGCAACGCCTTGCTTGATCAATACCTGACATTGGGAATGACGGGCACCGGGCCGACGAAGCTAGGCATACGCTTTAAGGAACCACGTCTGGGTGAACCCCGGTTGTTTTCAGGCGCTGGAATGACCTATCAGTTTGAGGCAAGCGACGTCATGGATGGGAGTTTTGCCTTGCTCTTTTCCTCTGCTCGGTTGGCGCGTTTGTCTCCTGTTATTGCAATGTCTCTGGGGCAGGGCAAACAGACGGTGAAAATTGCGGAACGTTCGCGAAGCAGTCAGACGCTGTTGTGGGGCGAGGCTGTGTCGGAGCAGATCACGCTTGTTTCCGCTATCAGTGGCAGGCCTATGGCTGGGATGAAGGTCCTTTGGCACAGTCCGGACCTTGGCGAGGTGACCACCACGACCAATTTCCATGGCGAGGCGCGGGTTCGGTTTGTGCCCACGACACCGGGAGCGGCGCAACTGACCGCCACGGTGGGTGGTGAGCAATATTCGGAGTCGATTTCGTTGCCGTTTTTTCTGCACGAGCCTCGAGAAATCAAAGAACTGCTCAGCGACTCTCTCTCCGGTTATCCGGGGCAACAGATGACAGCACAGGCGCTGGTGGTGTCGGCAATCACTGGGGAACCATTGGCCAATGTCGAAGTGATGTGGGAGTACGACGATACGCCATTGCCGGAAACAATGACGGGGGACGATGGCAGGGCGACGGTTCGTTTTACCTTGACGGTGTCGGGGGAGGCCTCGTTATCGGCAACGGTAAAAGGAGGTCGGAGTGGCTGGGAGGTGGCAAGTTTGTTGACGACTGTCAATGAGGAACTTCCTGCGGCAGTGGCCTCAGTGACTGCCTCGCCAAATCCCGTTCCAGTTGAGACCTACGTAACCCTGACGGCACTAATCGTGGCCAGGGAATCGCGGGAGCCAATGCCGGGTCGCAGAATCTTCGTTTCCCTCAACGGGTTGCAACCCTACATAAGCGCTACTGATCAGCGCGGGCAACACCAGACTCATTTCAGGCCGATGCGCGTGACGGAACAGGTCTCGCTTCGCGTCGAAGTCAACAATGGTGATGGGACCTCGGACAGCGGTTTTGTCGAGGTCAGAGTCATCAATTGACGTGAACCCTCAAATGGCAGCGCTCCTTTTCCAGCCGAGGTATTGCGTTACCAGTTCGGCGCCCAGCTCGGCGGGCCGTACATCCACCACCTGAACTCCATGAGCGCTCAACCGCTCATGGAGTTCTGCGCGCTCATTCAAATAGCTTGCGGTGCCACAGTAGGCCAGCGCTTCGGGCAGGGTTTGCACCGGTGCATGGCGTAGCGTATCGAGTGCTGCTTCGCGCAGACTCGCGACCAGCACACGATGTCGGGTACTCAGGCGCTTCACCGCGTTCAGCAGTCCGTCATCGTCTTCCTCGCGCAGGTTGGTGATCAACACCACGAGTGCACGGCGTGTCTGACGAGTCAGCAACTGGTTGGCCGCCGCCTGATAGTCGGCGGCGCGCTGGCTGCTGTCGAGATCGTAAATCCTGTTGAGCAAGACATTGAGCTGCCCTCTGCCCTTGACCGGTGCGACATGGCGCGGTGGATCGCTGGCAAAGGTACTCAGGCCCACCGCATCGCCCTGGCGCAGCGCCACATAACCGAGCAGCAGACAGGCATTGAGCGCGTGATCGAAGTGCGACAGCTCATCGTCCTGGCTGCGCATACGGCGGCCGCAGTCGAGCATGAAGATAATCTGTTGGTCGCGCTCGTCCTCGTACTCACGGGCGATCGGCGTGCGCTGGCGGGCGGTGGCTTTCCAGTCGATCTGGCGCAGGCTGTCGCCTTCGCGAAACTCGCGCAATTGATGGAATTCAACACCCAGTCCACGGCGTTGCCGCTGGCGTACGCCCAGCTGGCTCAGCCAGTTGTCCACGGCCAGCAGCTCACCGCCGTAAAGTCGGGCGAAATCAGGGTACACGCGAGTCTGGTCGATTACGCTGAGCAGGCGCTTGCCCGACCACAGACCCAGCGGGCTCGGCAAGTTCACTTCACAGCGCTCGAAGCAGAAGTGGCCGCGCTTGAGCGGGCGCACGCGGTAGCTGATCCGGCTGGATTGCCCGGCCTTCAACTCGACGTTCAACGGCAGGTTTTCGAAACTCAGGCCGTCCGGGACATGGTCGAAAAGCTGCAGGTGCAGTGACGCGGCGAAGTCGTGTTCAACCTGCAGCTGCACCTCGCCCCAGCGACCCAGCGCGAGGCTGCCGGGCAACTGCCGTTTGACGCGGGGCGAGGGCCGCCGTTTGAGCCGCAGCGCGTCGAGCAGCGCCAATGCCAGCAGGGCCAGCAGCAAGCCCCAATTGATTGAAACCAGGCTGGGCGGGATATCGGCACCCAGGGCCTGCAACGTGCCGAGCACGAGGCTGATGACCAGCAGCAAGGCGAGCCAGATCAGCAGCAGGCGCGAGGGTTTCACAGGCGCGGCGCCGGCACTTGGTCGAGCATTTGCGCGAGCACTTGATCGATCTGCAGGCCTTCGATATCGAGTTCCGGCGCGAGGCGCACGCGGTGGCGCAGTACCGCCAATGCACAGCCCTTGACGTCATCCGGAATCACGAATTCGCCACCGCGCAGCAACGCCCGGGCGCGGGCACACCGCACCAGCGCAATCGAGGCCCGTGGTCCGGCGCCGAGCGTCAGTCCCGGCCAGGTGCGCGTGCTGCGTGCCAGTCGTACGGCGTAATCGAGTACCTGATCATCCAGCGGCAAGTCACTGGCGATGCGCTGCAAGGCTTGCACGTCCTTGGCCTGCAACACCGTGCGCAGGGGTTGCACATCGAGCATGTCGGCGCGGGTCGAACGACAGACCTGGCGCACCATGTTCAACTCCTGATCCGCGTCGGGGTAGTCCATGCGCACCTTGAGCATGAAACGGTCAAGCTCGGCTTCCGGCAGGGGATAGGTGCCTTCCTGTTCAATCGGGTTTTGCGTGGCGAGCACCATGAACGGTTGCGCGATCGGTAACGCCCTGCCTTCGAGGGTGACCTGACGCTCCTGCATTGCTTCGAGCAGCGCTGCCTGGGTTTTCGCCGGGGCGCGGTTGATCTCGTCGGCCAGCAACAGGTGGGTGAACACCGGGCCCTTGCGCAGCTTGAACTGCTCGGTCTGCAGGTCGTAAACGGCGTGACCGGTGACGTCGCTGGGCATCAGATCCGGAGTGAATTGAATCCGCGCGAACTCGCCGCCGAAGCAGCGCGCCAAGGCCCGCACCAGCAGGGTCTTGCCCAGTCCCGGCACACCTTCGAGCAGCACATGGCCGCCAGCGATCAGCGCCGTCAACACGTCGTCGATCACGGCGCTCTGGCCGATCAGCGCTTTGTGCAACTCGCTGCGCACTGCCTGCGCCAGTTGACTGGCGCGCTGACGTTGCTGGGCCGCATGACTGGCGCTGCCGGGCTCGATGTGTTCACTCATAGCGTGTTCCTCAAGGTTTGCAGGTGGGCCACCTGACGGCAGAACTCGGCGCTGGACAGACGCAGGTTCCGGACCGGGCTCAGGGCCTGACTGATAGCGCGGGTGGGCTGGCGCGTGAGGCGCGATAGCGCCAGCCATTGTTCGGCAACGTTCAACTGATCGAAACCCGGGTGGCGGCGTCTGGCGCGACGCAGCACGTCCTGTTGCAAGGCCTGCAACAGCGCGCGCTGGCCATTGTGGCGCAGCAGGAAGTCGGCGCTGGCGCGCAGGTGTTCTTGCAACTGCCGTCGACCCGCAGGCGCAGGCATTTGCACGGGGCCGTGACGCACGCTGGCCTGCCACAACCACAGGCCGAGCAAGGCGAGCAGCGCGACCATCGCCTGCGCAAAATAGCGCCAGAGCAACGTCCACAAGCCATCGTGCGTCGTACTGAAAATCAGCGTGACGTCGGTGTCGGCGCTCAGATACCACAGTAGCCAGGCGTTGTCGTATTTGCCGATGTGCGGGTTTTTCCACAGCTCGGCATCGGTGACCACGGTGATGGTGCCGAGGCCGTACGCCAGTTGCATCATGTGCGTGGCCTTGGCGCTGTTGGCCCACGCCTGAGCAAGATTGTGCGGATCGTCGAGATGAAAATCCGTGTCGAAACCGGCGTAGGCCGGCGCGTCTTCGTCTTCCAGATACAGCTTGGTCAGCGCCGGGTAGCGATCTTTTTGCAGATCCTCTGCTGGGGCCTTGAGGTCCTTGCTCAGTGACTGCTGCACTTGCACCCGATCGAGCAACAGGTCGTGGCTTTGTTGGCTGCGCGCATCCCACAGTGACTCGGCAACAAACACCAGACGCCCGCCGGCGCGGGTCCAGTTGAGCACCTGATCGACCTCACGCGGCGTCATCCGCGCACGCTCGCCAAATAACAGCAAGGTGTGGCCGTGGGGATCGGTCTGCGGCAAGACCGCCAGCGTCTCGGCGTGGTTGACCGCGAGGCCGCGTCCGCGCAGGAACAGTTCGGCCGCCAGATAAGGGTTGGCTTGTGCGGCGGGCGAGGGACCGTGATCGATGACTTGCTGATACGGCCGGGCCTTGAGGTACAGCAGCAGGCTCAAGCCGCCGACCAGCAAAACGGCCAGCGCGCCCAGCCACCACGCGGTGCGCCGGTTCAATGCGCACGACCTTTGGCGAACAATGCACGCCAGCCGTTGCACAACTCCGCTTGCAGGTGCGCAGGCGGAATTCGGTGCCCGTAGGCCATGTTCTGCCAGTGGCCGGTCAGGCTTTTGCTGTAGGCGAGCAGGTCCGGTCGCTGCAAGTGTTCGATGCGCTTTAGTATCTGCTGCTCGGTGTCGGCGGGTTTGAGCGTCAGATCGAAGTCATGCAGCAAATGGCTCAGCAGCCCGCGGTAGAGCAGACCCAGCGCGGCACGCGGCTCGCTCAGCCACAACCGTTCGGCGCTGGCGGCGATGTCGGCGGGCAGGGTTTCGCGGCCCAGATCCAGGCCGAACACCTGTGGCGGCGCCGATGGTTGGCTGCGCTTCGGCAGATTCGGGCGGCGGCTGACGAAGGCCTGGAGAAAGTCGCGGTAGCGCCAGATCAGCCAGCCCAGCCCGGCAAGCAGCGTGGCCCACAGCAGCACTTCGATGACCTTGGCGAAGGCGTTGAGGTGTTGGCCGTCGAGCCAGTCCAGCAGGGTCTTGAGCCACTGCGGTGCGTCTCCCGCTTGGGCATCCCTGGCCGGGCTCGCCGGGTCGCCGCCAAAGCGGTAGCGGGTGACGGTTTCCTCGTTCTTGAACGGCGGTTGTTGCAGCAACGACTCGATGCTGTCACGCGAGGCCTGACTGCTCAGCGGCTGATTCAACAGGCGCGGCGCGTTCGGCGCGTCAGCGGCGCTGTCCGGCTCGGCGGCCCACGCCGGCTGCACGTTTGGCAACAACAGACAGGCCGCCAGCAACAAACCGAGTACGCCGTTATTCAGGCGTTGGCGCAAACGCCGGAAGACCAGTTCGATGTCCCAGGCTTCCAGTTGCGTGCGACGGTTCAGGTAGAGGCTGAAACCACAGGCGACATAGATCGGCCCCCACAGCACCAGGATCAGTGCATAAAAAGCATTGGTCAGGTGTTCCAGCCAATGCCAGTCCCGATCGACCGCGAACAGCAGCGACTGCCAGTCCCAGTCGGTTTCGATCTGCTGGGGCAACAGCATGTAGAACAGCAGCATCAGGCCGATCCACAGCGCGGTTTCCAGGTGCATGCCGATGATCGTCAGCCATTGCGCGGCGCCGCCGTTGCGTTGCAGCAGCACCTGTACCCGTTGCTGTCTGTCTTCGCCGCCGAGGCCTTCGAGTTGCTGCACCGGCAGCACAAAGCTGCGACTCAGACTCAGGCGCCGCCATGTCAGGCTGGCCAACAGTTGCGGCCGGAGCAAACGTGGCCATTCGCGCAAGGCTTGCTTGAGTGTCGGCGTTTCGCCAAACAGCGCTTTGGAGAGGATGTACAGCGGCAGGCGCTCATAGGCCGGCTTCAGCCACCAGAAAATAAACACCGCCAGCGACGGCGAATCCCACAGCAACAGACTGAGCAGGGCAAACAGCGGCAGGGTGAGGATCGCCCAACTGGTCATCAGCAGACGGCGATGCTGCTGGCTCATCAGCACACCCAGGTCCATGGCTTCCCAGGTCGTGCGCGGGCGGATCACTACGCTGGCGTCACTCAGGCGCATGACGGGTCCTTCCGGCGAACGACAAGTAAACCGCCACGGCCAGCCAGAGCGCGCCGCCGACCGCATATTTGGTCAGCGGTGTGACACTGGTTTTCGACGACCAATAGGCCTCGACAAACGCGGCGATCAACAGAAACAGCATGGCCCCGCACACCAGCCCGACGCTGGCACGCGCGGCCAGCCGCAGTGCCTCGCCGCGGGGCAGGCGTCCCGGAGCAATCAGCGCCCAGCCCAGCTTCAGACCGGCCGCCCCCGCCAGCGCAATGGCCGGCAATTCAAACGCTCCGTGACCGATCACGAACGACCAGAAGGTCTGGCCGAAACCGATCTCGCTGAGGTGCCCGGCCACGGCGCCGATGATCATGCCGTTGTAGAGCAGATAAAAGCCACTGCCCACGCCCATCAACAAACCGCTGGCGAAGGTCTGGAAGGCAATGCCGATGTTGTGCATCACGTAGTAGCCGAACATCACCCAATTCTCACTCGCGGCGCGCTCGGCCGAGCGTCCGAGGTGACCGGCGACGGGATCGTACATGCCTTGCATTTCGCGCACCTGCTCGGCCGGGATCAGGTTGTAGATCAGTTCGGGAAACAGATAAACCAGCACAGCGAAACCGCCCAGGCTGCCAAAGAACAGCAGGCTCGCGACTAGTATCAAGCGCCACTCCTGACGCACGCGTCGCGGGAAGTCGGCGAGGATGAACCCCAGCAGATTAGCGCCCAGATGGCTGCGGTGGCGGTAAAGCTGTTGGTGGCCGCGCAGTACTTGTTGTTGCAGCGAGTCGATCAGAAAACTGCTGTAGCCGCGTTCCTGAGCCAGGGCCAGGTGCTGGCACACGTGCCGATAAGCCTTGGGGAAACCGGTCACCTGGGCGGTGTCCTTGCCGCGTTCAAGGCGTTCGAGCGCCAGGGCGAAGCGCTCCCATTCAGCCTTGTGGCGGGTTTCGAACAGGCTTTGCTTCATGTCGGCCCCAACAAACCGCGAGCGATGCCGTTGAGTTCGGCCACGGCTTTGGGCGCGGAAATATGCAGGGGCTGGGCCAGTAAGGCCGCCAGTTCGCTGACTCGCGCCGGTGACAGTTCGGTCTGACGTTCGGCGAAACCGAGCAGGGCGCGTTGTTCGGCGAGCGTGAGGGACACCGGAGAGCGTCGCGGTTCGGCGTCAGGCAATGGAGGGCGGGCCAGCGGGCGTTCGCTGTAGACCACCAGGGTGCCGGCGGCCAGGTCGCCCAGGCGTTTGAAGGTCGGGTGTTGCAGGCAACTGATCGCGCCGAGGAAATAGCCGAACGGCAGCAGGTCGACGAACCGCAGCAGGTTACGCAACAACGAGGCCGACCAGCCGACCGGCGTGCCGTCATCGTGCACCACCCGCAGGCCCATCCATTGTTTGCCCGGCGAGCGGCCCTGACGCAGCACTTCGAACAGCACCATGTACCACCAACTGATGGCGAACAGCAGCAGCGAACCGAGGCCCATGCCCAGCTTGCCGAGAAACGCCAGGACGATAAACAACACCCCGGCGATCACTGCGCGAATACCCAGATCGATCGCAAAGGCAATGCTGCGCACCATCAGCCCGGCCGGCCGCAACGGCAGATCGATACCCTCCGGCGTTTCGACCTGATGGCGCGTATCCAGCGGTGCTGTCCTTGGCGGTGCTGTGGGTTCGAGCATGAGCTTCCTGATGTTCGCCTGTTCGGGATGCAAGTGAGCCCGATGCTAGCAGCCTCTCGGGGGGAAACGACATCACTATGTATTGCACAGGATGTAACGCCGTCAGTTAGATGTCCTTTGTGGGAGCGAGCCTGCTCGCGAATGCGGTGGGTCAGTAAGCCCATTTGCAACTGACAGAAAGCTTTCGCGAGCAGGCTCGCTCCCACAAGGGAAATGTATTTACCTGTAGGAATCTGGAGAAATTGCTGTTCGAAGGCTGCAAGACTGGCCCTTGCATCCCTGTAAAGCCTAGACTTCGCCGATCTTCAGTTCAGGACCCGCCCGTGACTTCCATCTTCTGGTACGACTACGAAACCACTGGCATCAATCCTCGTAATGATCGTCCGTTGCAAGTGGCTGGCATTCGCACCGACCACGCGCTCAACGAAATCGACGCGCCGGTCAATCTCTATTGCCAGCCCAGCGAGGACATCCTGCCGCACCCTGCCGCGTGCGCCATCACCGGGATCACCCCTGGCCAGCTCGCGGAGCACGGTTTGAGCGAAGCCGATTTCATGACTCGCGTGCATGCGCAACTCTCAGCGCCGGGCACCTGTGGCGCGGGTTACAACACCTTGCGTTTCGACGACGAGATGACCCGCTACAGCCTCTATCGAAATTTCTTCGACCCCTACGCCCGCGAGTGGCAGGGCGGCAACAGTCGCTGGGACCTGATCGATGTCGTGCGCGCGGCCTATGCATTGCGCCCCGATGGACTGGTCTGGCCAACAGATGACGAAGGCCGCGTGACGCTCAAACTCGAACGTCTGACCACCGCCAATCATATCGACCACGGGCATGCCCACGAGGCGTTGTCGGACGTGCGCGCAACGATCGCGCTGGCACGGCTGATCCGCGAGAAACAACCGCGACTGTATGACTGGCTGTTCCAGTTGCGCAGCAAACAAAAGGTCATGGACCAGATTCGCCTGTTGCAACCGATGGTGCATATTTCCGGGCGCTTCTCGGCCGCACGCAGTTACGTCGGCGTGGTGCTGCCGCTCGCCTGGCACCCGAAGAACCGCAATGCCCTGATCGTCTGCGACCTGCACCTGGACCCGCAGGGTCTGCTGGACGAGGATGCGCAAACCTTGCGTCAACGCTTGTATACCCGTCGCGAGGCATTGGCCGACGGCGAATTGCCGGTGCCGCTCAAGCTGATTCATATCAACCGCTGTCCGGTCGTCGCTCCGTTGTCGGTATTGCGCGCGCAAGATCAGCAACGCCTGGAGCTGGACATGGCGCTTTATCAGGAACGGGCGGTGCGGCTAACTGACGCACAACAAGTCTGGAGGGATAAAGTTGCAGCCATTTATGCCAGTGAAGATTTCATCCCGAGCGAAGACCCTGAGCAACAGTTGTACGACGGATTTATCGGTGATCGCGACCGGCGTCTATGTGAGCAAGTGCGAATGGCGGATCCGGCGCAATTAGCGCAAGAGCAGTGGCCTTTCGATGATGAACGTTTGCCCGAATTACTCTTTCGATATCGAGCGCGTAACTTTGCGCAGACGTTGAGTTCGGCAGAGCAAGAACGTTGGGAAATATTCTGTCGGCAACGTTTGTCGGACCCGCAAGCGGGCGCGCCAAATACCTTGGCAGCATTTATCGAGGCCGCCGAGCAATGGGCGCTTAGTGCGACACCGATGCAGAGAGAGGTGCTCAATGAATGGCAGAATTATGTCCAGGCATTACGCAAACGTTTGAATCTTTGAAATCGAACAGAGGTCCGGGCGATCGCCAGGCATAAAAAAACGCCAGCGAATGCTGGCGTTCCTTTTAGCGCAGACGGGGCTGCGCAGACGTTGCGGCTTAGCCCAGCAGGGTAGCCCAGCCTTCAACCACATCACCGCCCCACTTGGCTTTCCACTCTTTCAGAGTCTTGTGGTTGCCACCTTTGGTTTCGATGACTTCGCCGTTGTGCGGGTTTTTGTATTGTTTAACTTTGCGCGCGCGCTTGGTGCCGGTAGTTTTTACTGCGCCGCCACGAACGTTTTTGGTTTTTGCTTCCGGGTCCAGCAGCGCGATGATGTCACGCAGAGACTTGGAGTATTCGCCCATCAGGGTGCGCAGTTTGCCTTCGAATTCCAGCTCGGCTTGCAGTTTGTCGTCTTGCGACAGGTTCTTCAAACGGGCTTGCAGCTCTTTGATGGCTTCTTCGGTGGCACGGTATTCGTTGATCAAGGACATGATTACTACCTTTTGTAGAATGCTGAACGGCAGGGATACAGTGCCGCAATAATAGTCAGGCTGTTTCATCAAGTAAACATTTGTCCGAAGGTTTTATTTAATTTAGTTACGAGAATTAGCGCTGAATTGATTATTCAGTTAAATAATGTGATCCAGTCATCAGCCTATTCACAGTTATGCGATCAGTCGCTGCCTCATGCGCCATTGGCTTGACGATGAAGGGCGTCAAAAAGTCGCTTAGCCCCAGCGCTGCTCATCCCGCGGTCATCGATACTGCAGTTTTCCTGCGCAGTCGCTAGAATGGCGGCCTTTGCGAAGTTCTGGAGTTCCCCCCTCATGCGCACTTTTCGGCTGGTGATATCTTGCCCGGACCGCGTTGGCATCGTTGCCAAAGTCAGTAATTTTCTGGCAGCCCACAATGGCTGGATCACCGAAGCGAGCCACCACTCGGATAATCAGGTCGGCTGGTTTTTCATGCGTCACGAAATTCGTGCCGATTCGTTGCCGTTCGGTATCGAAGTCTTGCGCGAGAAGTTCGCGCCGATCGCTGAAGAGTTCTCGATGGACTGGCGCATCACCGACACCGAGCAGAAAAAGCGTGTGGTGTTGATGGCCAGCCGCGAATCGCACTGCCTGGCCGACCTGTTGCACCGCTGGCACAGCGATGAACTGGACTGCGAGATCTCCTGCGTGATCTCCAACCACGACGACCTGCGCAGCATGGTCGAATGGCATGGCATTCCTTATTACCACGTGCCGGTCAATCCGCAGGACAAGCAGCCGGCCTTTGCCGAGGTGTCGCGTCTGGTCAAACAGCACGACGCCGAAGTGGTGGTACTGGCGCGCTACATGCAGATCCTGCCGCCAGAACTGTGCCGTGAATACGCGCACAAGGTTATCAACATCCACCACAGCTTCCTGCCTTCGTTCGTTGGCGCCAAGCCTTATCACCAGGCGTCCCTGCGCGGCGTGAAACTGATTGGCGCGACCTGCCACTACGTCACCGAAGAGCTGGACGCCGGCCCGATCATCGAGCAGGACGTGGTCCGGGTCAGCCACAGCGACAGCATCGAAGACATGGTGCGTTTCGGTCGTGACGTCGAGAAGATGGTGCTGGCCCGCGGCCTGCGTTATCACCTCGAAGACCGCGTGCTGGTACACGGCAACAAGACCGTGGTGTTCTGATCGGACACGATGTGCTTGAAATAAGAAGGGCCTGGGCGTTGAATCGCTCAGGCCCTTTGTTATTTCTGCGCGAGAAAAACCCATGAGCGATCCACGCGACAAAGCCACGTCGAAAGCACCCGCCACCCTTGGCGAAGGTTGCCTCAGTCGCTACGATCCGGACGACATGAGCCCCGAGGACGGCACCGAGTTTCCCGGCGCCGCCGAGTTGTGGGAGCAGCTTCAGCAAGAGCCGGACGAACCTAAGAAGCCTGCCTGACTTTCAGCAACTTCTTCAGCAGCGGCTTGCCCAGCATCAACACGAACACAGGCCCACCGACCAGCAGATAAAAGTAATAGGTCACCACCCGCCAGATCAGGATGGCCGCCGCTGCGGTGGATTTACCCACCATCGGCGCGAGCAGCGCAGCCGATGTCAGTTCCGCCGCGCCCGCGCCGCCCGGCAACAGGCTGAACTGGCCCGCGCCCAGCGAAAGCATCTGCACCAGAAAGCTCCAGGCCCATTGCAACTCCGCGCCCAGCCCGCGCAAGGCCAGGTACAGCACGCTGTAACGCAGCAGCCAATGTACACAGGTCAGAGCGAAGACCTTGACCAGTGTCTGCCAGGGCAACTTCAACGTATCGGTGAACGCTGCGAGAAAGTGCAGCAGCTTGCGTGCCCAGCGGCGTCGGGTGCGGGCCGCAACATTCAGTTGCGCCAATACGCGTCCGCTCAGGCGAATCAATGCGCGGTGGTAGCGTGCAATCAATACGCAACTGAACAATCCGCCGAACAGCGAAACGGCGCTGACCATCAGCAGCCACTCCAGGCGATCGCTCAGGTGCTGGAACAACGCATAAATCAAAATCCCGCTGAGGGCGCAAAGGAAGAACAGCAAGTCGCTGAGCTGATCCATCGCGAACACCGCGCTGCCCCGTGCCGGACGTACGCCGCAACGAGCCAGCAGGGCCATGATCGTCAACGGCCCGCCGCTGCCGCCGGGTGTGGCGCAGTAGGCAAACTCGGCGGCCATGACCACGCCGAGACTTTTGAGCGGCGGTACTTGCTCACGCTGATCGCCGAGCAACAAGCGCAAGCGCAAGGTGTTGATAACCCAGCACAGCAGGATCATGCCAAACATGATCAACAGCCAGCTCAGCGGAAACCGTTGCAGGCGCGCCCAGGTTTCGCCGCCGCCGAGCACCACCGGAATCAGCACCGCCGCCAGCAGGCCGAGCAGCAATAACAGGCTGCGTTTCATGCGGCACGTTCCGATTGATTGCGCTGTCGTTGCGTGAGCCAGTCGATCTTGGTCATCGGCACGCGTCCCTCCGCCAGCAGGCGTTGCAGCGTGCGTAGCCAGTAGTCGCGGGAAAAATGGTGACGCATATCGACCGGATGCAGGCCCAGGCGAATCACCGGTGCCTGACGCCAGCGCTGTTCACGCTGGTCGCTGACGATTTTCGACACGCCGCGCCGCCAGGCACTGCGCGCACTCCAGACCAGGCCGGGGGCGGTGATTGCGGTGAAATCCGGCAAACGGTAGAGGTGGCGGGGATCGCTGGTATAGCGCAGCGGCGTTTCGCGCAGGGCCTGGCGGGTGCCGTCGCTCATCAGCCAGGCCGGGGCGACGAAACCGTGCAGCGGCCAGTCGTAGCGCTGGAATAGCTCAATGCCGGCTTGCAGGCGGGCGCGGGCGGCCTCTTGTGACAACCGGTAAAACTCGCCTTCGTGGGTATAGACCCGGCGCATGAACCAGTCGCGCGGGGTGGTCGGCGCGGGCTCGCCGTCGTCATGGTAGTAGCCGTGCAAGGCCAGTTCGTCACCACGGGCGACGCGCTCGTCGAGCAATCGCCGAAACTGCGGGTGACCGGCGAGGGCATCGCGGCGATGGAAGTCCGGCACCACCAGCCAAGTCATCGGCACGTTATCCAAGGCGTCGACGGCCTCGACGAAAGGCCGGTAATCGGCCCAGGTCGACGGGGCGACATCGTGCAAAACCAGCAGCACCGCAGGGCGGGTCGTCGATTCAAGCATTGGCCACCCGCGGCAGTGTGTGGCCGAGCACGGCGTGATAATGGCTGAGCAGGCTGTCGACCACGGTGTCCCAGGCGTAATGCCGTTCGACATGCCGGCGCGCTTGTTTGCCGAGTGTTGCACTGCCGCGACTGAACAGCTCGCGCACGGCATTGGCCATCGATTGCGGGTTGTTCGGCGCACACAGCAGGCCGCAGGCATCGTTGACGATCTCTTCGAACGCCCCGGCCGCCACTGCCACCACGGGAATCCCGCAGGCCATGGCTTCGAGGATGACCAGTCCGAAGGTTTCCTGATCGCCGGCATGCAGCAATGCGTCGGCGCTGGCAATCAATCGCGCGACCTGGGGCGCCGGGCGGAACTCATCGATCACGCTGACATTGTCCGGCACCACGGCCGGCATCGACGAGCCGACCAGCAGCAAGTGATAACGCGGACCGAGGCGTTGCATGCACTTGAGCAACACCGGGAGGTTTTTCTCCTTGGAACCGCGCCCGGCAAAAATCAGCAGACGGGTGTCCTCGGCAATGCCCAGTTCGGCGCGCAGGCCCGGATCGCGGGCATCCGGGTTAAAGGTCTGCAGGTCGACACCCAGTGGCTGTACATAGACATTGCGCACCCCGAGCCCGGTGAGCTTGTCGGCCATGACCTGGCTGGGCGCGAGGACCCGGTCGAAGTTGCCGTAGAGCCGGGTCACGTAGGCCTCGACATTCGGCGTAACCCAATGCCCCATGCGGTTGCCGACCAGTAACGGCAGGTCGGAGTGGTAAAAACCGATTACCGGCACGTCCAGCTGACGCCGGGCGTCCAGTGCCGCCCAGGCCGTCAGATAGGGATCGCCGACTTCGATCAGGTCCGGCTGCAAATCCTGCAGCACGTTGCGCCACGGCGCCAGGCGCAGGGGAAAGCGATAGCCTTTGCCGAAAGGCAGCGCGGGGGCGGGAACCGTGTAGATGCCGTCGTGTTCACCCAGGCGCGCGCCGGGGACCAGCAAGCTATGGCGAATTCCGTTTCGGTCGCCGAGGCGACGGTGTTTGGCGTCCAGATAAGTGCGTACGCCGCCGCTGGCCGGGGCGTAGAACATGGTGATGTCGGCGATATGCACGGTGAGCAACCCTCCGCTGTGTTGTTCTCCCTTGGTTGACCGTTATCCAGAATAGATGTTCGGTCGGGATTGCGCGGTGGGGTGTCAGTCGGTTTTTTGTGTTGTTTGAAGGGCCGTCTTCGCGAGCAGGCTCGCTCCCACAGGGATCTTTGGTGTTTACACAATTTGTGTTGCAACACAAGACACTGTGGGAGCGAGCCTGCTCGCGAAGAGGCCGGTAGGTGCGCCTCAGATTTTGAAGCTGCCTACCAATTGCTTCAACCGCGAAGCCTGCTGCTCCAGATCCGAACACGCGCGCAACGTCGCCTGCAGGTTTTCTACGCCTTCCTGGTTCAGGGTGTTGATCTCGGT
>NZ_JABWQQ010000109.1:0-267 GCF_014268555.1 Pseudomonas sp. SWRI111 | reverse complement strand
CAGATAAATTCTCTATTAAAGCAAAAGATGAGATTTACCAATTAAACGAAGCTTTCGAGCAAATGAAAAGCAATTTATCGGTCATGATTGCCAATATGACGGAGAGCTCTAATCTTGTTGCAGCATCCGCAGAACAGTTAAATGCAAGTGCAGAACAATCCAGTAATGCATCTAGCGCGATTGCATCCTCTATTCAGTCTATTGCAGAGAGTAATGAGCATACCATTGGAAAAATTTCTAATAATACACTTGCCCTCGATTCAATTC
>NZ_JABWQQ010000108.1:0-268 GCF_014268555.1 Pseudomonas sp. SWRI111 | reverse complement strand
CTATTATCTTACCCGTAAAAGGAACAGACCTAAATGGGCAAGTTGATACAATCTTTTCGAACGAAAAGGTTTTTTTAACAAAAGAAATATTAGAAAAAACCCCAGAGCATTGCACCGTGTATTCAGGGATAACGAATGAATATTTAAATTTGCTTATTAAAGAAACAAAGCGAAAACTCGTTCAATTATTTGATCGAGATGATGTAGCAATATTAAATTCCATTCCAACCGTAGAAGGTACGATTATGATGGCAATTCAACATACAGA
>NZ_JABWQQ010000107.1:0-270 GCF_014268555.1 Pseudomonas sp. SWRI111 | reverse complement strand
CTCCTATCGTTAACTTTAACGGAGCTTTTATTCATCATCCAAAGGATACAAGTTGGGGTTTTTATCATTCACCCCTTGATATTAAAACAGCACGTGATATTGTCGCTGCATGCAATGACTATCCTTTTCATAATATAATTGCGGAAGTGATAGATGATGTTTACTATCATTATCACGATGAAAAATTAATCGATATTTTTTCCTTAGGTAATCCAAAGGTCACAATCGGAAATCTACTGGAATTTTTAGAAGCAGCACCAACTTCTATCC
>NZ_JABWQQ010000106.1:0-270 GCF_014268555.1 Pseudomonas sp. SWRI111 | reverse complement strand
CTTTTACATCCCCTTCAAAAAGTATCGGAATCACATATAGATTCAGTGGAGCTGCTTCTCCAAGACCTGACTTTACACTTACATAATCAGCAGGGACATTTGTAAGAAGAATAGTTTCCTTTTCAAGGACTGCTTGTCCAATCAGACCTTCCCCACCTTCAAATTCAGTCGTCATATGCTTTCTTTCTTTATATGCATAGGATGCCTGCAGCTTATACATTTGCTTACCACCTTGTGAATTAGTTGATTTTATATAAAATACAGCATGAC
>NZ_JABWQQ010000105.1:0-271 GCF_014268555.1 Pseudomonas sp. SWRI111 | reverse complement strand
ATTTTATATTGGTGGAAGTGAAGCACTGCCTCCTCCGTTAACGAAAGAAGAAGAAGAAATTCTTTTAGAAAAACTTCCAAAAGGGGATCAAGCAGCACGATCGATGCTAATTGAAAGAAATTTACGTCTTGTTGTTTATATTGCAAGAAAGTTTGAAAATACAGGCATTAATATTGAAGACCTAATTAGTATTGGTACAATTGGTTTGATTAAGGCGGTAAATACATTTAATCCAGAGAAAAAGATTAAGCTTGCCACTTATGCCTCCAGA
>NZ_JABWQQ010000104.1:0-271 GCF_014268555.1 Pseudomonas sp. SWRI111 | reverse complement strand
ACCCAGCCGATTACATGTGGATCATCGAAATAATCATCTTGCTTACCATATGCTTTTTTCTTTCGTACATATAGTAATGGATCAATGGCAGCCTTTTTTCCTTCAATCGGATGTTCTCCGCCAATCCCATAGTAATCGCCATAGAAGATGGTTGGATAGCCGTCCTTTCGAAGCAATATTAAGCTATATGCTATCTGCTTAAACCAATCTTCAACCCAAGATTCAAGTGATTCATCTGGTTGGGTATCATGATTATCGACAAAGGTAACAC
>NZ_JABWQQ010000103.1:0-271 GCF_014268555.1 Pseudomonas sp. SWRI111 | reverse complement strand
AGTGAGTGGATTGAAATTAAAGAAGCACCTCAAAAAGAATTACTTTTAGAAGTCTCACTCTATATGAGTGAGTGGATTGAAATATTTTCTATTTTTAATAATGTCCTTCCCATTAAGGTCTCACTCTATATGAGTGAGTGGATTGAAATGATAATAGTTTTACAAACAGCGAACTCTATTTCATGTCTCACTCTATATGAGTGAGTGGATTGAAATCTGTTGACAATACTTATAATGATTGCGCTGGTAGACGTCTCACTCTATATGAGTG
>NZ_JABWQQ010000102.1:0-272 GCF_014268555.1 Pseudomonas sp. SWRI111 | reverse complement strand
AGCCCAAACAGTATCTCTAGCGTGATTTGATGGGCAAGACACTAGTCTTGTTGTCCGCTGTAAATTCTAAAGGTCAGAAGACCTTACAAGCCCGTGACTTCAGTCATGGGTTGTTGACGTATGAATAGGTTTAGCACGCTAAAATCCTACGACTGCATTTGAGCAAAAATGCAACGAGGTGTATACTTGCGAGTGAACTTGTTAAAGGGGGAATTATTTTGTTACAGAAGCCAAAGGCTATTTTTCTAGATATGGATGGGACAATTTTAAAC
>NZ_JABWQQ010000101.1:0-272 GCF_014268555.1 Pseudomonas sp. SWRI111 | reverse complement strand
GTAATCAAACAGCCAAATGTTGTAGAAGTAAAATATAAAGGAAATATCATATTTCAAGGCGAGGTTCCTCTACAAAAGGAATGGACTACTATTACAGATAATAATGAGTTATTGGGATGGATTAGAGTTAAAAAAGCGAATAGATATTACTGGTTAAGTTCTGCCAATAAACCTAATGGGACAGGTTCTGGTAATCCAGCACCTATTCATGTATCAATTCCTAGTACAAAGTTAAAAAAATGGGTTCCTGGTACTCTTTATAAAGCTAAAAC
>NZ_JABWQQ010000100.1:0-273 GCF_014268555.1 Pseudomonas sp. SWRI111 | reverse complement strand
ATCCGAAGATATGATTTTAAGTGCAATCAAAGCAGCGAGTAATGCAGAAGTTATAGTATTAGCTTTAGGTGAACAGGAATGGATGAGTGGAGAAGCGGCTAGTCGAAGTGATATTCGTTTGCCAAAAGAGCAGGTTCAGCTATTCCAGCTATTAAAGGATACTGGAAAACCAATTATCGTTACGTTATACAATGGCCGTCCATTAGATATTAGTGAATTAGATGGAGCAGCTGCCATTGTAGAAGCATGGTTTCCTGGCACAGAAGGCGGAAA
>NZ_JABWQQ010000010.1:0-198745 GCF_014268555.1 Pseudomonas sp. SWRI111 | reverse complement strand
TTGGCCCTGCTCGACGGCAAAGGCCCGAAAAAAGCCTGCCCGTTCTACTACCAACTCGACCACCTCGGCACCCCGCAGGAACTCACCGACTACAGCGGCGAAATCGTCTGGTCGGCGCAATACGACGCCTACGGCAAAATCGCCGCGGTGACCCTGGCCGGCGAAGAATACCTGGATCAGCCGCTGCGCTTTCAGGGGCAGTACTTCGATGCGGAAAGCGGACTGCACTACAACCGACATCGGTATTACGACCCCAGATTGGGAAGGTATCTGACCCCGGACCCGGTGAAGCTCGCGGGTGGGTTGAATCAGTACCTGTACGTGCCGAATCCGACGGGGTGGGTGGATCCGTTGGGGTTGACGTCCAGTTGTCCTCCGCCGAATAAGCCTGGGTGTGCGGTGCCGGGTGGGATTGGTGGGGCTAAGGTTGATGAGGGTGAGCCCACGCTGCCGAAGATGACGGCGCAGGAGCGTCGGGCGAGGATTGATGAGTTGGCGGAGCAGATTGCTTTTAACGAATTGAAAAAAATGGAGCCTCCCAATACCAAGGCGCATTTCTTACAGAAGCATGGCGCACAAACCACTTTAGCAGCGCAGCTTGAACGAGTGGAACATGCAAAAAATCCGACAACAGGCAAAGTAGAGATGAGGATGAATCGTAAAACTAAGGTAAAGGAGCCAAGTGTTCCTCGCGCTGCAACGAGATTTCTTAGTCATAGAGATCAGCTTAATGCGATAAATCGCGCGCAGCTTATATTCCGACGTACAGGAAGTTTGGCTCTCTCATCGCTGCCTGTGGAAATGCGAAGAAAGGTAGGGGAAGGATACAAGAGTAGGCGATTGGAATACGTGGGGACAACGAAAACTGTCGTTATCCTAGATGTTAAGGGCAACCCTATAACCGCTTATACGGACTACTAAGTTATGAACTTCAAACCGGATATCTCAATTTTGCCAGGTTTTTTGTTTATATTTGATATTGATTATCCTCATTCGGAATCAGTTGAGGAGTTAATCTGCTGGGCAGATGTGAATGACTGTTCCGATCTTTCTAATGTTTTTGATTCAGTAATCAGGCCCGAGTTTTTAAGTTACTCTGAAGGTGATAAATGCTGGTTAATTGAAACCATTGCATCCTGTCTGGATGAAAATAATTCGTTTGAAGGGGTTTTTGCAAAAAGAAGTTTATTGTTTTCGGACGAAATAGAGGACGCGCGTATGTTTATGAGTACATTGCTCGAACGGCTTCGGGCGTATCGGCAAGAAACGATTACGGGTGAATAGAGTGGAGAATATTTGAAAAAAGAGGCGCTATCGGCTGATTGAGCGAATGGAAGATGCTGGCTGCGTCTTTAATTTTATCGTGCTCAAACTTGAGTCCTGAATAGTGATGGATGAGTTTGTTCATCGGCAAGCCTTGGTTTGCCTGCACGAACAACTTGAATAGCAAGTACTACTGATTGAATTGAATGAACTGACTCCTTCGCGTGCGGGCTTGCCAGCTAGGAATTTGCAGTTTTTGCAGAGTCAACATTGGCCGATTAGCGTCGATGACTGCAGCTCGGCAGTGCCAAGGCTATCGAGCACATGCAGACTAAACCCCGCAACATTCTTCGCATGATGCTTCGCCTGCGACGCCATCTCGGCAAGCTGGCTTGCATCAAGCGCTGCGCATGCTTCGGGCCGCAGGTGAACTACACCAATCGATAGCGACAGTAGGGGAAACTCCTGCCGCGCACCTTGGCGGTTGGGGGCGATGAAGCATCCAGCTTCAAGGTGCTCGGGCCGATAAAACCGGCGGCATTGGCTCTGAAAGTCGTCGAGTAGTTGGTTAAGGCGTTTGCGCCAGTCTTCCGGGCCGAGGACGAGGAGGAAGTCGTCGCCGCCGATGTGGCCGACGAAGTCGCGGGTGGGGTCGACGCGCTCGTTCAGGCATTGCGCGAGGCAGAGCAGGACTTCGTCGCCGCGACCGTAGCCGTAGATGTCATTGAAGGGTTTGAAGCTGTCGATGTCGACGTAGCAGATGATCGACTCGCGGGCCTGTTGCAGCAATCGCGTCAGGCATTGCTGAATCGGCACATTGCCCGGCAGTAAGGTCAGCGGATTGGCGTACCGTGCCTGCTGGATTTTCAGTTCGGTGATCAGTTTGAGCACGTCGATGACCCGGCCGAGGCCCAGGTAGCTGCCGTTGAGGGTGATGATGAAATCTTCTTCGATGCGCTGGCGGGCGCGGCTGGTGATGAGGCGGCTGACTTGTTGCAGCGACTGGCTCATTTCCACGGCGAGAAAATCGTCGTTCATCAGGCGGCTGATCGGTTTGCGGGCGAACAGGTCGGTGGCGAACGGTTTGAGCAAGGCGTCCGACAGGGAGTGGCGATGGACGATGCCGCAGGGTTGGCCTTGTTCGTCGAGCACGGCGAGTGAGTTGAGGTTGGCCTGACGACGGAAGGCTTCCAGTACGGTGGCAGTCGGAATATTGCGCTGCACGGCCGGTTGGTCGTTGAGCAGGGCGCTGAGGTCACTGCCTTCATCGTTCAGCGCGACGGCGCTGCTGTCGTGTTTGGGCATCATGGCGCGAGCGTCGCGGGATGGATGTTCCTGAGGGCGGCCGAGCAGGTAGCCCTGAACCAGATCGACGCCCATTTCAGTCAGCACCGCGAGTTCTTCCGGCAACTCGATGCCTTCGGCAATGACTTGCGCCCTGGAAGCCTTGGCGATTTGCAGGATCGAACCAACGAATTCACGCTTCAACGCGTCCTGATGAATGCCATCGATAAAGTGTCGATCGATCTTCACGTAATCCGGTCGCAGCTCGGACCACAAGCGCAGGCTTGAATACCCGGCGCCCAGATCGTCCAGCGCAATGGAAAAGCCCATCGCCCGATAGTGATGCAGGGCGGTTTGCAGTAACTGAAAGTCATCGATTGGTGTCTGCTCGGTGAGTTCGATCACCACCTGGCTTGGCGGAATACCGAAATCCTGCAGCAACTGCAACGTGCGTCCGGGTTGGTGCGCCGCTTCGAGTAAGGATTCCGGGGAGACATTGAGAAACAGCTTGCCCGGTAACTGCTGCTCGTTGAAGCGGCGGCAGGCGCTTTGGCGGCAGGCGATTTCCAGTTCGCTCAGTCGGCCGGCCTGACGCGCTACGGCGAACAGCGCAATGGGCGAGTGCAACGGGCTGTTGGACGGGCCACGGGTGAGGGCTTCGTAACCGAGGATGCGCCGTTCGGAGAGGCAGATGATCGGCTGGAACAGGCTGTGTAAGCCGCTTTGAGTCAGGATCGAGCTCAAGGCGCTCAGCTGTTCGGTCGTGGTCATGGCGATCTCTGGCGATAAAAAAAGGACTGGGAGCGTTGGCTCCCAGTCCTTTATTGCACGACAGAATGATGACTGTTTGATGACGATCCGCGGATCGCCAACACTAAATTGCCATCACTTACTTCTTGGCCACCTGGTTGCTCAGTTTCAAGTAATCCAGCAGCACGCGCCCGGTTTCGCTCAGGTAGGCATCATCTTCCGGTTTGACCTTGTCCGGCTCGGCGGCGGCCAGCGCGTCTTCGTCTTCTTTCTTCAGCTCTTTGAGCGGTTCTTCGCCTTTGGCCTTGCGACGGATGTTCTCCATTGCCAGTTGCTTGGCGTCGATGTCGGCGTGCTGGGCACGACGTTCGGCTTCATTGAGGCTGACGGTTTTTTCTTCCATCAGTTTTTGCGCCAGGGCCAGTTTGTCGCGGATGAACACGAACTCGGCATCCTTGTTGGTGCGCGCGTCATGTTCGGACTTCAACTGGGCCAGGAACGGCTTGAACGGGTCGGCCGCCGGTTTGATCGCCGCGCGGATGGTGTCCCACGGCATGGCTTCCGGCAGGGCGCTCTCGCCGATTTCCTTGGTGTCGATCAACGATGGATAGTCGATGTCCGGCAGCACGCCCTGATGCTGGGTGCTCTGCCCGGACACCCGGTAGAACTTGGCCAGGGTCAGTTTCAGTTCGCCATGGTTCAGCGGCTGAATGGTCTGCACGGTGCCTTTGCCGAAGGTCTGGCCACCGATGATCAGCGCACGGTGGTAGTCCTGCATGGCACCGGCGAAGATCTCCGAAGCCGAGGCGGACAGGCGGTTGACCAGCAGTGCCATCGGGCCTTTGTAGAAGGCGCCCGGGTTTTCATCTTCGAGCACGTCGACACGGCCGTCGGCGTTACGCACGAGTACGGTCGGACCCTTGTCGATGAACAGGCTGGTCAGTTCGGTGGCTTCCTGCAGGGAACCGCCGCCGTTGTTGCGCAGGTCGATGACCACGCCGTCGACTTTATCCTTCTGCAGTTCGGTCAGCAGCTTTTTGACGTCGCGGGTGGTGCTCTTGTAATCAGGGTCACCGGCACGGAACGCCTTGAAATCGAGGTAGAAGGCCGGGATTTCGATCACGCCAAGTTTGTAGTCCTTGCCGTCCTGTTTCAGGTTGAGGATCGACTTTTTCACCGCCTGGTCTTCGAGCTTCACCGCTTCACGGGTGATCGGCACGATCTTGGTGGTCTGGTCGTTCGGCGCATTGCTCGCCGGAATCACTTCCAGGCGCACGACGGTGCCTTTCGGGCCGCGAATCAGCTTGACCACTTCGTCCAGACGCCAGCCGACCACGTCGACCATTTCCTTGTTGCCCTGGGCAACGCCGATGATCTTGTCGGCCGGGGCGACTTGCTTGGTTTTGTCAGCCGGACCTGCTGGTACCAGACGCACGACCTTCACTTGATCGTTGTCGCTCTGCAACACGGCGCCGATGCCCTCGAGGGACAGGCTCATGTTGATGTCGAAGTTTTCCGCGTTATCCGGTGACAGATAATTGGTGTGCGGGTCGTAGGACATGGCGAAGGTGTTGATGTAGGCCTGGAAAATGTCTTCGGCACGGGTCTGATCCAGGCGCGCCAACTGGTTCTTGTAGCGCTTGGTCAGGGTTTCCTGGATCTGCTTCGGCTCTTTGCCGGCGATCTTCTGGCGCAGCACCTCGTCCTTGACGCGCTTGCGCCACAGGTCGTCGAGTTCAGCGGTGGACTTGAGCCACGGCGCGTCCTTGCGATCGATCAGCAAGGTCTCCCTGGTGCTGAAGTCCATCTTGTCGACGCCTTTGTTCAGCTCGGCAAGGGCGAAGTCCAGGCGCGCCTTGACGCGGTCCAGATAGCGCTTGTAGATGGTGAACCCGGCGTTGAGATCGCCGCTCTTGAGGAAGTCGTCGAACTGGGTTTTCCACTTGTCGAATTCAGCGATGTCGCTGGCCATGAAGTAGCTGCGCGACGGGTCGAGCAGCTTGATGTAGCTGTCGTAGATGATCACCGAGCGCGCATCGTCGAGCGGCGGCTTGCTGTAGTGGTGACGCTTGAGCAACTCGACGACGTTCAGGCTGGCGATGACTTCATCGCGATCAGGCTGCAACTTGTCCCAGCTGTTGGCTGCGAATGTGGTGCCCGACACCGGCAACAGACCGATACCGATGAAAAGAGCGAGGGCGGTGCTGGGGAGCAGATGCTTCATGCTGATTCGACGCGGGGACAATTGATAACGCATATTAGGCCGTCTTTGAAGTCGCCGGTTCTTTGAGATCCGGTCGCATAATGCAAAAAGCCCGGCGCTACCGCTTCGGGCTCAGTCCAGACTCACTATGGAGGCACTGTGAAGGCATTGCAAGGCGTTGAAGGTCAAGTGGCATGGGTTGAAGAGCCGAGTCCTACCTGCGATGTAGGACAAGTCCGCATCCGCGTGGCGGCAGCAGGCCTCAATCGTGCCGATTTATTGCAAAAGGCGGGGCTTTATCCACCACCGCCAGGCGCCAGCCAAGTGCTCGGTCTTGAGTGTTCCGGGGTGATCAGCGAGGTCGGCGCGGGCTCGTCCTGGCAGGTCGGCGATCGGGTTTGCGCCTTGCTGGCCGGGGGCGGCATGGCTGAGGAAGTGGTTGTCGACGGGCGGCACGTGTTGCCGATTCCCGAAGGCGTTTCGCTGATCGAGGCGGCGGCATTGCCTGAGGTTTACGCAACAGTCTGGCTGAATGTGTTTCAGCTTGCGGCGCTCAAACCGGGTGAGAAAGTTCTCTTGCACGCTGGCGCCAGTGGAATCGGTTCAGCCGCCATTCAGCTGTGCAAGGCCTTTGGCAACCCCTGCTGGGTCAGCGTCGGGTCGGCCGAGCGTCTGGCTTACTGCGAGTCGTTGGGCGCGCAGGGCGGTGTGCTGCGCACTGACGATCTGGAAGGCCTGCGCGATTTAGGTCCGTTCGATGTGATCCTCGATCCGGTCGGCGGCGACTATTCAGCGCTGAATCTGAAACTGGTGGCGCTGGATGGACGCTGGGTGTTGATCGGCCTGATGGGGGGGCGTGAGGCGAAACTGGATCTGGCGCAGGTGTTGGCCAAGCGCGTGCAACTGCTCGGTTCGACGTTGCGCAGCCGCAGTGATCAGTTCAAGGCGGATTTGCTGAGCGATCTCGGCCAGCAGGTGTGGCCGTTGTTTGCAGAAGGGCGGTTGCGTCCGCAACTGGCCAAGGCGTTTGCGGTGAAGGATGCCGAGGCGGCGTTTGCCGAGTTGGCGAGTAACACCGTGGCGGGCAAGCTGGTGTTGGTGATTGACGAAAGCCTGAGCTGACAACACAAAGCCCCTGTGGGAGCGGGCTTGCTCGCGAATGCGGAGTCTCAGGCAACATATTCGTCACTTAAAGACCGCTTTCGCGAGCAGGCTCACTCCTACATTGGATCTGTGTCACTTCCAGAGATGGATTGGCCAGCCGGATTTTTCTGCCTGCTCGAGCAGCACCGGGTCCGGGTTGACCACGTGCGGGAAATCCACCTTCAGCAACAACGGCAGATCATTGCGTGAGTCGGAATAGAAGCTCGCGCCCTCCAGGTTCTCTTCTTCGGCGTCCAGCCATTCCAGCAAGCGAGTGATCTTGCCTTCGCGGTAGGTCAGGGTGCCGACGGTATTACCGCTGTACACGCCATGGGCGACGTCCAGTTCGATGGCCAGTACCTCATCGATCCCCAGGCGTTCGGCGATCGGCTTGACCAAGTGCGTACCCGACGCCGAGATCACCAGGATCCGGTCGCCGGCCTTGCGGTGCGCGGCGATGGTTTTGGTCGCGTCGCTGAAGATGATCGGTTCGATGAAATCTTCTACCCATGGGCCAACCAGGTGCTCGATTTCTGCCGGCGTGCGGCCGATCAGAGGTTCAAGGCTGAAGGCCATGTAGTCCTCCATCGCCAGGTGGCCGCGGCCGTAGGCGTCCATCAATTCCTTGTCGCGCTGCATGAACGATTCGCCATCGACCCAGCCGAGGCGGACCATTTGCTCGCTCCAGAGCGAGGAGCAGTCGCCGTGGATCAACGTTTCGTCCAGATCAAAAATTGCCAAAGCCATCGGGTTCTCTCCGAGAACAGCTGCGAAGCTCCAAGCTTCGAGCTGCAAGAATTAAAATCACGTGCACCGCAGTCTACAGCTTGGGGCTTGCAGCTCGAAGCTTGCTGCTTTCAGGCTACCTGGCACAACGCCGTCGGATCGATGGAAAGTGCCAGGCGCTGTCCGTCGGGATGCAGGTCGGCGGCCGAGCGGTTGAGTACATCGACCACCAGTTCGACGCCGCGCGCCTCGATGCGATAACGAATGACGTTGCCGAGCAGGCTGTGGCTGCGTACTTGCGCGTCGAGGTCGCCGTTGAGGCTCAGTTCGATAGCCTCCGGGCGGATGGCGATGCGGTGGTTGATCGGCCGCTGCAACAGCTTGGAAGCGGCCTCGGCGTCGAGCAGATTGTAGTTGCCAATGAAGCCGGCGGCGAACACATCGACCGGTGCGGTATAGAGGGTTTCGGCATCGCCGCTTTGTACGATCTTTCCCTGATTCATCAGGAAAATCCGGTCAGACATGGTCAGCGCTTCTTCCTGATCGTGGGTGACAAAAATGGTTGTCAGGCCGAGTTCGCGCTGGATCTGGCGGATCTGTTCGCGCAAGTGTTTACGAATCCGCGCGTCGAGTGCCGACAGTGGCTCATCCAGCAGCAACAAACGCGGGCGGGTCACCAGCGAGCGGGCGAGGGCGACACGCTGGCATTGGCCGCCAGACAATTGATGCGGGTAGCGTTTGGCGAAGTCGTGCAGTTCAACCAGTTTCAATACCTCCACCACGCGCTTGTGGCTGTCATCGGCATTGACCTTTTGCATGCGCAGGCCGAAGGCGACGTTCTGTTCGACGGTCATGTTGGGAAACAGCGCATAGCTTTGAAACACCATGCCGATGCCGCGTTTCTGCGGACTCAACGGCACAATATCGACGCCATCGAGCAGGATTTGCCCACCATCCACCGGCGTCAGCCCGGCGATGCACCGCAACAGGGTCGACTTGCCGCACCCGGATGGGCCGAGCAGCGTGACGAACTCGCCTTTGTTGATTTCGCAATCGATATCGCTGAACACGGTGGTGCCCGCATAGCTTTTTTGCAGGTGTTGGACGCTGACGTAGCTCATTCGCTTTTGTCCTTGTTCAAGATGTTGGCGATCCAGGTCAGGACCAGCACGAAAAAGAAATACGAAATGACCAGCGCGCTGGTGAAGTGACCGCTGCTGTTGCGCATGTTGTTCAGGTAAACCTGCAGGGTTTCGTAACGTGTGCCGACGAGGATGTTGGCAAACACGAACTCACCAAAAAGGAACGAGAACGACAGCAGCAACGCCACCATCAGACCCTTGCGCAAATTGGGCAGCACCACCAGGAATGCAGCCTGAAAGGTGCTGGCGCCGAGCAGTTGCGCGGCGTCCATCAAGTCGCGAAGGTTGATTGCTTGCAGGTTGTTGGTGATTGCGCGGTACATGAACGGCAGCGCCACGGTGAAGTAGCAACCGATCAGAATCCACGGCGTGCCGACCATCGCCATCGGCCCGGAACCGTAGAGCTGCAACAGTCCCACCGAGGACACCACGGGCGGCACCGCGAAGGGTAGCAGGATGAGGATGTTCATCAGCGCATCGAGTTTCGGGAAGTGATAGTGCACGACGAACAGCAATGGCAGGATCAGCACCACCGACAGCACCAGGGCGCCGACACAAACGATCAGTGACTGGCCGAACGCGTGCAGAAAGCGCGGATCGCTCCACAGTTGCAAGTACCATTTGAAAGTGAAGCCGCTGGGCAGAATGGTCGCCGACCAACTGCTGGCGATCGAATAGATCAGCGTGCCCACCAGCGGCAGCAACAGGATGGCGAACAGCAGGTAGACCACGACGCGGTGGTAGAGGCCGGCCGGGCCGGATTCAGCGCGAGACATGGTAGCTCCTCTTCAGCAGCAGTTGATGCACAACGGTGACGATGGTCATCAGCGCCACCAGCACCACGGCCAAGGCGCTGGCCAGGTTCGGGTCGAGAGAGATGTCCCCGGAAACCATCGCTGCAATACGAATCGGCAGGACGTTGAAGTTGCCGGTGGTCAGCGCATAAACCGTCGCGTAAGCGCCGAGGGCGTTTGCGAGCAGGATCACGAACGTGCCGAGCAAGGCCGGCGTCAACACCGGCAGGCCGATGTGCCGCCAGAACTGCCAGCCGTTGGCCCCAAGCAGCGCGGCGGACTCGCGCCAGTCTTCACGCAAGGCGTCGAAAGCCGGGTAGAGCAGCAGCACGCCGAGGGGAATCTGGAAGTAGGTGTAGAGGATGATCAGCCCGGTTTTCGAGTACAGGTTGAAGTCCTGAATGATCCCCGACTGTTTCAGCATGATGGTGATGCTGCCGTTGAAACCGAGCAGGATGATGAACGCGAAGGCCAGGGGCACGCCGGCAAAGTTGCTGGTCATGTTGGCGAAGGCGTTCACGAAGTTGCGCAGTTTCGAGTCGACTCGACGCAGCGAGTACGCTCCCAGCACGGCGATGATGATGCCGAATACGCTCGACCAGAAACTGATCTCGAGGCTGTACTGGATCGCCTGCAAATAAAACTTCGAACTGAAGATTTTGCTGAAGTTGGCCAAACCCCAGCCGAACTCTTCCGACTGCAGGCTGTTGATCATCACCCAGACCAGCGGGGCGATTTCGAAGACGATAAAGAACAGTGCGAAGGGCACCAGACACAGGGCTGCGAGCCATTTGCTGCGGGTCATCGAGTTCACTTGAGCAGCTCCCGGCACACAGGCTTGTCGTGGGGCACGCCGAGCAGTTCGCAGACGGTGCCGCAGAGCTCGGTCTGCTTCGGCGCCGCGTCGGCGTTCAGGCTGAAAGCACTGCCGAGGACGAACAGCGGCACCTGACGCTCTTCTTGCAGCAGGCCGTTGTGCGAGCGGTCGTTGTTCATGCCGTGGTCGGCGGTCACCAGCACTTGATAACCAGCGTCGAGCCAGGTATGCAGATAGTCGGCAAGAATGATGTCGGCCGAGCGGGCGCTGTTGCGGTACTGCGCAGAGTCGAGGCCGTGTTTGTGCCCGGCATCATCGATGTTCATCGGGTGGACCAGCAGGAAATTCGGTGCGTGGCGCAGGCGCAGGTTTTCCGCGTCGGCGAACAGGTGCGAATCCGGATAGTGGTCGTTCCAGTAAAAATGGCCGTGCTGGATTGGCAGCGACGGATCGTCGGTGTGGCGATCGCGTGCGGCGACGAATGGCGAGCGGTTGTACAACTCGCTGACCCAGTGGTACGCCGCCGCGGCGGTTTTCAGCCCGGCATCGCGGGCGTAATGGTAGATGCTGCGTTGATTGGAGAGGCGCGAGACATTGTTGTGGACGATACCGCTGTCGATCGGCGGCACGCCGGTAAGAATGCATTCGTAAAGCGGTCGGGACAGGGCGGGCAGTTCGCACTCCAGTTGATAGAGCGCCGCGCGTCCTGCGCCAACATAAGCCTGCAGATGCCCCATGGCGTGACGCGCAACCTCGTGGTTGAGGCCGTCGAGCACGACAAGGATGACGTTGTGCTTCATAGGGGCAAAAACTCCGCGAAACAGGAAATTTCAGATTCAACCCGGGTCCCTTTGTAGGAGTGAGCCTGCTCGCGATAGCGGTTGAACATTCAACACAGTGTTGACTGAACTACCGCTATCGCGAGCAGGCTCACTCCTACAGGGGATCTCCAGCGGATCACGCAATGGTGATCAGCCGCTTTATTTCATTTCGACAATGACTTCTTCGTTCCACTGCTGCGGCAGGGCTTTGGAGGTCTTTTCCCACGCATCGGCGTCTTTGATCGGCGTAACTTTTTTGTACTGCTCGTTCGGCAGCAGCTTGGCCTTCACGTCTTCCGGCAGTTGCAGATGCTCGGCGCGGATCGGACGGGCATTACCGCGGGCAAGGTTGGTCTGGCCGGCGTCGCTGAAGATGTATTCGCGGGTCAGCTTGGCGGCATTAGGGTTTTTTGCGTACTTGTTGATGATCGTGGTGTAACCGGAAATCACCGAACCGTCGGACGGGATCAGTACCACGTAGTCATCCGGGTTAGCCATCTTGGCCTTGTAGCTCAGGCCGTTGAAGTCCCAGACCACGCCGACTTCGATTTCGCCTTTTTCCATGGTGGCGATGGTCGGGTTGGCCATCGACAGACGACCCTGTCTGGCGATGTCGGCGAACAGCAGCAGGGCCGGTTTGATGTTCTTCTCGTCGCCACCGTTGGCCAGAGCAGCAGCCAGTACGCCGTTTGCGGCCTGGGCGGCGGTGCTCACGTCGCCGATGGAGACTTTATATTTGCCGCCCTTGAGGTCGGCCCATTTGGTCGGTACTTCGGAGCCGTGCAGCAGTTTTTTGTTGACGATGAAAGCGATGGTGCCGGTGTAGGCCAGCGCCCAGTTGCCGTCCTTGTCCTTGGCCCAGTCGGGGATTTGATCCCAAGTGCTTGGCTTGTACGGCTGCACCACGCCTTGCTTGACCGCGATCGGGCCGAAGGCGGCACCGACGTCGCCGATGTCGGCGGTGGCGTTGTCTTTCTCGGCGGCGAACTTGGCGATTTCCTGGGCCGAACTCATGTCGGTGTCGATGTGTTTAAGGCCGTACTTTTGGGCCAGATCCGCCCAGGTGCCTTTCCAGTTGGCCCAGTCATCGGGCATGCCGACGCTGTTGACGGCGCCTTCCGCCTTCGCAGCGGCTTCGAGGGTTTTCAGGTCGGTGTCGGCCGCCATGGCGGCGCTGCACATTGCAATGGTCGAGCCTAACAGTGTTGCCAGGAAAAGCTGTTTCATTCCGAAGCTCCTTGGTCGTGTTCAACGCTGCGATTGCGGTTTGTGTTGGTCTAGGTCAGCAATACCTGAGCCAATTTAAGGGCGCTGGATGACACTTTGATGTCGAGGGCCTGTTTGCGGGGCTCTTGCTTGCCCGGTGTCGGCAGGTGCCAGATAAGCGTAGACCATGCTCAAGCCACGGCAGACAAGGGACTTGGCCGATGTATTGCAAGTCGTGAGCAAGACCGTTGAGCCGTTTTGTCATCTGTTGTTCATCTACGCTGCCTAGGCTTGCAACAGACGAAAACGGTTCATTTACCGGTCGGTCTTGCCCTGAAACAGTGCTGGTCTAGTCCAGATAGGTAACGTTGATGCGTGATGAGGCAACCAAAGCGGTGACAGCGATTGGCCAGGTGTTGCAGGAGCAGCTTGATCATGGCTTGTTGGCAGCGGGCAGCAAGTTGCCGGCCGAACGCAAGCTCAGTGAGCTGTTTGGCACGACGCGAATCACGGTGCGTGAGGCGTTATTGCAGTTGGAGGCGCAGGGGCAGATTTATCGCGAGGAGCGGCGCGGCTGGTTCGTTTCGCCGCCGCGTCTGGCCTATAACCTGATGCAGCGCAGTCACTTTCACGCGATGGTCAGTGCGCAGGGGCGCGAGCCTTCGACGGAGGTGATTTCGGCGCGCTTGCAACCGGCTTCGGCGGCGGTCTGCGCGTGGTTGCAGTTGCCGGCGTTGTCGAGCGTGATTCAGATTTGCCGGTCGCGTCGGATTGACGGGCGTCTGGTGTTGTATGTGGAGCACTATTTGAATCCGCAGTTTTTTCCGGGGATTCTGGCGTTTGATTTGAATCAGTCGATTACCGAGTTGTATGCGCGGCATTACGATTTGCACTATGGGCGGGTGCGGTTCGAGATTGTTCCGACTTCATTGTCGGCGGATGCGGCGGCGGCTTTGCGGGTGTCGGTGGGGAGTCCGGGGTTGCGGATTGCGCGGGTCAATTATGATCAGCATGGGCGGTTGATCGATTGTGATCTGGAGTTTTGGCGCCATGATGCGATTCATGTCGGGGTTGATGTGGTTTGACCTTGGCGGCCTTTGGGCCGACCAGGTTCTTGGGGTTTTGGGTGAATATCCGTTGCTGCGGTGATGGCTTCTTATGGTTTCGCCCTTACGGCGAGGCACTTTTTCCAGACGCCGAAAAAGTACCCAAAAAGGCTTTGCCCTGACGTTCGGCCCGCTCGCTGGGGCTCGGGGTGCCTTCGCTACGGGATTGATCCGGGCGCAGCGTCTCCGGTTTGCTTCGCTGCACCTCCTCTCGCTGTGTTTGGCTGCGCCAAACGGTCGCTGCGCTCCCACGCCCGGATCAACCCCTCCGCTCAGCCTGCCGACGGGCTCTGAGATCAAGAGCGGTACTCGAGCTTGCGCTCATTGTGTTGAGTGGTGAGAAGCAAAAGCGGTCTGCTTTGCTCTGGTTTGGTTTTGCTCTTCTGTGGGAGCGAGCCTGCTCGCGAAGGCGGCCTGACAGCCGACCTGTTTCTTGAGGATGAACTCGAGCCAATTGTAGGAGTGAGCCTGCTCGCGATGGCGGCCTGTCAGCCCAGCCATTTTTGACAGGCTGCACACGGTTCAAATGTGGGAGCGTGCTTGCTCGCGAAGAGGCCCGCGAAGTCACCCCGGCTCTATTTGCCCACCCCCACATTCGCATACAAATAATCCGTCGCCAACGAAGCCAGTGTCCTGACCCCGACTACTAGCGCCGACTCGTCCACAAAGAACCCGGGATTGTGATTGGGTGCGGCCTTGCTCATGTCTTGATCTCTCGGGGTGACGCCCAGAAACACAAACAATCCCGGCGCTTCCTTGGCAAAAAACGAAAAGTCTTCAGCGCCGCCCACCAGCGGCCCTTGCACCACGTCATCCTTGGCGGCCCATTTCAGGGTGGGCAGCATTTTTTCCGTCAGCGCCGGGTTGTTAATGGTCGGGTCGTATTTTTCGATGATGGTGACGTCGGCTTTTGCGCCGCCGCTTTCGGCGATTTTTTCAACGGTCTGGCGGACGTCGGCGTGCAGTTTCTGGCGGATGCCATAGTCGTAGGAGCGGATCGTCCCGGTCATGTCGACCGATTCGGGAATGATGTTGTAACGCGTCCCGCCATTGATGGTGCCGATGCTCACCACCGAGGGATAGGAGGAGATGTCGGTGCGGCGGCTGACCACGGTTTGCAGGCCGACCAGGGTTTGCGCGCCGACGGTGATCGGGTCGATGCCGTCCCAGGGGCGGCCGGCGTGGGTTTGTTTGCCGAGGATTTTGATGCGCAGGTCGTCGGAGCTGGCCAGGGTCGGGCCGGGGCGGTAGGCGATCTGGCCGGCGGGGATGCCGGCCCAGACGTGCAGGCCGAAGACCGCGTCGGGTTTTGGCGATTTCATCACGCCTTCCTGCACCATCATTTTTGCCCCCCAGGTGTTTTTGCCGTCGGGGATGAAATCGCTGGGGCCTTCTTCGGCGGGCTGGAAATAGAACACCACGGTGCCGGGCAAGGTCTCGCGCATGCCCGTCAGAATTTTCGCGGCACTGAGCAGGATCGCGGTGTGGGCGTCATGGCCGCAGGCGTGCATGACGTCGACTTCCTTGTCCAGATAAGTGCCCTTGGCTTTCGAGGCGAATGGCAGGTTGGACACTTCTTTGACTGGCAGGGCGTCCATGTCAGCGCGCAGGGCCACGGTCGGGCCGGGCAGGGCGCCCTTGAGGATGGCGACCACGCCGGTGCGGGCGACGCCGGTTTTCACCTCAAGGCCCATTGCCTCGAGCTGCTTGGCGACCAGTTCGGCGGTGCGTTTTTCAGTGTTGCCGAGTTCCGGGTGGGCGTGCAGGTCGCGACGGGTTTCCAGCAGTTGCGGCTCCAGCTTCTGCGCCTGTTCGGCAATTTCCGAGCGGGTGCTTTCCAAAGTGGCAGCGCCGGCGTGGCCTGCGATCAGGCTGAGCAAAACGGTCTGGGCAATGCGCGTCAGTTGCATCGGATTCTCCTTGATTATTGTTGTCGGGCTTCCTTGCCTGTGACTGCGGCGGCGCGCTTGAGTGCTATTCCTTTGGCTGACCGCCACCGGCTGTGATCACTTGTACGCTCATGCGCGGAGTTGCCAGATCCAGCCCGGCTTCATCCAGATGTCGTTTCAAAGACAGATTGAAAGCCCGGGACACTTCCCACTGCTTGATCGGCGCGGTCTTGAACCGTGCGCGCAGGATCGCGCTGCCGGATTCGAAACTCTCTACACCCTGAATTTCCAGTGGCGACCAGATGTTGCGTCGCTGCAACGGGTCGGTGCGCATTTTCTGGCCGACTTCGCGCATCAGTTTGATCGCGTCGTCGATTTCCATGTTGTACGGCACCGCGACGCGGAAGATTGCGTAGCCGAATTCCCGCGAGTAGTTCTTGATGCTTTTGATTTCGCTGAACGGAATGGTGTGGACGATGCCGTCGATGTCGCGCAGGCGCACGGTGCGAATGGTCAGGCCTTCGACGGTGCCGAGGTGGCCGCCGACATCGACGTAATCATCAATGGCCAGCGAGTCCTCGATGATGATGAACAGCCCGGTGATCAGGTCGGCGACCAGCGACTGCGCACCAAAACCAATGGCCAGGCCGATCACACCGGCACCGGCCAGCAGTGGCGTGACGTTCATGCCCATATTCGCCAGCGCGACGATCAACGCGATGATGAAAATCGCCACGAACAGGACGTTGCGGATCAGCGGCATCATCGTCTGCGCGCGAGCATTGGCCAGGCCTTTGCGTGAGCGGGTGAGGGCGTGGTGCACGGCGGTGTCGGCGAGGATCCAGATCAGCCAGGAGAAAATCAGCGTGCCAATCAGGCTGAACAGCTTGACGCTGATGTCATGACCTTCGCCGTCGGCAAAGGCGATCAGCGACTGGCCCCAGACGCGCAGGCCCAGTTCGATGAACAGCAGCCACACCAGCAGGTGCGCGAGGGTGTAGAAGAAGTTTTTCAGTCGCTCCGAGTACAGCGCATGACGTTTCGGCCCGCGTTGCGGCTTCAGCGAATGGCGACGCACGAGGCCGTTGATGACCATGCACAAGACCAGCAAAACCGTGCAGATCAGTGACTGGCGCAACGCCGTGCTGGTGTCGCCGGCGGAGACGAAGGTGGCGAACAGCGAGACGCCGACCAGCACCAGCGCCGGTACGTACCAGAAGGTCCCAAGAATTTCGATGGTGTCGCTGAGGGCGCGGCGCGTCAGGCGTCGAGACAACGGCTGGTTGCGGATCAGATGCGCAATCGGTCGGCGGAAGCGCAGAATGAACAGCCCGGTCGAGAGGGCGGCGAGTACATTGGCGGTGGTCGCGGCGGTATGGGCCAGGTGCACGCCCAGGCTTTCGATCAGGCGCGGATCGCTCAATGCCTCACCGAACGCGGCAAAGCTGCCGATCAGCCATAAAGGTCGAAAAGCCTGATGGCGCAGGATGTACAGCGCGCGATGGCGGTGCGGGCCATCGAGCAGGGAAAAGGCAATCACGCAGATCGCCGAGAAACAGGTGCCGACCACCAACGCATAGGCCAATACCATCGCCAGGCTCTTGCCCAATGACGAGGGCAGCGCATAGCTCATGTAGACGGTCATCACCAGCGCGATCAGCCACGGTCCGAGCTTGCGCAGCGCGAAGCGCAGCATGTCGAGGGCCTTGGGGTGTTGCGGCAGTTCTTCGGTGAGACCGAAGCGCAGGCGCACGCGGTGACCCAGCCAGATCAGGGCGGCAGCGAGCAGGCTCCACAGCATCAGTATCATGGCGAAGCCGAAGATGATCGGCAGCCATTCGGTGGCCGGCAGCAACATGCCGGTCAGTTCGTCCTTGGCCAGATCGATCTCGTTGGACCAGCGGGTGATCGGGCTGTCGGCGCCGGAAAACTGTTTTTCGAAGTTGGCCAGGGTGCCGCCGATCAGGCCCAGCACACCTTCTTCCGGCGCGGCCTGGGCTTGTTTCGTAGCGTCGCGCAGCTTCTTCAGGTCGCTGAGCAGTTGTGCGCGTTGCTTGTCGTTTTCCAGCGACTTGATGACTTCATCCAGCGACTGACCGAGGGGTTCCTGGGCTTCTGGTTGCGGCTTGGAAGTATTGAGCAGGCCGGGCAAACCGACCGCTTGTGCGGGCGCCAGCGGCAGCAGCGTCATCAGGCAGACAAGAAACAGACCGGGCAAAGCGAAAAGACGAGCAAACACCAGGGGACAACCTCGCGAGGGGCGGATGCGCTGGAGTGTACGAGGCCCTATGGCGCAATGCGAGCCGGGCTCGGTCATTCGTTCAGTTTGGCGAGGATCTTGTAGACCACGGTGGCGAGGATCATCAGCATGCCGACCCACATGGCGAAGACACCGGCGTTCTTGTCACGGAAATTGAAGCCGATGGCCAGCAGGATCATTCCCGAGAGAATCGGGACAAGCATGGCGTGGAAGGAAGACATCGAAATCATGGAGACGGCCTTGTCTGGGAGGGATGGTTGCAGTCTAGGCGGGTTTTCGAAGCGGGGGCGTGATGTGGCTCAGGAATGCTTTAAGTCAGTGGGGTATTTGGTGTCTGATCCGGCGCTTTCGCGAGCAGGCTCGCTCCCACATGTTGGAATGCAACTTGTGGGAGCGAGCCTGCTCGCGAAGCTTTTCAGCCATTACGGCAATTCGCGACTGGCATAGAACGCGCTGAGCACTTTGACCAGGTGCGCCAGGTCATGGCTGCCGCACAGTTCGCGGATCGAGTGCATGGCGAAGGTCGGCAGGCCGATGTCGACGGTGCGCACGCCCAGATGACTGGCAGTGATCGGGCCGATGGTCGAGCCGCAGCCCATGTCGCTGCGCACCACGAAGCTCTGCACCGGGACTTCCTCGGCCATGCACAGATGGCGGAAGAAACCGGCGGTTTCGCTGTTGGTGGCGTAGCGCTGGTTGCTGTTGACCTTGATCACCGGGCCGGCGTTGAGTTTCGGGCCGTGGTTGGCGTCGTGCTTTTCGGCGTAGTTGGGGTGCACGCCGTGGGCGTTGTCGGCCGAGACCAGCAGGGATTTCTGGATGGTGCGGACGAACTCGTCACCGTCCGGCAGCACGCGGCGCAGGGTCTGTTCGAGCATCGGGCCGTCGGCGCCGCAGGCCGAGCAGGAGCCGACCTCTTCGTGGTCGTTACACACCAATACGCAGGTTTCGTCGGTTTCGGCAGTGAGCAAGGCTTGCAGGCCGGCATAGCACGACAGCAGGTTATCCAGGCGTGCACCGGCAATGAAATCGCCGTTCAGACCAATCACCGCAGCGCTTTGCGTGTCGTAGAAACTCAGCTCGTAATCCAGCACCACGTCGGCGTTCAGTCCGTGTTCGCGGGCCAGTTGATCGGTGAGCACCGCGCGGAAGTCGACACGCTCGTCACCGGCGAATTGCGCGAGGATCGGCGGCAACTCGGTCTGGGCATTGATCGCCCAGCCCTGATTGGCTTCACGGTTGAGGTGAATCGCCAGGTTGGGAATGATCGCGATCGGCGCCTTGAAGTCGATCAACTGGCTCTCGACCTTGCCGTCTCGGCGGAAGGTTACACGGCCGGCCAGCGACAGGTCGCGGTCGAACCACGGCGCCAGCAGTGCGCCGCCGTAGACTTCGACGCCCAGTTGCCAGAAGCCCTGGCGCTGCAATTCCGGCTGCGGCTTGACCCGCAGGCAGGGGCTGTCGGTGTGTGCGCCGACCAGACGAATGCCGCCGTGCAAGGGCGAGTTGCGGCCCATTTTGATCGCGACGATCGAGGAATCATTACGGGTGACGTAGTAGCGGCCGTTGGCCTCGGTGGTCCAAGGCTCGCGCTCGTCGAGGCGCACGTAGCCGGCGGCCTCCAGGCGTTGAACGAGACTGGCGGTGGCGTGGAACGGGGTAGGGGAGGCCTTGAGAAAATCGATCAGGCCCTGGTTCAACTCTGCGCGCATAAGAAACTCCAGACAGCAATGGGCGGGAGTTTAACGTATTGGCCGGACAATTGAATCCGATGCAGATCCTTGTGGGAGCTGGCTTGCCAGCGATTGCGGTCTTGAAGCCGGCCGATCATTGTCAGGCTGACGCAATTCAGTGTGGGAGCGGGCTTGCTCGCGAAGGCGGTGGATCAGGAACACGCGGGTTGACTGACACATTGCTTTCGCGAGCAAGCCCGCTCCCACAGTTTTGATCGCGTTGGCCGTCAAAACGGCGCCGGGCACTCGAAGCGCAGGCGTTCGCCGGTTTGCGGATGGGTGAAGCCGAGCATGCTCGCGTGCAGGCACAGACGTGGCCAGGCCGCCAGCGCCTGCTCGTGGGCATAGAGCCCGTCACCGAGCAGCGGATGGCCGATCGACAACATGTGCACGCGCAATTGGTGCGAACGGCCGGTGATCGGCGTCAGCTCGACGCGACACCAGTCGCCGCAACGCTCCAGCACCTTCCAGAACGTCAGCGCATGTTTGCCGAATTCATGATCGACCACATGCCGTGGCTTGGTCGGCGGGTCGTAACGCAGGGGCAAATCGATGCTGCCGCTGTCCAGTTCCGGCTGACCCCAGGCCAGCGCGGTGTAGGCTTTTTCGGTTTCGCGGTCATGAAACTGCCGCGACAGTTCGCGATGAGTGTCGGCATCACGGGCCAGCAGGATGATGCCGGAAGTTTCCCAGTCCAGGCGATGGACGATGCGCGCTTCCGGGTAACCGTTTTCCTGCAGGCGGGTGATCAGGCAGTCCTTGTTGTCGTCGGCGCGACCGGGCACCGAGAGCAGCAACGTCGGTTTGTCGACCACCAGTACGGCGGCGTCCTGATGAATGATGCGGATGTTGGACAGCGGCATTAAAACAGCCTCGTAACAAATGCCAACGGCGGCTCAGGGCCATTCCGCAAGGGGAATGGCCCTGAGCCGCCGTCGTACCTGCCGGATCGACTCAGCGATCGGGCAGGGTGATGTTGAGTTCCAGAATCGAGCAACTGCCCTGGCTTTCCAGTGCAACGTGTACGTCGTCGTTGCCGATGTTGACGTACTTGCGGATCACGTCGACCAGTTCCTTTTGCAAGGCTGGCAGGTAATCCGGCGTGCTGCGCTGGCCGCGCTCATGCGCCACGATGATCTGCAGACGCTCTTTCGCTACCGAGGCGGTACTTGGCTTTTTGTTGGCACGAAAGAAGTCAAAAAGGTTCATTACCTACCTCCAAACAGGCGCTCGAAGAATCCCTTCTTCTCGACATCGAGGAATCGGTGGGCTTTTTCTTTGCCCAGCAAGCGGTCGACGGTATCGCTGTACGCCTGACCGGCATCGCTCTGGTCGTCGAGAATCACTGGCACGCCCTGGTTGGACGCCTTGAGCACGGCCTGGGATTCCGGGATCACGCCGAGCAAAGTCACCGAGAGGATTTCCTTGACGTCTTCAACGCCGAGCATCTCGCCCTTTTCAACACGCTCCGGGTGGTAGCGGGTGATCAGCAGGTGTTCCTTGATCGGGTCTTCGCCACGTTCGGCGCGGCGCGATTTGCTCGCCAGCAGGCCGAGCATGCGGTCCGAGTCACGTACCGAGGAGACTTCCGGGTTGGTCACGACAATCGCTTCATCGGCGAAGTACATGGCCAGGTGCGCGCCTTTCTCGATGCCCGCCGGGGAGTCGCAGACGACAAACTCGAATTGCTCCTTGAGCTCCATCAGGACTTTTTCCACGCCTTCGACGGTCAGTGCGTCTTTGTCGCGGGTCTGGCTGGCGGCCAGCACGTAAAGATTTTCCAGGCGCTTGTCTTTGATCAAGGCCTGTTGCAGGTTGGCTTCGCCGTTGACCACGTTGACGAAGTCATACACTACGCGGCGCTCGCAACCCATGATCAGGTCGAGGTTACGCAAGCCCACGTCGAAGTCGACGATCACTGTTTTGTGGCCGCGCAGAGCGAGGCCGGTACCGATAGCGGCGCTGGTGGTGGTCTTACCCACACCACCCTTGCCGGATGTAACCACGAGAATCTTGGCCAAGGTGTTTCACCCCTAAGGAAGAAGGACTGTTCAGCCCCTGAAAAACATCTCTTGAAAACTACTGCAGTCGGACAGCCTTGGCTGGAATTTGGCTTTTGGCCTTTTTCCTACTTCGTTTGAGCCGTTTTCGCTACGTTTTAGAGATGCTTGGAAAATGCGGCAGTATCCGTTAAAGCCGAATGATGTTCAACACGTCGCCCGATAGGCTGACCTGGACGCCCGAGCCCCACATCGGATCGCGACGCAAATCTTCGGAGACCTTGTAATGCCCGGCGATGGAGATCAGTTCAGCGCTCAATTGCTGACAGAAAATCCGTGCCTTGGTGTCACCTTTGACGCCGGCCAGCGCCCGGCCACGCATCGGACCGTATACATGGATGTTGCCATCGGCGAGAAGTTCCGCCCCCGGACTGACCGAAGAGACCACCACCAGATCGCCACCCTGGGCATAAATCTGCTGGCCACCACGTACTGGCGTGGTGATCACGCGGGTCGGTTTGACGGTCGGCTCAGGCGGTTTTTCCGGTTTCTTTTTGACTTCGGCTTCGGGCATTTCCAGCGGTCGCTCGCGGGCGCCCGAGGGCGGCAGCACGGGGATGTCGATGGCGATGGCGGCGGCGATGTCTTCGATGCGACTGGCGCGAATCGCCAGGGTGCGCAGGCCATGCTGGCGGCAGACGCGCATCAGTCCCGGCAAGTCGACGGCGCCCTGATTGGGCGGCAGTTTGTCCAGCGCCAGGACCAGCGGTGCATTACTGAAAAAATTGGGCGCCTGGGCGACTTTCGCGGCCAATTGCCGATCGAGGCTTTCGAGGTCGTTACGGGCCAGTTCCAGCACAGTGATGGCCAGCATGCTGCCCTTGAGCTGGAATACGGGATCTTGGTCTAACGGGTCGGTTTGGCTCATGTCGGCATACAACGGCTTGTCACTAAAAGTGCCGAGACTTATAACGAGAACGCCCGCGGGCCGCAAGCCGGGTCGAACGATGTAGAATGCGCGGCCACTGTATTTACGGAAGCTTTATGGATCGCCCGCGTTTTCGAAAAGCATTTCTCTCGCCACGCTTCTGGCCGCTCTGGTGCGGCCTGGGGCTGCTGTGGCTGATCGTGCAATTGCCGTATCCGGCGCTACTGACCATCGGTCGAGTTCTGGGGGCATTGATGTATCGCGTGGCCGGCGACCGACGGGCCATTGCCCGGCGCAATCTCGAATTGTGCTTCCCGGAAAAGTCCGCCGCCGAGCGCAAACGCCTGCTCAAGGAAAACTTTGCCTCCACCGGCATCGCCTTTTTCGAGATGGCGATGAGCTGGTGGTGGTCCCGCGAGCGTCTGGCGAAGCTGGCCCATGTCGAAGGCCTGGAGCATTTGCAAAAGGCTCAGCGCGAAGGCAAGGGCGTGATTCTCATGGCGGTGCACTTCACCACCCTGGAAATCGGCGCGGCCCTGCTCGGCCAGCAACACACCATTGATGGCATGTACCGCGAGCACAAGAATCCGTTGTTCGACTTCATTCAGCGGCGTGGCCGTGAGCGGCATAACCTCGATTCCCTCGCGGTGGAGCGCGACGACGTGCGCGGCATGCTCAAGTTGCTGCGCGCCGGCCGGGCGATCTGGTACGCGCCGGATCAGGATTACGGCGCCAAGCAGAGCATCTTTGTGCCGCTGTTCGGCATCCAGGCCGCGACCGTGACGGCGACGACCAAGTTTGCCCGTCTGGGCAAAGCCCTAGTGGTGCCGTTCACTCAGGAGCGTCTGGCCGATGGCAGCGGTTATCGGTTGGTGATTCACCCGCCGCTGGAGGATTTCCCCGGTGAGAGCGAAGAAGCCGATTGCATCCGCATCAATCAGTGGGTTGAAGGTGCCTTGCGCGCCTGCCCCGAGCAGTACTTGTGGGCGCATCGCCGCTTCAAGAGCCGTCCACCAGGCGAACCGAAGCTGTACCCGAAACGCGGTTGATTCATCTGACTTTTTAAACTCGATGGAGTGGTGCGATGAGCCCGGCTGAACCGGTCACAGGGTTGATTCTTTCCGGCGGCGGGGCTCGGGCGGCGTACCAGGTGGGCGTGCTGGCGGCGATTGCCGAGTTGCTGCCGTTGGGCGCGGACAATCCGTTTCCAGTGATCGTCGGCACCTCGGCCGGGGCGATCAACGCCGTCAGCCTCGCCAGCGGCGCCACCGACTTTCGCGCTGCCGTCGAACGCCTGACCCTGTTCTGGCAGGGCTTTCGCAGCCATCGCGTGCTGCGCAGTGACTGGCCTGGCGTGATCCGTCAGGCCAGTCGTTTTGTCAGCCATAGCCTGCTCGGCATCGGCCGGCAGATGCCGGTGGCGCTGCTCAACAGTTCGCCGCTGCGCGAATTGCTCGATGAAAAACTGCACCTGCCCGGCATCGCCGAGGCCATCGCGCGCAAACAACTGCACGCAGTCGCGGTGACCGCGTTCGGCTACGAATCGGGGCAGGCGGTGACGTTCTATCAGGGCGGTGGCACCATCGACGCATGGCTCCGACATCGGCGCATTGGCGTGCCGACGCAACTTTCGGTTGATCATCTGTTGGCCAGTTCGGCGATTCCGTTGCTGTTCGCGCCAGTGAAAATCGGCGAGGAGTATTTCGGCGATGGCGCGGTTCGGCAGTCGGCGCCGATCAGCCCGGCGTTGCATCTGGGCGCGAGTCGGGTGCTGGTGGTCGGCGTCAGTGGCAACCCGCGCGGCGGCGATCCGCAAGCGCCGCTGGAACGCACCGGTACCGGCCAGCAACCGACGCTGGCGCAAATCGGCGGGCACATGCTCAACAGCACGTTCATCGATTCTCTGGAAAGCGATATCGAGTTATTGCAGCGTCTGAACCAGTTCAGCCGCCTGCTCCCCGATGGCACGCCGACCCGCGAACTGGGCGTGGCGCCAGTGGAGGTGCTGGTGATTTCCCCGAGCCAGCCGATCGACGAAATCGCCGCGCGGCATCGTCAGGAATTGCCGGCGGCGCTGCGTCTGTTTTTGCGTGGACCGGGAGCGACCAAGACCAGCGGGGCGGGGGTGTTGAGTTACCTGCTGTTCGAAGCGGGGTATTGCAGCGAATTGATCGATCTGGGGCGGCGTGATGCGTTGGCCAAGCGCGGGGAATTGTGCCGGTTTCTCGGGATATCCGAAGCGGTGGTTCCCGCATGAAATTGCGGTGAGCCTATTCGCGAGCAAGCTCGCTCCCACAGGGTTTTGCATCGAATGCGTAATTGCAGTCAACATAGAACCACTGTGGGAGCGGGCTTGCTCGCGAAGGCGTCGGTGAGGACGCCGCCGGATCAGAAGTGGAACTTGACCAGGAAGCTGGTAGTGCTCTGATCGGTCTTGAAGTACTGGCTGTCCTTGATTCCGTACTTGTCCGACCAATAATCGTATTCCACACCCACATACAACTGCTTCTCGCCGACATTCAGCGCCTTGCCCAAGTCGTATTTGATTTGCGGGTTGAAGTGCAGGTTGGCGTGGTAGTCGCCCTTGGCGTTGGAGTCGTTGTCGACCACCCAGTCCATGAAACCGTCGATCAGGATGTTCGATTTGCCCACCGGGAGGGTGTAGGACCAAACCGGGGTGATCTGCCAGACGTTGTCGCCCGCACGTGCGCCCTGGGTGTGACGTTGATAGAAGTTCAACTGGAAGTAGTCGAAGCCCGGGATCGCCAGGTCGAAGCCTGGACCGATCAGGTACGACTCGGTGTCGCCTTCACCGAACTCATAAGTCATGGCCAGCAACACGTCAGTCACCGGGCCGAAGGCCAGTTTCTGATCGAAGATCTTGCCGAACGACAGGCGCGGGCTGAGCTCACCGTAGTAAGTGTTGGAACCGACGCCGCCGTCTTCCTTGCCGTTGTAGAAGATCTTGTCGATGAACAGGAAGTTGTCCCCATACTTCCAGGCATCGGCGTGCTCGAAGGTCACGGTCTGCTGAATGCGCGGGTTGACCTGGAAGTCCTTGCCATAGAGGTAGGTCAGGCTGTTGTTCTGCCACTGCAGCAGGCCTTCGGCCATGGCCTGGCCGCCGGCGAACATCGATCCGGCCAGCATCAGGCTGGTGCACATACGTTTCATTCGGTTGCTCCCAAAGTAGGTGTTCCAGGTTATTTTTTTAAGATCGGCGCTCTGATGTGGCGCCTTTTTTCGTACCGCAAAATTCATCCGATCGGTCAGCTTTGAATGCTGGTAGCAAAAGCTGCGCCAAGGCTTTCGGAAAAACAAAAAACGCCCGTTCGGCTGCTGAAAAACAGTCGATCGAGCGTGTTTTCGGGATGCCTCAGTGCTGACCGGGGCCGGGATAAGTTGGCTTTTCGGTCAGGAATTAAATCCGGGCTTTTTTTTAGACCGAATTCAGAAGGCCGCGGAGAATACTGACTCCTCGGCCAGCGCTCAAGTGCCCCGCAACAGAGCAGCGACGACAGGCATGGGGCACGGTTGCGGGCCATCTTAGAAGTGCACCTTCAGCAGCAGGCTGGCGGTGTTCTGGTTGGTGTCGAATGAGTGGGTATTTTCGACGCCGTATTTGTTCTTCCAGTAGCTGTACTCGGTGCCGACGTACACCTGTTTCTGACCCCAGCCCAGCGCTTTGCCCAGGTCGTATTTGATCTGCGGGTTGATGTGCAGGTTGGCGTGGTAAGTGCCTCGCGAGTTTTCATCGTTATCGACGACCCAGTCGAGGTAGCCGTCGATGAGCACATCGGAATTGCCCAGCGGGAAGCTGTAGGACCAGCCCGGCGTGATTTGCCAGACGCCGTCGCCGGGCCGCGGACCTTCGGTCTGGCGGCGGAAAATGTTCAGGGTGACGTAGTTGAAGCCGGGCACTTTGAGGTCGAAGCCGGGGCCGATCAGGTAGGCCTCGCTTTCACCTTCGCCGTACTCGTAGGTCATCGCCAGCAGCACGTCCTTGATCGGGCCGAACTCGAGCTTGCGGTCGAAGATCTTGCCGAAAGAAAAGCGCGGGGTGAACTCGCCGTAGAAGGTGTGTGGACCTTTGTTCTGATCTTCCTTGCCGTTGTAGAAGATCTTGTCGACGAACAGAAAGTTGTCGCCATACTTCCATTTGTCGGCGTGTTCGAAGGTGACCGTCTGCTGGTACGACGGGTTGATCGCGAAATTTTTGCCGTACAGGTAGGTGAGGCTGTTGGTCTGCCACAGCAGCAGGTCGCCGGCCATGGCTTGACTGGCGGCCAGCAGGCCGCCACCCAACAGAACGTTGGTGTGCGTGCGAATCATCTGTTGCTCCCTCTTGTTTTTATTTTTAAGGCACAGAGTTGCGATCCCTTGTAGGCCTTCGCCTGCTCGCGATAGCGGTGAATCAGTCAACAGTGATGTCTGGGCTGATGACGCAATCGCGAGCAGGCTCACTCCTACAGGAGGGAATTGGTGTGGCGGTCAGTGAGCATGGCAATCGTTGATCGCCGCACGCTCCTTGCCGCCGAGGATGTTGAACAGCAGGTTCAGCGTCAGCGCGCTGAGGGTGGCCATGGCGATGCCGCTGTGGGTGATCGGGCTCATCCACATTGGCAGATGGGCGAAGAACTCCGGGCGCACCACGGGGATCAGGCCCATGCCGATACTCACCGCGACGAGCAACTGGTTGCGGCGATCACCGATATCGGCTTCCTGCAGAATCTTGATGCCGGTGGCAGCGACCATGCCGAACATCGCAATCGCCGCGCCGCCCAACACTGCCGGTGGAATCGATGCCACCAGAAACGCCGCTTTCGGCAGCAGGCTGAGGACGATCAGCAGACCGCCGGCGACGATGGTCACCGAACGGCAGCGCACACCGGTCATCTGCACCAGGCCGATGTTCTGCGCGAACGAGGAGTGGGTGAAGGTGTTGAAGAATCCGGCGAAAAACGACGCGCCGGCATCGCACAGCAAGCCGCGGCGCAGCATGCGCGGGCAGACTTCCTGGCCAGTGATCTTGCCCAGCGCGAGGAACATCCCGGTGGACTCGACGAAGATGATCACCACCACCAGGCACATCGACAGAATCGGCGCGAGCTCGAACTTGGGCATGCCGAAATGCAGCGGGGTGACGAACTGAACCCACGGTGCGGCGGCCATGCCGCTCAGGTCGACCATGCCGATCACGCCGCAGAGCACGTAGCCCAGGCACATGCCGATCAGCACGGAAATGTTCACCCAGAAACCGCGCATGAAGCGGTGAACCAGCAGGATGGTTGCGAGCACCAACGCGGCAATGGCCAGATAAATTGGCGAGCCGAATTGCGCCGCGTCGGCACCGCCTCCGGCCCAGTTCACGGCCACGGGGAACAGCGATAAACCGATCGAGGTGATGACCGTGCCGGTCACCAGAGGCGGAAAGAAGCGCACGACTTTGGACATGAACGGGGCGATGATCATGCCGAAGAAACCGGCGGCGATCGTTGCGCCGAAGATGCCTTGCAGGCCGATGCCGGGCATGCCGGCCATGGCGACCATGCTGCCGACCGCGGCGAAACTGGCGCCCATCATCACTGGCATGCGAATGCCCATCGGGCCGATGCCAAGCGACTGCACAATGGTGGCGATGCCGGCAACCAGCAGGTCGGCGTTGATCAGGAAGGCAATTTCTTCACGACTCAGGCCTGCGGCCTGTCCGATGATCAGCGGCACCGCGATGGCACCGCCGTACATCAGCAGAACATGTTGCAAACCGACCAGGATCAGTTGCAAAAGGGGCAAACGCTGAATGGCGGGTGCGTCGGGGATGCGCGCTTTGGACAGCTCGGACATGCAACACCTCGGATCTTTTTTATTCTTGTGATTAACAGCTGCCGGGTTGCTTGCAGCTGTTTCTTTGCATCATTCGTATGTGTGGCCAGGGGATTTTGTGGCGAGGGGATTTATCCCCGATGGGCTACGAAGTAGCCCCAAACCCTGCGATCGCAATACATCAGGCAGATGGCAATTGCAGTTTTTGCGACGGCTGCGCCGCCGATCGGGGATAAATCCCCTCGCCACAGGTAAATCCTCAAGCACAGGCAAATTCCTTCACCTCAAAAAGCCTGTTTTTACACAGGCTTTGGTGTGGCTTAGTGGGTCTGCGCTCCCTGGGCAATCCAGGCACCGATCAGGTCACGTTCCTGCTGGGTCATCTGGGTGATGTTGCCCAGTGGCATGATCTGCGTGGTGATGGCTTGCGCCTGAATGCGCGCGGCGTTCTGGCGGATTTGCTCGGGGGTGTCGAGTATCACACCCGCCGGCGCTGCGCTGAACAACGGGCTGGTCGGTTTGGCCGAGTGGCACACCGTGCAACGCTCTTGAATCACGTGGTGCACTTTGTCGAAACCGGGTCCGGCATTGGCGGCTTGCGCCGGAGCTGCTGCTGGCGCTGCGGGCGCCGCCGGTTGAGCTGCGTCAGCCGGTTTCGCGCCACCGCCCAGTGCCGTTTCCGGCAGCGGCTGGTACTCGATTTTTGCCGCAGCTTTTGCCACGTCAGGTGCGGTCGCCATCGGCGCCGGGCCGGTGACATACGCCAGACTGATCATGCCCACCGCTGCCACTGGCAGGGTCCAGGCAAATTTGTGACTGTCGTGACGGGTGTTGAAGTAGTGACGCACCAACACCGCCAACACCGCGATCCCGGCCAGGATCAACCAGTTGTACTGGCTGCCGTAGGTGCTCGGGAAGTGGTTGCTGATCATGATGAACAGCACCGGCAGGGTGAAGTAGTTGTTGTGTCGCGAACGCAGCAGACCCTTGGCCGGCAGCGCCGGATCGGGCGTGCGGTTCTCGGCAATCGCCGCGACCAGTGCACGTTGCGCCGGCATGATGATACGGAACACGTTGCCGACCATGATGGTGCCGATGATCGCGCCGACGTGCAGATACGCACCGCGACCGCTGAACACTTTGCTGAAGCCATAGGCCGCGGCGATGATCAGCACGAACAGGATGAAACCGAGCAGGGCGGGTTTTTTGCCCAGGGCCGAATCGCAGAGGAAGTCGTAGACGAACCAGCCAACCACCAGCGAACCGATACCGATGGCCACGCCTTCAGGACCACTGAGGCCGCTGCCGGGGGCAACAAGATAGAGCACAGGATTGGAGTAGAACACCACGCACAGCAGCGCGATCCCCGACATCCAGGTGAAGTAGGCTTCCCATTTGAACCAGTGCAGGTTGTCCGGCATGGACGGTGGGGCCAGTTTGTATTTTTCCAGGTGGTAGATCCCGCCGCCGTGGATCGCCCACAAGTCACCGGCCAGACCGGTTTTCGGGTTGACGCGGTTGAGGTTGTTCTCCAGCCAGACGAAGTAGAACGACGCGCCGATCCAGGCCACGCCAGTGATCATGTGAACCCAGCGCACGCTCAGGTTCAGCCATTCCAACAGATGTGCTTCCACAGTCTTTACCTCTCGCCTGTCACTCTTGTTGTCGAGTGATCAGACCTTCTCTTATTGGTGGGGGGCGAGGATCAAACGCTCATCCTCTTTGAAAAAATGCTCATCGCAGTTATTGCCTGTGCCACTGCGATCAACCACCAGGAAGTCATCCCGCTTTTCGATCGTCAGCACCGGGTGGTGCCAGACGCCGCGATGGTAATTGATGCCCTGCCTGCCGTTGGTGACGAAGGCGCGGACCAAGCCTGATACAGGTTCATCGCCAAGTGGCGCGACCACGATCAGAAAGGGGTTGCCGAGCAGCGGAATGAAAGCCTGGCTGCCCAGCGGATGGCGTTCCAGCATGCAAACGGTCAGCGGCATGTCCTGCGCGTCGGCGCGGAAAATGCTGATGATCGCGTTGTCCTCAGGCTGTGCGGTTTCGACCGTCGCCAGTTTGTGGAAGCGCATGGTCGAACCGTTGTTGATCATGAAGTGATCGCTGCCGTCGGTTTCGATCACGTCACCGAAAGGGGCGAAGGCTTCTTTGGTCAGCGGTTCAATCTGTAGTGTGCGCATGCTGTTCTTCTTATCCAGATCTGTGTTGACTGTTCTGACGCCTTCGCGAGCAAGCTCGCTCCCACAGGGGAATGCATTCCAAATGTGGGAGCGAGCTTGCTCGCGAATGGCTTCACTGCTTATTTAGCGACCTTGCCCAGTACTCGCAGGCGACTCACGCCGCCGTCCGGGAACACGTTCAGGCGGATGTGGGTGATCGGGCCGAGTGCCTTGATCTGCTCGACGAAGGTGTGTTCGGCGTGCATTTCCAGCTTCTGGCTTGGCAGCAATTCGCGCCAGAACAGCGACTGCGTTTCGATCTGGCTGTCAGTGCCGCCCTTGACGAACGCGCCCTGGATCGAGCAAGTGTCCGGGTAGTTGCCTTTGAAGTGCAGGGTGTCGACGACGATCTTTTCGATCTCGCCCGGATGGCCCAGCGCGACGATGACCCAGTCATTGCCCGGCGTGCGACGACGCGCGGTTTCCCAGCCGTCGCCCATGTTGATGCCACGGCCCGGGTTGAGGATGTTGCTCATGCGGCCGAAGTGTTCGTCGGAGCAGGCGAGGGCGCGACCGCCGTTCAGGGCAGCAGCCAGATCCACTTGTTCGTTATCGCCAACCGCCGACCAGTCGCGGAACGGAACGCCGTACACGCGCAGACGCGCAACACCGCCGTCCGGGTAGATGTTGAAACGCAGGTGGCTGAACGCCTCGGTGTTGCTGATTTCATGGTAGTGGTGGCTGTTGCCTTGCAGCTCGACGGCCGACAGCACTTCAGTCCACTGGGTGTTTTCATCAGGCTCGCCCGAAGCCAGGAAGCAGGCTTCCAGCGAGGCCGACGGCGGGTAGTTGCCGGTGAAGAATGAAGTGTCGATGTCCACGCCTTTGATCGAGCCCGGTACGCCCAGACGGATCACCGCGCTGTCGAAACCTTCGAAGCGCTTGCGGCGCGATTCCCAGCCGTCCATCCACTTGCCGTTGTCATCGAACACGCCCTCCTTCCACACGGCCGGAGTCGGTTGAAACAGACGATTGGCGTCTGCGAACCAGTCATCGGTGACCGAAATGATCTTGGTGCCCAGACGGGCATCGGCCAGGTTGACGTATTTTTCGAAAGGTACGGCGTAAGCTTTCATTCTTCTTGTCTGCCTTTGATAAGTTGGCTGGGGATGCTTGCAGGGCCCTGGGCGATTACGCGTTCATTCACGCTCGGGCCAGGCTTGCTAAAGGGTCAGTAAACGGAACAGGGCAATCTTGTTGATCTCCGCCAGCGCGCACTTGAACTCGGCTTCCACCGAATGGTTGATGCGCGTTTCGAACGCCGCGAGGATCTGATGCCGGTTGCTGCCTTTTACCGCCATGATGAAGGGAAACTTGAACTTGGCTTTGTAGGCGTCGTTCAGCTCGGTGAAGCGCTGGAACTCTTCGGCCGTGCATTGGTGAATACCGGCGCCAGCCTGTTCATGGGTGCTGGCTTCGGTCAACTGGCCCTGGACGGCGGCTTTGCCGGCCAGGTCCGGGTGAGCGTTGATCAGTGCCAGCTGGCTGGCATGATCGGCGCTCAACAGGATGTCGCTCATGCGCTGGTGCAGGGTTTCGATCTCGTCGATCGAAGCGTCCGTACCGAGGTCGTAGGCCTTTTCGGCCACCCATGGCGAATGTTCGTAGATGTCGGCGAAGGCTTTGACGAAAGCGTCGCGGCTCAGGGTCGACGGTTGCAGGGTTTGAAAACGGCTCATTTTGCAGTCCCTTGGTACGGGTGGGTTTCGTGCCAGTGGCGTGCGATGTCGACGCGACGGCTGAACCACACCTGTTCATGACTTTTGGCGTATTCGATAAAGCGCTTGAGCGAAGCGAGGCGACCGGGGCGACCGATCAGGCGGCAGTGCAGACCGATCGAAAGCATTTTCGGCGCCTCGGCGCCTTCGGCGTAAAGTACGTCGAAGGCATCTTTGAGGTATTCGAAGAAATCGTCACCCTTGTTAAAACCCTGCACCTGGGTGAAGCGCATGTCGTTGGTATCGAGGGTGTACGGAATCACCAGGTGCGGCTTGCCGGTCGGGTTGTTCGGCTCCCAGTACGGCAGGTCGTCGTCGTAGGTGTCGCAGTCGTAGAGGAAACCGCCTTCTTCCATCACCAGGCGACGGGTGTTCGGGCCGGTGCGGCCGGTGTACCAGCCCAATGGGCGCTCACCGGTGAGTTCGGTGAGGATGCGGATCGCTTCGAGCATGTGCTCGCGTTCCTGCGCTTCGTCCATGTACTGGTAGTCGATCCAGCGATAGCCGTGGCTGCAGATCTCGTGACCGGCCTCGACCATCGCACGGATCACGTCCGGGTGACGCTGGGCGGCCATGGCCACGGCGAAGATGGTCAGCGGGATGTCGAATTCCTTGAACAGTTTCAGAATCCGCCAGACGCCGGCGCGGCTGCCATACTCATAAAGCGATTCCATGCTCATGTTGCGCGCGCCTTGCAGCGGCTGAGCGGCCACCATCTCGGACAGAAAGGCTTCGGATTCTTTGTCACCGTGCAGGATATTGCGCTCGCCGCCTTCTTCGTAATTGAGTACGAACGACAGGGCGATGCGGGCATTGCCCGGCCAGTGTGGGTGAGGAGGGTTACTGCCGTAACCGATCAGGTCGCGAGGGTAGTCAGCGCTCACTGCAGTCTTCCTTCTTGTTCGTTGACAGGTGGGTGTGGCGGCCTGCAAGGCTGGCGTCACAGCGATGGGCTGATTGTATACAACTTTATCGCCAATTTGTAAGCCTGAATTTTCGCATTTTTCGCCGGCTGTCATCTTTTACGGTTAACGGTTCAAGCCTGCAAGAAACCTGCCTGACCAGTCAGCTAATGAACAGAAGGTTCAATGATCAGGCGCTTTGCCTGTGAATTGGCGATAAAGGCCGGGTTGGCGGGGCCGCGACGAAAAATGTCGTTTTTATTGTGTACAATTTTTTTGAAAAGTGTCTTAATCAGTCGCTCGCCGCAGCTTTTCGTGCTCCGAATCGGTGCGGTCTCCTTTTTATCTGACTTCGGGAGGCGCGAAGTCTGACTGCTCAAGGCAGGCAGGCGCGCAGAATCAATGGGACGTTTGACTACACACGTTTTGGACGCTGCACACGGTTGCCCGGGCAGCTCGATCAAGGTCGAGTTGTACCGCGTTGAAGGGTCGCAGCTGGAATTGGTGGCCAGTGCCGTCACCAACAGCGATGGCCGGGTCGATGCGCCGCTGCTGCAAGGCGAGGATTATCGTACCGGCGTTTATCAGCTTCAGTTCCACGCCGGCGATTACTACCGTGCCCGTGGCGTGCAACTGCCCGAGCCGGCCTTCCTCGATGTGGTGGTGCTGCGTTTCGGTATCTCTGCCGAACAGGAGCACTATCACGTGCCCCTGTTGATTTCGCCTTACAGCTATTCCACGTACCGGGGCAGCTGACCCCAAGCGGCTGCCCCCACCGGGAAGCGACTGCGCATATAGCTTCTTTGGTCTTTCGCCCGCTCACACTGCGGGCTTTTTTTATGGCGTAAGCCGAACCCCGCCGGCAGAGCGACGAGGGGGTGGATGCGGCTCAGCGTTCCTTGAGGATGAACACCGAATCGGGCGCGGAATTGACCTTCAGCACGCCGCCGATCAGCCAGACCACTTTGTTCTGTGCCGCCGCAGCGCTCAGGGCATTGAATGCGTCCTTGCCTATTCTGTCCGGCAATTGCGGATCGGCCAGCTCGTTACCGGGCTGGTGGACAAGTCCGACCTTCTCGACTGCACCCAGCTTCAGGAAGAACATCTGGTCATGGCTCGCCCGTTTGAACACCAGCGTGGGCTTGCGATGGTCATGGGTCAGGGGATAGAGGTCGTAGCCGCTGCGGACCAGTAAAGCGCCCAGCAGTCGTCTCAGGTTCAAATCCGAGGGGTAGGTTTTGTAGTGATTCCATTCGATCGCAAAACGCTTTGGATCAAAGATGAGCTGTTGCAACTCACCGGTGCGGCCAGGTGGCAGCACAATGATTTTCCCCTCAGGACGGTCAATCGCTTGCGCAACCGGCAGCATGATCAATGGATCGGCGTAGGCCGGTGTGACCGGAAACGGCTTCTGTTTCCACTGGTGCAGCACCGCCTGAATATTCAGCAGTCCGGTGGCCGTGGCGAGGGGCGAGTTGTCGGCCAGTTCGAAGAGTTTTTTGGCGATGGCTTGTGCGCTGACCTGCGACAGATCCGGAAAGGCCTTAGCGACCGATTGCGTTATGGGTTCATCGAAAAAACGCGTGCCGGGATTGATTTCGCCGGGGTCGTGCCCGATGCGAAAGGTCGCCACTGGCTGCAGGGAAGGGGCTGTGCGCAGCATGTGTTCAAAGGCATCAAAACCGGCTGGGTCGAAGTCAGGGTGCTTCACAAAAAAAGTCGTGAGCGTGCGCGCGGAACCGATCGGCACAACGGGGTAATGAAGCCAGCCCAACTGCACGGTTTCGATTGATGCAGGTTTGTTCAGGTGGCCCCACGGTAGCCAGGAATAGGCCGCGGGTGTAGCGGGTTCTGTAGCTGAGGACGCCGGTGTCGGCTCGTCCAGACGCGGTCGCTTGCTCGGCCCCGCAGAGGGGGCGGATTCATCGACATCGCGCAGGCGCTGCTGATGAGCCGGCTCATGGGATGTCGGATCTGAGGTTTTTTGACGCCACAGCAGGCTGTCGGGAATTCGCTCGAAAAAAATCTCCGGGGCCTCATGGGTGGTCGCAAAGGCTTGCTGATATTGCCCTTCTGGGTTTTTGCGAACCCTGACCGTGCCTTCGGCGGTGTCGACAAAGGTTTGCTTGAGTTTGTTGTAGCGCAGGCCATCCGTTGACGCCTCTGCCTTGGTCAACGATCGGGCATCGTCGGGTAGCAGATAAGTTGGCGCCTGCGCCGTTCCCGAAGTGCTTGCCGGCGTCTGCGTCGCATGCCCGCCCGGTCGCTCAATGCGCCAACTGGCCAGGCCTTCATTCTTCACCAGCAGCGGTCCGGCGACGCCGGGGGCGAAGGTCAGGGGGACGTGATAGTTGCCTTGCGCATTGCGCTCAACCACGAAGCGGCCCTCGGTGCCGAGCTGAGCGTAAGTGCGTTGATCCGGCCCGATAAACAGTCCCGTCTGATCGCCAATGGGTTCCAGTTCGTACAAACGGTGCTGTGGCCAGGCGATTTCATTGCGGGCAGTGCTGAAGCTATCCGCAGCGCGTCCAGGCATCTCGTGGACAACGATAGCGGCAGGGCGAGTCGTTGGCAGCGCAGCGGGGTTTGACAGATCCGAACCCGTCAACGGCTGGCCGCCAGGCGAAGGCAGGTCAGCGGTCGTGACGCGATGGCTGGAAGAGGGATCCGTCGTTCGTGTCGTTACGGAGGCATCGGTGGTTGTTGTCACAGCTGTTCTTTTTGGCGGTTTGGCCATGGGGGAATTCTCGTTCGGATAGGCGTTTTCAAGGCGCGAAGTGGCGCCTCGACACATGTTTCGGGTGCGCGCGTTCAGTGCGCGAAGCCGCTCTCTGAGTACGTGCATGATCGGTCTTGAGCGGGGCGCGACAGGGGAGGCTCGGCCACGTCCAGCAATGACGCTGGCATCACCGTCTGAGGTAGCTGATGGCTGCAACGATTGATGACGTTGAGCTGCGAATGATCAATGCACAGGGTTTCAACGTCCAAGCGCCAGCTGCGCTCGGGGAAGCTGTAACTCAATATCCCCGGGCGGTTATCTGCCACGACGATATTTCGTACATTCAGCACCTTGTCTGCCAGTGCGGTGAAGGGGGGTGGCAGCGGATCTTTCGACGGCGTTGGTGCTTTGAAGAATCGGCCGTCCAGGCCGTCCGGATAGACTCGATCGAAAGACAGGTCGACGGTATGGACCAGCCCTTCTGTGGTGATGACACGGATCTGATCGATGAGATCTTCGCTGTCGTAAACGGGCAGATGAATGGTGCAGGTGCCGATGTGCAGCTTGTTGTTTTCCAGTTTGATCGCTACGGCGCCCAGCGCCGTGGCATCAAGTTCCCAGGTCGACGAGTAGGGCAGTCTGATGGCGGCATTGGCCAAAGCCCCCGGGGTCGAGAGTTTTATCGTCATGTCGGCAACCAGATGCACCAGGTAGGTCGAGCCCTGACCTTCCAGACTCTCCATTGCGGTTTGTGCCGGTAGCGAAGCGAGTTTGGCACAGGCCCGACGTGTACCCAGCCTGTAGGCTTCGTTCTCAGGCAGGTCAAAGGTGAACCGGCCTGTACGCAATGGCATCGGCAGGTTCATTCGGGTGGTCCAGTGCTTCAGCGCGTGCATCTCGTAGTGGTTGTCCGCCGGGGCAACATCGGTTTCGGCTGTCAGTTTTGCATTGAAGGCGACACCGTCATTGAATATCAGAACGATTCTCTGGAGCGGCTTCGCGGCCATGGTTCTGAGGATTTTCGTCATGTTCATCGGGTCGGTGCCGCCACGGGCAAATGCAAAGTGGCGAAGCGTCAGTGTTTTTTCGCCAACCCGATATTGCAGATCACACCCGGCCATCAGGTCGTGGTCCTTGTCGGATTTTCTTGCGGTGAAGTGGGCGTCGGCCTGTTTCAGTTCATCGCTGGCGTAGTCCAGGTAAATTCGCGTAACCGCGTCCCGGCGCTCGACGAATTCAAAGGCGGTGTCCTGCGGCGATCGCGGCAGGTAGTAGCCCGCATCTTGTTGATGCCTGATTGAGTACGTCGGGGTGTAGAGAATGATCGGTTTTTCTGCTTGCCCCTGTTTAACGACGATGATTTCCAGCTCGACGGTCCTGCCATTTTCGAGAGTTTCCGGAAAGTCCGGCATCAGCACGAAACCGTCGCGGGTCATAAACGTCAGTTTGTTGTTCTTCAGAACGGATTGCGTATCGTTGCGGATGTACACGTTTTGCAGGGCAACCACGCTTTTGGGCGAATCCTGAAAATCGAATCGGGACGTAATGATCAGTGCTGTGTTTTCGATGACCCAACTTTCAATCAGGTCCATCCGCCAGTTCAAGACGACAACGCTCTGCTGATCGCCGTCTTCGGTGATCGATATCCGGCCTGCCTGGTGGGCAACGAAATATTCGTCAACGCCTGCCTCGCCCGAGGCTGAAGAACCGCCGTGCAAGAGATGGATCTGGTCGTTGCCCGCGCCTGCCTTTATCGTGTCCCGGCCACGGGACTTAATGATGTTGCGCTGTTCGGTGCCCGTGACAATGGATTGCCCATTGGTCACGGTTTCGATGTTTTCGACACTGTCCAGACGACTGTGGAGGGCGCGTTTTTTTTCACCTGCGACTGTCGGGTCGGCCACCGTTGTATGAAGCGTGCCGGCCGGCAGGTTGACGTCATAGCCTGAACCCTTGGCGCTGGCGCTGTAATCTGCCCCGCCCAGGACCAGAGTGTCGCTGCCTGCGCCACCCTGCAATGTCGAAGCGTCGAGAACGCTACCCCCTTGCCTGAGCAAATCGGCCGCGCCTTCAAAGACGAAACGGTCATCTTTTTCGCCCCCCGTCAGGTGTTTTTTCCCTGACTTGTAGTGGAACGTGTTGGTTTTTTTCTCAACGCCGACGATCGAATCCCGGCCATCGCCGATCAACCACAACACGCCCTTGTTTTCCGCCGCCTTACCCAGTTCTGCACCTGGTGTGCTGGCGGTAACGCCCGCGCGGGCATCGATGGTGTCATCGCCACCTTTTATCTGCGGCACGTTGACGGTTTCCCAGCCATCCTGCTTGGTCCACCAATTGCGCGTCCAGACCTGCTTTTGTGTGAGATATACTTCAAATGTGCCGTTCACGACGGCTTCGGTAGCGTCCTGCAGTTCTCCATCCAGCAACTTCCGGGCGGTCGCTTTTAGCTGTTTCAGGTGTTCGGTCCTGGCTTTTGCCAGGCTATAGCGGTTCTGCACGTCCTGGTCTGGGTTCATGAAACAGAATGAGAACCAGCCGGTACGCCAACGCTCTTCGGTGGTGAGCTCGATGTAATCATCAATGTCATCGACGATTCTCACCGCGCCGTACACCTGTGATCCGATTGCCAGGATTGCTCCCGCCGCGAGACCCACCGGGCCGGCAAAAGAGAATCCGGCCATCGCTGCGCCGCCAAGGATGACGGTCATGGCGGCACTGGTGATACTCAAGCCGGCGCTGACGTAATGATCCAGGGCTTCCTTGCCGGCCGCATTGTCAGCGGCGTTGAGGGACCTGATTGCGGTGTAGATATCGAAAGGAAGCGTCAACGCACCGCCAATCAGGCCTCCGGAGCGGCCCAATCTGACGGCGAATCGGGTTTTGGCAAAATCCTTGTAGGCGGTCTGCCCGGCCGTAATCATCTCGCTGGCCACTTTGTTGACCGCGACATCGGCGGCAATGGACCCAAACTCCGAAGCAATGCCGGCGGTATTAATGACGATCTCGGCGCTGTTATTGCTTTTGATTGCATCGACCACTCCGCGCAATCCCATGAATATGCCAAACCCCTGAATACCCACACTTGAGCCAAGCGTTGCATTGCTCTTGAGTACACCGACCCAGCGCGGGTTGTTCTCGGGAAGATGTGCATGGCGCAAGTCGAGTTTGTGCGCGCTGGTTAGAAGTTTTGAAAGTTTGCGGCGATATTGGCCGGGATCGGCTTGTGTCTCGTCGCTTGACCAGAGGATCGGCGGGGAAGTCAGCGGGCGTCGGCTGGCCAGCTCGAACAAAAGTGTCGTTAACAGATAACTGTCCGGTGCGCTGGCTGTGCGGATCTGTTTGTCTACTTCGTTGGCATTGAACTGCAAGGCGTTGGTGAATGAGCGCCTGGGCGTGCGAAAAAAGGTGTTCTGTCCGGTCAGGGGCTGACCACCAAGGGTGGCGCCCAAAGCGTCGAGTGACACGCGGGTGATTGAAATGGACCCCATCTGCAGGGGGCCGAAGAGGCCATCGGTGATGGTCAGTTGGTCGGTTTTATGTTTGTTTCCGGAATGGCCGGTGGGCTTGTTTTTTGACAGGTCGAGCGTCGATGCATCATGTTCATTAACGCCAATGTCCATGTCGGTAATGATGACGGAGTCGTCGTGTATTAATGCGTCGCTGATAAGCGTGGCCATTTGAACATCCTTGTTCAGGCAGTTTTATTGAAAGTCAGCGCGATAATAAGGGGGGGATTTAGCGAAAGTATATCGATGGGTTGTTGCGGTGTATTGCGTGTAATACCAGGCAAACTTCGTCCGCGCAGAGGCCATCCTGATGAGCATATTTACATCAGGATGGTGGGCGTTGACGGCCAATCAAGTTGCACTTTGAAACGCTCAGTGGCTGCTGAGTAGCGAGGCTGCCCCGGCGCCGCCAAACAGACCGGCACTGATCCGGTTGAACCAGCTCTGACCTTTGCCACTGCGCAAATAACGTGCGGCGCCGTGCGCGCCAAGTCCGTAGGCCAGCTTGCACAGCAGATCGAGCACGGTCCAGGTCGCGATCATAAGCAGCAACTGCGGCAGGAAGGGCTGTTCGGCACTGAGAAACTGCGGCAGAAACGCGGCGAAAAACAGGATGTCTTTCGGATTGCTGGCGCCCAGCACAAACGCGCGGCCGAACAAGGCGCGAAAACGCGGTACGGCTGCTGCCTTCGGTACTTCGGCGCCCACCGCGGGCTGGCGCGATTGCTGCCAGCTCTGCCAGGCGAGGTAGAACAGATACAGGGCACCGACGATCTTCAGCGCGCTGAACAACTGCTCCGACGCCAGCAATAACGCGCCCAGCCCCAGGGCCGATGCACTGAGCAGGCAGATCGAGGCAATCACGCCGCCGAGGAACGCCGGGTAAGAGCGTCGCAACCCGTAATTCAGACTGTTGCTGATCATCAGCAACGACAGCGGCCCCGGAATCAGGATCACCACCAGTGCAGCACCGCTGAACAGCAGCCAGGTTTCCAGACTCATCACTTTGCTCCTTTCTCTTGTTGTCGAAATGCACAAAAGCCCCACCGGTGAGGGTGGGGCTGGTGGAAACCTGAACCGCGCAGTGTGCTTACAGGTAGATGAACTTGGCGATGAAGATCGCGCAAAGTACCCACAGGCTGACGGAAATTTCCTTGTACTTGCCGGTCCCGGCCTTCAGCGCCACATAGGTGATGAAGCCCAGCGCGATGCCGTCGGCGACCGAGAAGGTCAGCGGCATCATGATTGCGGTGACGATGGCAGGAATCGCATCGGTGGCTTCGTCCCACTCGATATGGGCCATGCCGCCCATCATCAGCATTGCAACGTATATCAGCGCACCGGCGGTGGCATAGGCAGGAATCATGCCGGCCAGCGGGGCGAAAAACATTGCCGCTATAAATAGCACACCTACGGTGACGGCGGTAAGACCAGTCCGACCGCCAGCGGCCACGCCAGCGGCACTTTCCACATAGCTGGTGACGGGCGGAACACCGACCACCGCACCGAACACGCTGGAGGCACTGTCGGCCTTCATCGCCCGCGAGAGGTTTTCGATTCGCCCGTCAGCGGCGACCAGATTGGCCCGTTGGGCAACGCCCATCAGGGTTCCGGCGGTGTCGAACATGTGCACAAAGAGGAAGGCCAGCACCACGCTGATCATGCTGATGTTGAACACGCCAGCGACATTCATCGCCATCCAGGTGGGTGCCAGGCTTGGCGGGGCGGACATGATCCCGGCGTAGTGCACCACGCCCAGGCCCCAACCGGCCAGCGTCACGGTAATGATGCTGATGAGAATCGCACCGAAGACTTTGTGGTAGCTGAGGATCGCAATCATCAGAAAGCAGATGGCCGCGAGCAGCGGGCCGGGTTCGCGCAGGGAGCCAAGCTTGATCAGCGTGGCCGGGCTGTCGACGACGATGCCGGCGGTTTTCAGACCGATCAGGCCGAGGAACAGGCCGACACCGGCGCCCATCGCATAGCGCAGGCTGACCGGAATGCTGTTGAGCAGCCATTCGCGAATGCGCGAGAAGGTCAAAATCATGAACAGCACGCCCGAGACAAACACCGCACCGAGTGCGGTTTCCCAGTTGTAGCCCATGGTGCCGACCACGGTGTAAGTGAAGAAGGCGTTGAGGCCCATGCCCGGCGCGAGGCCCACCGGCCAGTTCGCGTAGAGGCCCATCAACAGGCAGCCCAGCGCGGCGGCGATGCAAGTGGCGACGAACGCCGCCCCGTGGTCAATCCCGGCATCGGCCATGATGTTCGGGTTGACGAAAATGATGTAGGCCATGGTGATGAAGGTTGTCAGACCGGCAATCAGCTCGGTCTTCACCGTGGTGCCATGCAAGCTGAGTTTGAACAGACGCTCCAGCAGGCCATTGCGTAATGGCGGCGTGAGCTCGAGCGGCGGTGCTTCGGATTTGCGGCTTTCCACAGCGAGTACTCCTCAAGAGTTTTATTGTTATTTCCAGGGCCGGACCCATGAGGGGTGGCAGCGGCCCTTTGAGGCATACGCGAATTTGTTGACTGTATGGTCAGGAACTCGCACGCAGTGGATTATGCTTTTGTGTACAAAGAAAGCAAATATTGTTTTTTGTTTTGTCTGCAGTTTTTTTGCTGATAGGGATATATGGCTATCAAGTTCGATTCGCGAGCAGGCTCGCTCCCACAGGAGAATGCGGTTCCAATGTGGGAGCGAGCCTGCTCGCGAAGGCGCCGGTTGATTCACTCGAGAGTTGACAGACTGCCACCCAACGCCAGATTCACCGCCAGCCACCCATTCACCGCCGCTTCTCCAGCCTCGGCAAACACCCGCTCCAGCAATTTGACCTGCTCACGCCGCAACGCCTGCTCGAACTTCGCGCCTTCCACCGTCAGCTCCAACAGGCGCTTACGCTTGTCCGTTTCAGAGGCCACGCTGTCGACCAGATGCATTTCCTGCAACTGGCGCAGCGGCATGTTCAAGGCTTGCTTGCTGACGCCGAGCAAGGCCAGCAACTCCTTCACGCTCAGGTTCGGATAGCGTGCGATGAAAAACACAATGCGCTGATGCACCCGCGACAGGCCGCGACGCTCAAGCATTTCGTCAGCCTTGGCGGTAAACGCCTGATAGCCGAAGAAGAAAGCTTCCATGGCCTGCTGCTGGCTGGTAGGGTTTTTAAGGTCAAGCATATTGACGTACTCGCTCAAGCTGGCGTAATTTCAGTCAATGAGTTTGACTCATTTCTTGTACGCCTCGCTACGGTGACTTCCATGGCTTTTTCCGAACGTGTCTCGCGCCTTAAAAGTTCTTTGATCCGAGAAATCCTTGCCGCCGCGCAGCGTCCCGAGGTGATGTCGTTTGCCGGTGGCTTGCCCGCCGAAGCCATGCTGCCCAAGGTCGACTGGACCGACATGCCGCTGCCGCTCGGCCAGTACGGCATGAGCGAAGGCGAGCCAGCGTTGCGCGAGGCCCTGGCGGCAGAGGCGAGGGCGCTTGGTCTCGATTGTGAGGCGAGTCAGGTGCTGGTGGTCAGTGGCTCGCAGCAAACCCTGGATCTGGCGGCCAAACTGTATATCGATAACGGCACGGAAATTCTGCTGGAAGCGCCGACATATCTGGCAGCGCTGCAGATTTTTCAGCTGTTCGGCGCCGATTGCCTGACTGTCGCGCAGGAGTCCGATGGCCCGAACCTGGTGCAATTGCGCGAGCGTCTGGAGCAACACCGTCCGGCATTCATCTACCTGATCCCGACCTTTCAGAATCCGTCCGCGGTGCGTTACAGCGAGGCCAAGCGCGCCGCGGTTGCCGCGTTGCTCGACGAATTTGGCGTCACCTTGATCGAAGACGAGCCCTACCGCGAACTGACTTTCGACGGCGGCAGTGCGAAACCGATTGCCGCACGCCTGAAGCGGTCCAGTTGGATCTACACCGGCACCGTGTCAAAAACCCTGTTGCCGGGCTTGCGTGTCGGCTACTTGATCGCCAGCCCCGACCTGTTCCCGCATCTGCTCAAACTCAAGCAATCGGCCGATCTGCATACCAATCGCATAGGTCAATGGCAGGCGCTGCAATGGATCGGCACGGAAAAATATCAGCAACATTTAAGCGCATTGCGCGATTTCTATCGGCAGCGGCGCGATGCGTTTCAGTTGGCGCTGCAAACGCATTTTGCCGATCTGGCGGACTGGAACATGCCGCAGGGCGGGCTGTTTTTCTGGCTGACGCTCAAGCAGCCGCTGGATACGCGGACCTTGCTCGATGAGGCGTTGGCCAATGACGTGGCGTTTATGCCGGGCGAGCCGTTTTTTCCTCAGCCGGACAAGCATCATGGGCACTTGCGCTTGAACTTCAGCCACATTGATCCGGCGCGGCTGGATGAAGGGCTGAAGCGGCTGGCGGCGGTGGTGCGGCGGGCGCAGATGGAGAGGGCGGCATGAAAACAATAAACCGGCTGAGGGCCGGTTTATTTTTGTCTGAGATTGTGGCGGCCTGTAATGGCCTCATCGCGAGCAGGCTCACTCCTACAGTTGGAATGGGTTGCACTGTAGGAGTGAGCCTGCTCGCGATAACGCATTTGGCTTCACCCCAAAACATCAGACCGCAGCAAACCGCTTATCCAGATAATCAATAATCGCCTTGGACTCATACATCCAGGTCGTCTGCCCATTCTCTTCAATGCGCAGGCAAGGCACCTTGATCCGGCCGCCTTGCTCCAGCAACGTCTGACGATCCTGCTCGTTGTTCTTCGCATCCTTGAGCGCCACGGGCACATTCAGGCGATGCAAGGCACGACGGGTCTTCACGCAGAACGGGCAGGCGTGAAACTGATACAGGGTCAGGCCTTTGGCGGCGGCGTCGACTTGCGCCTGAGCCGCGGCGGGGCGTTTTTTCTTGCCCGGGCGGGTCAGGAAGTCGATGAAGATGACCAGTTGGCCGAGGCCGACACGAAGCGCTTTGACGAACACGTTACAAGCCTCACAGGGACAGAGAAGAAGGCGCGCAGCTTACCCGATTTTTCACGGGCGAAAAAAAACCGGCGATGACTGCCGGTTTTCTTCGTGCCGCGAGTTACTTGATGAGGCTGAGGAACTCGCTGCGGGTCGCGGCGTTTTCCCGGAACTCGCCGAGCATCACCGAAGTGATCATCGAGGAATTCTGCTTCTCGACACCGCGCATCATCATGCACATGTGCTTGGCCTCGATCACCACCGCCACGCCCAGGGCGCCGGTGACTTGCTGGACCGCGTCGGCGATCTGGCGGCTGAGGTTTTCCTGAATCTGCAGGCGGCGCGCATACATGTCGACAATTCGCGCAACCTTCGACAGGCCCAGCACCTTGCCGCTCGGGATATAGGCGACATGCGCCTTGCCGATGAACGGCAGCAGGTGGTGTTCGCACAACGAGTACAGCTCGATGTCCTTGACCAGCACCATTTCGCTGTTGTCGGAGCTGAACAAGGCACCATTGGTGACCTCTTCGAGCGTCTGTGCATAACCGCGGCAGAGGTACTGCATGGCTTTGGCGGCACGCTTTGGCGTGTCGAGCAGGCCCTCGCGGGAGACGTCCTCGCCCAATTGGCCGAGAATCGCGGTGTAGTTCTGTTCCAGTGTCACAGGGGCTGATTCCATAAGGGTTTCAGAGGGGTACTGTTTCTGCCTGTACCAATTTTGTACCAATCAAGCTGTTTTCAAGCTTCCCGAGCTCACCCCAGTCGGTACTGGAGTTTATCCATCGGGCGTATGTCGATAGCAACATCTGAACGCTATGACCGAGCTGAGTGGCAATAAACGCAGGGTTCATACCCGCCATGAGGCACATGGTAGCGTATGTGTGTCGGCAGTTGTATTGCCGGCGGGCGCGAATGCCCAATTCAGTCAATGCAGCCTGGAAGTGTTTGTCGGTCACGCTCGATTGTTGGATGAACTCGAAGTTCTTGGTGGGCGGGAACACATAGGTCGATTCGGTGCGTTTGCGCCGGCTTGGCAAAGCACGTTGCTTCGCCAGCAGTTCGGCCTGCTCGATGGCGTGCAGTGCTCTGCTGTTGAGCATGACCTGGCGTCCGTTGCGGGTTTTGGTTCGCTCCTCGATCTTGTAGTCCGCAACGATCCGACACACGTTCACCAGCCGCTTTTCCTTGTCGACCTCTTCCCAGCGCAGCGCCGCGATCTCGCTGGGGCGCATGCCGGTGTAGAAGGCGAACTCGAAGTAAGCCGCGTAGATCCGCATCGAATGGTTCAGCGTCTTATATAAGTGCTCGATAATTTGGTTTGCTTCACCCACCGTGAACGGATCGATGGGTTTCTTGGCTTTCACCGGCAGCTCGATTGACTCCACCGGGTTACGGTCGATCAGGCCATCTTTCACTGCGGTACCGAACACAGTGGTCAGACGCTGGATCGCCGCGCGTTTCACGCCCGGCGTCGGCCATTCAGTGTTCGCTACCACTTTGCGCAGCATCACCGACGTGATGCTGTCCATGGGTAGCATCGCCAGATAGGGCATCCAGTACAGATTGAGCGAGCCAAGATAGTTCTTTCGAGTTCCGGCCACGATCTCGCGGCTGTTGAGCCACTCCTGGGCGTACTCCCCGAAACGGAGAGTCGCTGAGTAAGTGGTATAAGTTGAATTGGGGAACAGCTCGGCGTAGCGCTGATCATCCAGCACGCCATGCTTAATCAGACTGGTTACGTTAGCGCGTAAGTCGGCGGCAGCCTTAATCCCCTTCGGCGTTTGGGGATAGGGGAGGGTTTCGCAACGGCGTTGCCCGTTCCAGGTGAAGCGAATGCGGACGGACTGTCCAGCAAATTCAACTCCGGTGGGCAATCCCATTGGCTTTCGAGCCATGCCTCGTATCTCCTGATGCTGTAGTAAATGCGGCTGTCGATGGTGTTCCAGACACCCTTGGGGATGACGCCTCTTGCGCGTTTTCCTTGTAACGCCCGGCGGCTAGTCCCGACGAGTTCGGCCATCTTTTCTTCTGGAACCTTGTCCAGGTGATAGGTGGGTAGTGATGCCTCGGCAGCATCTTCAAAGTGGGAAGGGCTTTTGCTGAGCTGCGCGGAGTGGAGTTTCTGTGCAGTCAAAGTTGCATTGGCGCCGCTCCCGTGGCCGCAGCACATGTGGAACTGCTGGTATGTATGCTCCATCACGGCTGCACTCCTTGTGCGTGCTCGCCAACGAGCACGGCATGCTTCCAAGCTCTGCGACTCCACGCGGCGAAGCCGGCCCGATACGCATAATGCTCACGGGCGAATGAGTCGGATGTCTTCGCGCCTAGTGCGGTGATGTACGTGCCTCGCTGTCTGCAGTACTGCAGACCTTCGGGCACTGGGAACTCTTTCTCAAACTCGGCGCGCTCATCGATCTGCACCTTGTTGGCTGCAATTTCCGCGGAGTGTTCGGACACGCAAGCGGGGTGCTTATACCCCTCTGCAAGCTGCGCGGGCGGGCGATTCTGAGCGTTTAGCGTGGCATTGGGTGTCGCTGCCTCGCGCAGCTTTTCGTGGGGTATAAGTGCCTCGGTGGAGCTGCTGTAAGGAGCAATAATGCTTGCTGCTGCGCAGCAGAGACTGTTTGTTTCTAGTGTGTCGACGCTGGTTTCCTTGCGGAGCAAAGCGGTCGTGGTTTGGGTGTCGTGCTGGTCCATTTGCATGCCGCTTTCCTCCGAAATTTGAGTGCGCGTTGGTGCATTAATCGCTGATGGGGCGTTAGCCGGGTTGCGGTGGGTGCTGGATTGGGGACGGATTTCGCTCATGCGGCGTCTCCCACATCAAAGGGAGCCAGTTGCTCAGCCATGTCGAGAGCTCGGTCGCGCAGTCCGCGAGTGTCGCGCTCCAGTTTTTTGCCAGTGCGGAATGCACCGAATGTGTCGGCGGCAATGCGAAGTTTCTCGGCGATTTCCAGCAGTGCCAAGCGCTCGGGGCCTCCGAATGGCATCGCTATCTGCAGACGTTTGCAGTGTTGCAACAAGCGGGTGTGGTCGGCCTTGATGAAGTCGAGAGATGCCCTTAATTCGCGAACCGTCTTGGCGCTTTCGGCGCGCTGGATCTCGTCGCTTTCCTTCATTCCGGCGGATATGCCGTCGCTGTGTCCCATGAAGTAACCTGCCCAGACGAGTAGTCCGGCGAATACGATTAGGGCGATGAGTGCGCAGATCTGAATTGCAGTCATGTGGTGTGCTCCTGGTGATGTCATCGGCCGGTGGTGGCAGCCGCTCGGTTTGTGGCTGTTACTCGTTGGTGTCGTCCTGCTGTCGCTGCATGTCTTCGTCGGCCTTGTAGGCGCGGATGTCGATCAGGGAAGCGACGTGGCGGATGTGTGCGTACTTCGGAGCCTTGCGGCTGGTGTCCAGCGTGGTGATAGGGAGCTGGATGCGGCCGCTGCTGATCTCGGCCACGAACGATTGCTCGTTGAGGTTGCGGAAGTACTGCTCGCGCACTTTGTCGAGCGGGATCAGGACGTCGCCGAATATGCGGTAAAGCAATTCGACGGTGGCTGATTCCGGCGCCGGGTGCAGGCGCAGCGGGTTTTGTGCTGCGTTACTCATGGTTTTGTTGGGCCTCCTTGCGTTGTTTTCTGGCCGGGTGGTTCCAGGCGTTCAGGCAATGCGTTCTGGTCAGCTCGCGCAGATGTTCGGGCACTTCGAGGAGCGCGGCGTTGCGCTCCTCTCGTGTCCGCATGGCGATGATCTGGCGGGCGTATTCCCTAGGCCACGTCACGGCTGTCTGCCGGAATGACGGGTAGGTCGATTCCCAACTGTTCAGCCAGCCAACGGATACCGGGCTGTTTGATCCGCGTCGATTGGCTGTACTGCATACCGAGCTGATCGTGGTACCACTGGCCGTCCTTGATGCGCAGATAGTCACGATCACGGTTGGGGTAGGCCGGTAGGTTCCGATCGTTGAGCAGACCTTTTTCACGCATGCGTGAAATGAGTTTCGGGCGAGTCAGGCCGAGGTGGGTTGCGGCTTGGGCAAGGGTGCGTTCCATGGTGTGCCCCTCATGCCGCGTGCGCAGCTGGTGTTGCCGCTGCAGCAAGGTGGTTGATGGACTCGCTGACTTTGCCGTAGATCTCGACATCGCTGCCGTACACGGTGAAGCAACGGGTGTGGGGGCTTTTGTTACCGATGCTAAGGATGGTGGTGACACCTGATCGAGTGTGAGTGCGGTGGAGCGCGACGATTAGCGGGTAGTCGAAACCCATGTCGAGGTTCAGCACGCCGCCGGTGCGCACCAGCTCAAACACTCGCTGCTTGTCCGAGACTTCAAAGCGGCCGTATTCGCGGCTGGCGTGGGGGCGATGCAGCAGGTCGCTGGTATTGCTCGCGTCGAACGGGCCGTTGGCAATCTCTTCGATGAAGTCGGCCAGCTTGAGATGCATTTTCTTTTCGTTCGGCAGGGTCAACGTGTGGCGTTCGCTGCCCAGCTCCACGACGAAGGTGCTTGCTGATATGCCACGTTCAACCTTAAGTCGAAACGCCAGGCACTCGCGCCTAGGCGCGGTTCGTAGAACGTGGTTGAAAGTCTCGGTCAGGTTGACCTGAGCATTGAGCAACTGCAGGGTGCGGTTGTCGATCTTGTACTTGATCATGCTACATGCCCTCCGCCGTTCGGATTGACTGGGGCAGGAGTAGTGCGTGCTGTCAGCTTCGGTTTGCTGATGGCGAACGCGCAGCCGCACTCACGGGCTAGGCGACGGATCTCAAAGATTTGGAAGGGGTTGGCAGCGGCCGGGTGGACGTGCAGGGTTGCTGTGGTGTGCATGGTGTTGCCTCGCTCTGTGGTGGAAGAGTGAGTGGAATATCAACCTATAATTGATAATTGTCAACCGTAGGTTGATCTTATGCTGGTGGCGCTGAACGGTGTCATTTCCTTCAATTTGCACATTGACTTGGTGCGTTTGGGGATAGCATTCTGATGGCTATCGCAATGATCGAGCGCACTCTGATCCAAGGGTTTTCATTTGGGCGTGTATTGGGGGAAAGGAGGTTGAATTTACTAACGGATACTATCGGTGTGATGGCTGATATTTTCACCATTGGCGCTTCGGGAATCGCGATCTACCTGTTCGTTTTTAAGAGAAAAGCTATCGCCTCAGTGTTCTCTCTCTTACTGAATTATTCCTATCAGCTTTCCTTAACGGAGCTGAAAGAAAAACTAGATCGCTTGAACGAATATAGCGCGAATGATGATGGCGAAAACGAAGTTATCATTAATATATTTCATGAATTTCTAGGGCAGGTTAGAGGTAACGATAAGCTGAAGTTAATTATGGCGGATCAGGTCGTTTCAATAGAAGCCGTCATTTCCAAAAGCGAGCGGGGTCGAAAAATGTCTGAACCCATTAAAAGAGCTTTGGTAAGTGAAATTCGCGAGAAAATTAGGCATCTAAATGTACAGGTCATTGACGAGATCACTGGTGGTCGAACATGAGTAAGATTGTAGTTGCTGTTAACGTGATGATTGTTCAGAAAGACAAGATCACTAACGTAATCAATGGTGGCACGGAAGGGGAACTGTTTTTCTTGTATGACAAAAAACATAAGTGGTCGATGATGCCCAGTTCAGACGGGCATTCCCTTTTTTATTATCCGGGACCTGCGACATTGACAAGCCTGGCCTCTATTTCTACTGAAGAGTGGGATGATTCTATTGATATGGTTGTTTACAGAGCGAAAGATATAGGTACCATCGAAGCCAGACAAAGCTTTGCCGAGCTGTACGCGGAACTTAAGCAGAAGAAATTTGGGATGGATAGGGTTTTAGATGAGATAATCTCTTCAGATCTTCCGTTTTAAGTTGTTATTATTCCGGAATGAAAGATCCTACTACCTTGCCGCAAATGTGTGTTTCTTCCGTAATATCAATGATTGGGTATTGCGGATTAATTGGGCGCAGAAATTGGCGGCCGGCATCCTCTACTAAGATTTTGAACGTAGCCTCATTTGTTCGTGGCACTCTGGCAATAACTCGATCACCCGTTTTTGTCTCAGCCTCAGGATCGACGAAAATTATACAGCCTGTTGGATAACTTCGACCTGGTCCAGGATTAGTCATTGAGTCGCCTAAGACTTTTAATGCATAACCGTGAGCGCTGATAGGAACGGGGCACGACAACCAAGAGTCGCTGTCATAATTCTCTATGTTAGAGATCGCCTCGCACCAAGCTCCGGCCTGAACCCAAGAGATTAATGGAACCTTGCCAAAGCGCTGATTGATTTCACTAACGTTGCTCAAGTCACTGTGGGCTAGAGCGCGAACGTTGCTGTGGCCAATCTGCTCCTTCGGCAGAACCCCGTATTCAAGCCATTCCCGCCTGACACCAAGCCATGAGCAGAGCGCAGACATGCTATCCGCTTCAGCCATGGCTTCGCCATTCAGCCACTTGCTGATGGCTTGGGTTGTTTTATCAACACCCACGCTTTTCAACTGACGATGAATATCCACTCCACGACCACGGGCGCGTACGCCGGCATCGTCGAGAGCTTCGTGAAGGCGCTCACTAAAAGCTGCGCGGAGGGAATTTTTATCAACCATGAGTTGAGAGTCTCACAAAGGTTGCGCAATAGTCAGTTGATCTATAACATCAACCGCAAGTTGATAAATGGAGGTTGTCATGTTGGACCCCGCAGATTTTCCAAGCGCCATTGCGTTCGCGTTTGAAGCCGTAGGCGGCATCGGGGCCGCTGCGAAGGTATGCAATAGAAGCTATCAGGCGCTGAACAAATGGCGTCAGGCTGCATGCCTGCCGCGAACCGATTACACAGGTGAAACCAAATACGCCGAGCTGTTAGCGACTGCTGCGAAGCAGAAAGGCAACGCATTCCAAGCGGCTTGGCTGTTAAACGCTTCGGCTCCACAAAAAGCTGCAGCGTAGTCAGAAAAAAGGCGACCCAAAGGTCGCCCAGTTCCTCCCGGCACGCACCACCACAGCGCTGTCGGGTCGCGATAAAGAAAGGCGGGCACACCACATGCAACCACCTCTCTTTATCGCGCTTTTCCAAGGCTCGGAAGCCTTGGTGTTGCTGCCTCTTCCACCACAGATTTGGCAGCTGTTGCGCCAGGGGTGAGCAATGGATTGCTCGCCCCGGCACGGTGCCGGTATCGATCCCGAAGATCTAGCCGGCGTTTGGGCCCTTTCAAGCCACGCGGCAAATGTATCACCACTGCATGTCGCGCGGCACTGGCAACTTACAAGGATTAATGCCATGAGCCGTATCGCTCTGAGTTCTGTTGAGCGGGCGCAGCGGGAAGTTTTGCCGCTCGATCTCGCGCTTTACCATGCCGCTCGGGACTACCCCGGCGGCGCCGCAGCCATCGCCGCCACCACCGGCCGAAATGCGACCACGCTGCAGCACAAGTTGTCCCCAACCCACCCTAGCCACACTGTGAACATTCAAGAGTTCGGCGAGATTCTAGAGCTGACCAAGGATCGCCGCATTCTGGATGCGGTGCATGCGTTGGTGGGTGACACGACTTGGCAGGAGCTGGCTGAGGCGTACACCAACGACATGCCCGAGACGTTGACCATCGGGATTGCCGAGTACTTCCGGAAGGTCGCCGATCTGGCGGATACCTGGGCCAAGAGCATTGGCGACGGTGTGGTTTCTGATGAAGAACTGGCCGCGATTCGCCTGCAGGTGTTTCGTGGAATTCAGGGGCTGTTGGGGTTGTTCAACCGCGCCACCTACGTCAATCAGACGACGCGGGGTACTGATCGTGGTTGATATCGTCGACTTCGCTAATGACCTGGTGCAGGAGCGCATCGATCAGGCGCTGGCTGCACGTCTCCTCGCCGCCAAGCCCGCTCTGGCGGCGCATTCGTTTCTGTTCTGTGAAAGCTGTGATGGTCCGATTCCGGAAGCGCGACGTTTGGCGCAGCCCGGCTGTACCCAATGCGTCGACTGCCTTTCCCTCGCGGAATTGAAAGGGGCACGCCATGCTCGATGACGTACTGGGGCAATTTGCGGATTACGGTCTTGAGCCTGCGCAGCCATTGGTGTTCGGCAAGCTGACCCGCTGCAAGACGACGCAAGACAAGGGCAAGGAAAAGAACGGGTGGTATGTCGTACATGAGCAGCGCACTGAGAAAGGCGAGACGCTGATCTTCGGTGCGTTCGGTGACTGGCGTTCGGGCGAGTCTCAGAAGATCAAGGTCAAGGCTGGGCGGATGTCTCTTGAAGAGCGTGAGGTTATGCGCGCTCGACAGGAAGAGGCCAAGCGCCGGGCGGCCGAGATCTCGGCCAACGCGGCACGTCGAGCGGCAAAACGGGCGGCGGGTATGTTCAAGCGCATGCCGGAGAAGGGACGTAGCGACTATCTGGATCGCAAGCGGATTGTCGGCTTCGGCGTTCGGTATGCGCCGCGCACCGGCGCGTTCCTGGTACCGATGAGCAATGTGCGTGACGAGATTGTCGGCCTGCAGGTGGTGTTTCCAACCAAGCAAGAAGACACCGGTCGGGACAAGTCCTATTGGCCTTACGGCATGTCGAAGGAGGGCGCTTTCCATCTGATCGGGCCGCACCCGGATCCGGGCGAGCCGGTGCTGGTGTGTGAGGGCTACGCGACCGGCGCAAGTCTGCATATGGCCACGTCACTCACCGTGGCCGTTGCGTTTGATGCGGGCAATTTGCTGGTGGTTTGCAAAGCCATGCGCGAGCGTTTCGCCGGTTGCCCGCTCATCATCTGCCGAGACGATGACTGGAAGACCAAGAAGCCGAATGGCGATGCGTGGAACCCCGGTGAAGAGAAAGCGAACAACGCGGCGTTGATTGTCGGCGGCCAGGTGGTCGCGCCGATTTTTTCCGGCGAGCGGGAAGCTAAGTGGACCGACTTCAACGACCTGCATGTTGCGGAAGGTTTGGAAGCGGTACGCCGTCAGGTATTGGCGGTGGTCAAGCCGCCGGCTGCGGGTGGTTGGAAAGATCTGTTGGCACGCAGCGAAAGTGGCGCGCTGATTGCGCACATGCAGAACGTCGAGTTGATCCTGGCCAACGATGAGCGTTGGGCCGGTGTGATCAGCTACAGCGCGTTCAGCTCGAAGATCGTCAAGCAACGTGCGGCGCCTTATGGCGGCGGCACGGGTGATTGGGCGGACATTGACGATGTTCGGGTTATGAAGTGGCTCGCGCAGCAGTACAACTTGCGCGTCAAGGCCTCGCATGTGATCGAGGCGGTGAGTGTGGTTGCACATGACCATGCGTTCCATCCGGTGCGGCAGTACCTGCGCAAGCTGCAGTGGGATCAGGTGCCTCGGCTCGAAAGCTGGCTGACCGACGTCATGGGCGTGAAGGCGACAGATTATTCGGCCAAGGTCGGCAAGCGCTGGATGTTATCGGCGGTAGCGCGGGTGATGAAGCCCGGTTGCAAGGCTGACTCGGTGATGATTTTGGAAGGTGCGCAGGGCGCCGGTAAGTCGACCGCGATGAGCATTCTCGGCGGCGAGTGGTTCATGGACACGCCGTTTGCCCTGGGCGACAAGGACGGGTTTCAAGCGATCCGGGGCAAGTGGATCGTCGAGCTGGGCGAGCTGGACAGCTTCAACAAGGCTGAGAGCACCAAGGCCAAGCAGTTCTTTTCGGCGTCCACTGACACTTACCGCGAGAGCTACGGCCGCAGAACGATGGACGTGCCACGCCAGTGTGTTTTCGTGGGTACGACCAACCAAGACGAGTACCTGAAGGACGCCACCGGCAACCGGCGTTACTGGCCGGTCGCGTGTACCAAGGTGGATCTGGAGTTGTTGCGCTCGATGCGCGATCAGCTGTGGGCGGAGGCGGTGTTCTGCTACGACGCGGGCGACCTCTGGTGGGTGACGCTGGATGAGGCTGCAATGTTCGGGGAAGAGCAGGACGAGCGTTTCGTTGTGGATGAATGGGAAGGGCCGATTCTGACCTGGCTCGAGGAGTCGCAGATCGGCGAGACCACTACCGGCAGCGACGTGCTTACCAGTGCGTTGAAGTTGGACTTTGGGCATTGGGGCAAGCCTGAGCAGATGCGCGTCGGCGCGATCATGCACCGGTTGGGCTGGCGGCGTGTTCGGTTGCCGGCGTTGGCTAAGAGCGGCCAGCGCCCCTGGGCATACAAGAAGCCGGCTGGGTGGGGCGGTGCCTCGGCGTTGCAGCGAGTGGAGTTTGAGGAGCCTTGCTTTGATTAAGGAGATCGATTCGCTGCTTCGGTTGTGGGCGCAGGAGCTGCACTCGGGACATTCGAAAGGAGGGCTGGCAGGGGGAAACATGGTTGCCATGATGATGGAGAGCAACGGGCAACTGATCAGGGGGCGGCGTGCTTTCCGGGCGCCGCTGGAGAGTTCGTTGGACATTGAGCTGATCGTGACCAAGCATCTTGCGCCAGAGTTGGTGACGGTGGTGCGTGAGCATTACTGCACGCTCGATGTGGATATGCGCCTGCGGTATGCCCACTGCGGTTGTGGCCGCGATACGTACTACCAGCGTTTGCATGATGCGCATCTGCAGATCTACTGGGTGCTGATGGGGGCGGCTGCGTGACCCCAGGCAGCGCTACGGTTGTGGTTGTCCCACTGGCCCGTCTTGTCTCGCTGCGTTTTGATGCAGTAGGACAGGTGCGGGCCTTGTTGTTGTTGGGTTTGTCCCACCGTCCCGCCTAGTAGTGCCTCCCGCCCGTGTGAGCGTAGCGGGCGAGCACTACGCCCTTACGCGCGAACGCGTGTTCTTCAAAATTCTTCCTTTACACGAGAAAAGAGAAAGATAAGTAGGACAGTGGGGCGAAGCCCCGAATTCAGGCGCTCTCAGGCGTCCCACTTCGATTCAGAAAAGTGGGACGTATGGGACACCACCGCTACAACAGATTGCCGTGGTGGTGTATTCGCCGACATTCGCTAGGCGTTCACCCTGCGTTACCCACTTATTCACCGGGTGGCATTAAAACAGGGTTGCTGCCACCGGAATCGACCTGTAAAAAGTAGTCATCTTCGATAGGTGCGACCGCAGAGAGCGGCACGCACCAACCACCAAACCCGGCCATTGCGCCGGGTTTTTGCGTTTAGGGGTTGGCGATGACAAGCGAGCAACAAGCACTGGCAGAAATGCCGATCTGGTTAGTGATCGTCCTGGCCCTGGTCGGTGGCGTATCGGGGGAAATGTGGCGGGCCGACAAGGACGGGGCGCGAGGCTGGGCATTGTTACGAAGGCTGGCACTTCGGTCCGGCGCCTGCATTGTCTGCGGGGTGTCGGCGATGATGTTGATGATCGCCGCCGGCATGACGATCTGGACGGCGGGCGCCTTGGGTTGCCTGACGGCAATGGCCGGCGCGGACGTAGCCATTGGGTTGTACGAACGATGGGCCGCTAAGCGATTGGGCGTGTGCGAAGTTCCGCCGAATGGCGGCGGGCCAGCCTGAAATCGCCGGGGACCCTGGGGTTATTCGGTGGGTACGGGGTCGGAAACCCGCGGGAAACTGTTAGCGGCAGGTTCCCCAGCTTACTGAAATTTCAATCATTGAAATCTTGAAAGGATTCATTGAAATACGTTGAAAAAGGAGGGCTCATGACAGAACCAACCTACCTGTCGAAGAGTGCCTTCGCGGCCCGGCTCGGCAGGTCGCCGAGTTACATCACTTGGCTGAAAGACAACAACCGTTTGGTGCTTTCGCCCAACGGCAAACAGGTTGATGTACATGCCACCGAAGCGCTGATTCGCGACACCGCAGACCCGAGCAAGGTCGCCGTCGCCGAACGACACCAGCAGGACCGGATTCAGCGTGACGTTTACAGCCAACTGTCCACCCAGACCGAGCCGACTTCCACGGCTGCGCCGCCGCAGGTGCTTACCGGCGACGGCAAGCTACCGGACTTCCAAAAGGCCCGCGCTTTGCGCGAACACAACATGGCCAAGTTGGCGGAGATCGAGCTGGGCAAAGCCCAAGGCTCGCTGGTCTCCAAAGAGGCGGTCGAAACCGGTGCCTACAACGCCGGCCGTTTGCTGCGCGATCAGCTTTTCGGTCCGCTACCGCAACTCTCCCATGACCTTGCGGCCATGACCGATCCTTGGTTGATCGAAAAGCACCTGACCGCAACCTTCCGTCGAACGCTGGAGGAAGCCGAGCGCCTCTCTTCAGCGGATCTTGAACACGCCATGACAACGGATTGAACCTATGCACACGGAATTTCCTGACGGTGCAGAGGTGTACCGTGAGGCTTATTTCCGTGGACTGCGTCCCGACCCCGATCTCTGGATCGACGAATGGGCCGACGAGTACATGCGAATCCCGCGTGACACCGGTGCCCCTGAGCCCGGCCAGTACCGCACCTCACGGACGCCTTATGCCCGCGAGCCAATGCGCTGCCTGTCGCCGGCTCACCCTTGCAGACGCGTGATCACCATGGTGGCCTCACAGTTGATGAAAACCCAGATCGCCCTGAACTGGATGGGTGGTCTGATCCACATGGCACCGTCAAACATCCTGGCGCTTCTCCCCAGCCTTGGCCTGTCCAAGCGGGTTTCCGGGCGGATCAGCAAGACCATCAAGGCCACACCCGTTCTGCGCGAGCGGGTAGCGGCTACCCGCTCGCGGGACGCACGCAACACGATGGACACCAAGGAATTCGAGGGTGGCTCGCTGTACGTCACCACCGCCGGTTCTGCGGCCAACCTTTCGGAGTTGTCGGCGCGTTATATCTACGGTGACGAAGTCGACCGCTGGGAGAACGACGTCGGCCAAGAGGGTGACCCCATCAAGCTGGCAGAGACGCGGGCGACCAACTTCGGTCGCAACGCCAAGATCTACTTCTCCAGCTCGCCGACGATCAAAGGCGCCTCGCGGATCGCCGACCTGTTCGAGTCCAGCGACCAGCGCTATTACTACGTGCCATGTCCTACCTGCGGTCATATGCAGGTGTTGGAATGGGAGCGACTGCATTACAGCAAGGACCTCAGCACTGTGCATTACGAGTGCGCGGCCCCTGAATGCGACGTGCTGATCGAGGAACACCACAAGAGCGACATGCTCGCCCGAGGCGAGTGGCGCGCCCATGCGGCGGGTGACGGAAAGACCGTTGGCTTCCATCTCAACGCACTTTATTCGCCAACCGGCTGGATGGACTGGGCTTCACTTGCCATCGAGTTTGAGGACGCCAAAAAAGCCCAGGCTCAAGGTGATACGAGCCTAATGCAGGTGTTCTACAACACCCGTCTCGCGAAGGTCTGGGACAGCGCACTCGAACAGACCAAGGCGGAAGTGCTAATCGCTCGGGCGCGCCTGGAAAACTACACCCTCGGTTCGATGCCGGTCGGTGTGCTGATGCTGACCGGCGCCGTCGACGTCCAAGCCAACCGTCTGGAGTTGATGGTGATGGGCTTCGGCGTTGGCATGGAACGCTGGGTTGTTGACCACCAGATCATCTGGGGCGATCCAGCAGACGAACGCACCTGGGCGGTGCTGGATGAGAAACTCAAGGCTCGTTACCGGCATCCCTGCGGTGTGGGTCTGGCGATTCTCGCCGTGGGCGTCGACTCCGGCGGTCATCACACCGATGAGGTCTACCAGTTCTGCCGCGTTCGACGCTGGCGCAACATCTTCGCCATCAAGGGCGCAAGCAAACCTGGCAGGCCAGTGATCGCACAGCGCCCGTCCATGGTCGACGTGACGTGGAAAGGCCAGACCGAACGCAACGGCGCCGAGCTGTGGTTCGTCGGTACCGACACCGCAAAAGACTGGATCTACAACCGTTATCCATTCCCGGACGGTCCGGGATCGCTGCACTTTGCCAACGACCTGCCGGACGAATTCTTCGCCCAGTGCGTCGCCGAACGCAAAGTCGTGCGCTACGTGCGCGGCCACAAGCGCATTGAATGGGTGAAGGGCAAGGCAGAGCGCAACGAAGCGCTCGACTTGATGGTGTACTGCCTCGCCATGGCGCATTACCTCGGCATCAACCGCTACCAGGAACACGATTGGGACCGGGTGCGACAAGCCCTGGCCCAGTCCGGTTTGTTCGATGACGCCTTGAACATCAAGCCTGTTCAGGGCGAGCGACTTGATGTTGAGCAAACACCGGCGCCTGCTGCTGTACGCCAAGCCCAGCCCGCACCACCACCCGCTGCACCGGTTACGCAAGCGCGACCGGCAGCACCCCCTCAACGCCGCAGCTCTGCCAGCGGCTATCTGAAGAGACGCTGATATGTCCTTTACAAAAAAGCACCTCGACGCGGTTGAGGCGGCCATTGCTCGCGGTGAGAAAACTGTGCGCTATACCGACCGCACCGTGGAATACCGCACGGTCGATGAGCTGCTCAGGGCGCGCGAGGAAATTCGCTCGTCGCTGGCCAGCACTGCCGGGCCACGTTCGCGCGTGGTCCGGCTGTACCACGCAGGGAAGGGGGTCTGATGGCCCGACAGTTTCCAACGCTGACCCGTAACGGATTTGTGCTGCCGTCCAATATCAAGGCCAGTTACGAAGGCGCTGGAGAAGGGCGCCGCTCCACTGGCTGGGACGCTCCCGATAATGGGATCAACAGCATCAACACGCCGGCATTGCGCAACCTGCGGTCGCGCTCCCGGGCGGCGGTTCGCAATGACCCGTATGCCTTCAACGTCATCGACAAGCGCGTCAGCAACCTTATCGGCACGGGCATCACACCTCGGCCGACGACTGATGACGATGCCTTGCGCAAACTACTGCAGGAGCTGTGGGGGGATTGGGTCGATGAGTCCGATGCGGATGATCGCACCGACTTTTACGGCCAGCAGGCGCTGGTGGCGCGCACGGTTGAAACCTCGGGCGAATGCTTCGTGCGGTTGCGGCCGCGCGGTATGGATGAAGGCTTGGCCGTTCCGCTGCAGCTGCAGATCCTTGCACCGGAATTTGTGCCGCACGACAAATTCGAGACCACCAAAAACGGCAACGTCATCCGCGCCGGCATCGAGTTCACCCCCGGCGGCAAGCGGGTGGCTTACTGGATGTACCTGTCGCATCCGCGCGATGCAGCTTCGCTGAACGCCGGCTACAACCAGCTAGTCCGCGTGCCCGCCGCTCAGGTGCTGCACATCTTCGAACCGGTCGAGCCGGGCCAGTTGCGCGGTGTGCCGCGATTGTCGCCGGTACTCAAACGCCTGCGCAGTCTCGACAACTACGATGACGCGGTGCTCTTCCGTCAGGAAGTGGCCAACCTGTTCGCCGGTTTCATCAAGCGGCCAGCGCCGGAGTCGGGGCAGACACCACGCGATCCCGTCACCGGCGCCTTGTTGGATCTGGATCGCGACGGCTTCACCCCAATGGTCGCGCTCGAACCCGGCACCATGCAGGAACTTGGAGCGGGCGAAGAGGTTGAGTTCTCCAAGCCTCCAGACGCCGGCAACAACTACCCGGACTTCATGCGCCAGCAACTGATGGCTGCTGCAGCGGGGTCGGGCACGCCATACGAGATCCTCACCGGAGACATGCGCGGTATCAACGACCGGGCGCTTCGGGTGGTGCTCAACGAATTTCGGCGCCGTCTGGAACAACTGCAATTCAGCGTGTACGTGCATCAACTCTGCCGCCCGGTACGGGCGGCGTGGATGGACATGGCGGTGTTGTCTGGCGTCCTGGTGTTGGACGATTACGCGCAGAAGCGTCGCCACTACCTACGTACCCGCTGGGTGCCACAAGGCTGGGCCTACATCCAGCCGGTGCAGGACGTGCAGGCACGGCGGATGGAAGTGCAAGCCGGCTTTTCCTCGCGTAGCGAGATGGTCCTGCGCACCGGCTACGACGCCGAAACGGTCGATCTGGAAAACGCTGCTGATCTGGCACGGGCCACAAAACTGGGCCTCAATTACAACACCCTTGATGCCGTCGAAGACACCGACGACAAGGAGCAACCATGAGCAAACAAGCGCGACCGCGCATTTACAACCGCGCAGGCAAGCGTGTCGAGGTTCAGGACAAAACCTGGTACGCCCTGCACGCCAGCGGAGAGGCCACCGAGCGAGTGATCGAGGTTTTCGTCTATGGCGAGATCGGCGCGTGGGGCATTACTGCCAACCAGTTCGTGCAGGATCTGCGCGCCATGGATGATGGTGTGTCTCCGGTGATCGCCGCGTTCAACAGTATCGGCGGCGACCTGTTCGACGGACTGGCCATGCACAACGCGCTGTCGCGTCTGGGCGAGCGCTGCACCGGGCGAATCGATGCACTGGCCGCGAGTGCGGCCAGTGTGGCCGTATGCGGTGCACACCGCGTAGTAATCGCGGCGAACGCCATGTTGATGATTCACAACCCATACACCTATGCAGGCGGTGGCGCTGAGGACTTCCGCCGGGTCGCTGATGTATTGGATCAAACCTTGGAGGCGATCATCGCGGCCTATAAGGCCAAGGCGCCTGACATCGATGATGCCGAGCTGCGGCGGATGGTTGATGCCGAAACCTGGCTGACTGCTAACGAAGCGGTGGCTCTTGGTCTTGCAGACGAAGTCGGCGACGGCATCAAGGTCAAAGCATGCCTCGGTCAAGGCGCGGTGTTGCAACGGTTCCAGCACGCTCCGGTTGAGTTGGTGGCCCAGCTCGACGAGCCACCTGAACCGGATCCCGAACTTGAACCTGTCGATCCACCCCTGGTGCCGCCTGTAGTCGACTCGGCAAAGTTGGCACTGATGATCACTCAGCGCTGCGCGGCGGCGGGTATCAGCAACCTGGTCGAGCCGCTGCTCAATTCCACCCAGCTCGAAAGCGAGGACATCGTTTTAGCGGGTCTGGCACGCGCCAAGGCGGTGAACGACCTCTGCGTGGCCGCGCGTCTGCCTGAATTCAGTGCCGAGTATGTTGCGGCGGGTTTGGATGCTGCGGCGGTCCGGGCGCGTCTGTTCGACAAGATCGTCACCAGCGGCAAGGGCTTTGAAATCGACAACAGCCTGCCACTTGACGATGACCCGGCACCTAAGGTGCAAGCCAAGAAAATTGATCAGCCATCTATCTGGTCGGCTCGCCAAGCTGCCCACACAGGTAAATCCCATTCCGCTACAGGAGCAAGACGATGACCATCCAACGAGAGCCGATGCATGCAGGTGAATTTCTCCTGTCCGAAGCGGCTGGCACCATTTCCCGCGAGGCAATCAATGTCGCTGCCGGCCCTGCATTAGAGCCGGGGCAGGTCCTCGGTTTAGTCAGCCTGACCGGCGAATTCGCTCCGTACAACCCAACTGCCGAAGATGGCAGCGAAAACGCTATCGCCATTCTCTACGGTCCGCTGGGTGAATCGGATGTGGTTCGGCGCGGTCGTGCGGTGGTGCGGCTGGCCGAAGTCAGCGAAGCGCACCTGACCGGCCTGGATCCGGCAGCCGAAAAAGCGCTGGCTACCCACTTCCTGATCGTCCGCTAAAGGCGATCGCCACCAATTATCCAGCCCGCCCTATGCGGGTTTTTTGTTTTCTGGAGATAGCTTCATGGCTGACATTGAAATCTTTAACGATGATGCGTTCTCGGTCTCTTCGCTGACCGCCGCCATCAACGAACAGGAATACCTCCCGGGTCGCATCAGCAGCCTCGGTCTATTTCAGGAAGAGGGCATCACCACTCTGACGGTCCAGATCGAGAAGGACGGCGACACCCTGGCCCTGGTACCAGCCGGTGAGCGTGGTACATCCGGTTTGGTCGTCGGTGGCAGCAAGCGCAACCTGATCCCGTTCAACACCGTGCACCTGCCGCAACGCTTCGCTATCAAGGCCGATGAGATCCAAGGCATCCGCGCCTTCGGTACCCGTTCGGAGCTGCAAGCCGTGCAGGACGTGGTCAACAAGCGTTTGGGTAAAGCTCGTCGACAGCTCGACGCTACGCACGAATTCCAGCGTATGGGTGCGCTGAACGGCCAGATCCTGGACGCAGATGGCAAAACCGTGTTGCTCGACATTTACAAAACTTTCGGTGTGACCCGCAAAAAAATGTCCATGGGACTTAACAATCCTGACACGGAGTTTCGCGTTAAGTGCGGTGAAGCGTTGGATCTGCAGGAAGAACAGCTAGGCAGCATCACCAGCAGCGGTTCCAGAGCGTTCTGCGGTAAGAATTTCTGGAATCAACTCCTGACAAACGTGAAGGTGAAGGAGACTTTCCTCAACACCCAGCAAGCCGCAGCGTTGCGCGGTGATGCCCGTGAAAGCTTCGAATTCGGCGGCATTGTCTGGGAGCGTTATCGCGGCAAGATCGCTGGTGTGTCGTTTGTCCACGACGATAAAGCGTTGCTGATTCCCGAAGGCGTACCAGACCTATACATCTCGGTGTTTGCACCGGCTGACTACATGGAGACGGTCAACACCGAGGGCGTACCGTACTACAGCAAGATCGAACCGATGCCGTTCAACAAAGGCATGCTAGGCGAGGCTCAATCGAACCCGCTGCACCTGTGCACGCGACCGCTGGCGCAGATCCTGTTGGAGCTCTGACCGTGGGCTTTCGCGATCTGATCGCCGAGGTCGACGCGGTGGTGTTCGAAACGCTGGGCGATACCGCGCGGATCGAGGGTCGTGAAGAGCCAGTGTTCGGCATGTTCGCTGCACCCTGGCTGCAACCCAAGTTCGGCAAGCTCAACACCGGGTTGCGCGAGCCTCGCTTCGAGATCCGCGTCAGCGATTCGCAAGGTCTGGAACAGGGCATGCTGGTCAGCGTTGACCTGCCTGCCTTGGATGGCGGCGGTGACTACGACCTGATCCAGCTCGAACCGAGCGGCGACGGACTGGTCGCACTGATTTTGAGGTTACGGCCATGAGCGTCGGCAGCTATTTCAAACCCTCGGCCGGGGGCGGGATGATCTCTATCCAGTCCTCGGCCGCAGATTTTCAGGCGTTCCAGGACTTTGCCAAGGTGGTGCCGAAAGCGGCTGCTGCGGCGCATCGGCGCGCAATCAACAAGACGTTGGGCTGGTTGCGCACGCACATCGCCCGAGCCGTCGGCCGGTCAGAACGCATTGCCGTAGCGGCGGTGCGTCAGCGGTTGCGCAGCTATCCGGTTTCCGGTGGTGCCGCGAGCGGCAAACTGTGGTTTGGGTTGAACGCCATCGAATCCAGCCGGATCGGCCGGGCGCGGCAGACCGGGAGCGGTGTGTCGGTGGCGGGGCGGCGTTACCAAGGTGCCTTTCTCAAGAAGGTCTACGGCAACAAGCCTGACATCTGGATCCGCACAGCCAGCAAGCATTTCAACGGGGACGATTACCCAGACAGCACAGTGTCCCCCGGTCGCGGGCCGAGTTCGGGCTGGGTCGCCGAAAACGGTAGTCGTTTCCCGCTGGCCAAGGCCAAGGTATCGCTTGAGAAAGCCCGGCCGCACTTCGAAAGGTGGGTAAAAAAAGCAGATGAGCGCCTGCTGGAGATCCTCAAGCAGGAACTCAACTTTGAGCTGCAGAAATACCTCAAGAGGATCGGCAATGTCTGAGGAACCGTTCAGCCTGGATCAGCTTTATCGAGCGGTAGAACAGCATCTGCGTGCCCACTTACCTGGCGTGCAGGCCGTTACAGCCTGGCCAGACATTAAGGATCGCGTGTTGCTGCCCGCGGTGTTTCTGGAAGTGGCCGAGATCGAGCCGGGTACCGATATCGGTACCGGCGAAACCTCGCTCGTCTGCAAGTTCGAGGCTCGGATCATTGTTGATCCGATCAAGCCGCACCATCATCAGCAGGCCGTGCAGTTAGCGACGCAGTTGGCGGTGCTGCTGCGAGCGCAAACGTGGGGGTTGGCAGTTGAACCCGCCGATTTTGTGCAATCGCTGCAGGACTGGACCCAGCCGCACCTGGATGGATACACCGTGTGGCTGGTGGAGTGGACTCAGCAGGTTTATCTCGGCGTTGAGGAATGGCCGTGGCGGGACGAACCACCGGGAACGTTGGTGTTGGGCCTTGATCCGGGTGACGGACCATTCAAGCCCGAGGATCTGCCGTGAGCTACGCGAGCGCCCAGCATGACCGCATGATCGCGGGGGCGGTAAAGGCTTGCTACGTGGTCGCGGTGGACCTGTCCGCTTCGCCGCCGGTATGTCGCGTGTCGGATGGAAGTGAATGGGTTAGCGCTTGGGTGCGCTGGCATAGCATTGCCGCCGGCAAGGCCAGGCACTGGCGGGCTCCGTCGTTGGGGGAGCAGGGCAGTTTGATCAGTCCCAGCGGTGACGTGTCGCAAGGCACGTTTGTCCCGGGCCTGTATGGCAATGCCGGACCGCCGCCAGACAACCGCGACCACGTCGAGGTCTGGCGTTTCGATGATGGCGGCTCGCTGATCTACGACTGGCAGGCCAAGAGCTACACCATCACCCTGCCGAGCGGCACAGTCACCATCAAAGTGGCCAGCACGGAAGCGGTTGTAACCGATGCCGCCGTGAGTGTGACCACTGGCAACATCAACCTGAAAGCGGCGGTGATGATCGACGGCGCGCTACACGTTACCAAGGGCATCACCAGCGCCGGCGCAATCATTGACGCCACCGGCAATAGTAATCACCACACGCATTAATTCATTCACTACAGCCCGCCCAGTGCGGGCTTTTTCATGCCTGGAGAAACCCATGGCCAAGATCGATACGACCGTCACCGAGGTGCAAGCGTCCTCGGAACTGGCAATTGCATCCTCACCGTTCTCATCGCCCGAACTCTTGAAATACCGCGACAAGCTCTACACGTCGCGACTGTTGATCGTTCCCGGTACTGACCGTTCCTATCCGGTCGATAAGGCGACGGTCGTGGTGCCGGCCTCCGACACCGAAGCGGTCAAGTTCCTGAAAACCAGCGACGAATACGAGCCGTTCAAGGAGTGACATCGATGATCGGAATGGATCGCCACACCGGCCTACCCATATCCGGCATCGAGCACCTGCGCCAATCCATTGCCGACATTTTGAGCACGCCGCTGGGCAGTCGTCGGCACCGTATGGAATACGGCAGCAAGCTCCGGCGGTTTATCGATTTGCCCATCAACGAAGGGTGGAAAAGCGCCGTACAGGCTGAGGTTGCCCGCGCTCTGGGGCGCTGGGAGCCGCGTTTGAAGTTGGATCAGGTACGCGTCATTTCCGTCATTGGCGGGCAAATCAATTTGCAAATCGTCGGGAAATACCTGGGCGACAGCGTAACGTTGGAGGTGGCTGCATGAGTGCCGTAGATCTGTCATCGCTGCCAGCGCCGACCGTGCTGGAGCCTCTGGACTTTGAAGAGGTTTATCAGGACGGGTTGAGCGTGTTTCGCGGGTACATGGGCGGTAACTGGACGGCGGCGCTGGAAAGCGACCCAGTGGTCAAAGTGCTTGAGGTCGGGGCTTACAACAAGGTCGGCAACCGCGCCCGAGTCAATGACGCCGGCAAAGCCCTGTTACTGGCGCACGCCATTCGCGGCGACCTCGACCACTTGGGCGCCAACGTCAATCTGAAGCGCCTGGTCATTCAGCCTGAGGATTTGCTGGCAGTGCCACCAGTGCCCAAGGTCATGGAAGACGACGACCCGTTTCGCGAGCGCATCCAGTTGGCCTATGAGGGCTTGACCACAGCCGGCCCGCGTAACAGCTACATTTTGCATGCACGCAATGCCTCGGGGTTGGTGGCAGATGCCACGGCCGAAAGCCCGAAGCCCTGTTACGTCACGGTCACGGTGCTGGGGTTGGACGGGGAAGGCGAAGCGCCGCCAGAGCTGCTGGCAACGGTGGCCGCTGCTCTGAATGACGATGACGTCCGTCCGGTGGGTGATCGCGTGACTGTGCAGAGCGCAGAGGTGATCCGTTACGAGATTGACGCCATCTTGCACATGGCCAGCGCTGGTCCGGAAGCGGATGCCAGTTTGGCCGAGGCCAAAAACCGCTTGGCAGGCTGGATCAATCCACGCAAGCGCTTGGGCGTCGAGGTCGCCCGCTCCGCGGTTGACGCCCAGTTGCACGTTGCCGGCGTTGCCCGGGTTGAGCTGGTTGGGTGGCAAGATCTCGCCCCGACCAAGGCGCAAGCGGCGTTCTGCACGCGCTACAACGTGAGGCTGGCGAGTTGATATGAAAAGTCTCCTACCGCTCAACAGCACGCAACTGGAACGGGCCATGGAGGCCGCGTTTTTCGAAAAGACGATTGTCCCTCTGCGCGACCTCTACAACGCTGATACCTGCCCGGTTCATCTGCTGCCGCATCTGGCATGGGCGTGGTCGGTGGATCGCTGGGATTACCGGTGGACTGAGGCGACTAAGCGCGCGGCCATCAAGGCGTCGTACTACATCCACAAACACAAGGGCACCATCGGCGCTCTGCGCCGTGTGGTCGAGCCGCTGGGCTATCTGATCGAGATTGTCGAGTGGTTCAACACGGTACCCGAGGGCGTGCCGGGTACCTTCGCGCTGAAGGTTGGCGTGCTCGATACCGGCATTACCGAGGAGATGTACCAGGAACTGGAGCGCCTGATTGATGACGCCAAACCCGTTACCCGGCAACTGACCGGGCTGGCGATCAGCTTGGAAACTCAAGGTGATTTGAATATCGCCGTGTCCCTCTACGAAGGCGACGAAATCGACGTTTACCCGCCCGTCATGCGTGACATTGAGGTCACTGGCAGCTTTGGCGTGGTCGGTCGCGAACACACCATTGATACCCTGGACGTTTATTATGATTGATGCGAATTCGCAGTTTTTCGCGATCCTTACGAATGTGGGGATGGCCAAGCAGGCGAACGCCGACGCGCTCGGCATTCCCTGGCTGATCACGCAAATGGGCGTGGGGGATGCCAACCCGAACGGTCTGACCGATCCGCCCAACCCGGTGCCGTCCGTCACTCAAACCAAGCTGCTCAACGAGTGGCGCAGAAAGCCGCTGAACCAACTGAAGATCGACCCGGTCAACCCGGCGGTAATCATCGCCGAGCAAATCATCCCGGCGGACGAGGGCGGTAAGTGGATTCGCGAAATCGGACTTTACGACGCGGACGGCGATCTGGTGGCGGTGGCCAACTGCGCGCCAAGCTTCAAGCCGCTGCTGTCGCAAGGCTCGGGCCGCACACAAATCGTGCGCATGAATTTCATCGTCACCAGTACCGGGAACATTCAGCTCAAGATTGACCCGGCGATTGTGCTGGCCTCGCGGGCCTACGTCGACGCGGCCATTCTGGAGGTGTTGCCGAAGAACAAGGCGGAGGGCCAATACACCCGCGTCAAGGTCAACGATCGCGGCGTTTTTGTCTCCGGTGATAACCCGGAAACGCTCGCCGGGATGGGCATCAAGGACACTTACACCAAGACCGAAATCGAGGCGATGATTGCGCAGGCCTCGGCTTTGCCGGTCGGTGCCACGGTGGCCTTTCCGCTGAACAAGGTTGCACCGGGCTTTCTGGAGCTGGACGGCAGTGTAAAGAGCATTGCGGTCTATCCCGATCTGGCCGCTTTCCTCGGCACGGCCTTCAACAAGGGTGACGAGGGTGTCGGCAATTTCCGCTTGCCGGAATCGCGCGGCGAGTTCCTGCGTGGCTGGGATCACGGGCGCGGGGTTGATGCAGGCCGCACGGTTGGCAGTTGGCAGAAGGGGTCTGAACATATATTCGACACTGGCACGTCGATAGCGAATGTTTCGGACAGGAACACCGCTTCATCGCCAGTCACGGCCCTGTCTAACATGGGCTACGACACTGTCAATGTAGCGGATTATCCAGGTGCCGAATACACGGTATCGACCCCTAACACAAACGCCGCTGTCTCCAACAACGATCAGACAGCGTTCGGCGCAACACGCCCCCGCAACTTGGCGGTTGTGTGGTGCATCAAGGCATGGAACGCGCCAATCAATCAGGGAAATATCGACATTGCCGCCCTGGCTGAGCGTGTTTCGTTCATCGGCGAAAATGGCCCGGTGGCGGGCGCTATGCGCAACCTCAAGGCAACGGTGCCCACGCCATCGACGAATATCACCTTTGCGATTGAAGAGGTGGTGCTGCGAGACGCGGCAGGAAATGGCGTGCGTCTGAATAACTTCAACAAGTCAGCGGTAACGACTGCGGTGGGGGTTGGCGGCATGGACGCAGGACCGGCGCCCGCTTCGGCGGTATTGTCGATCTACGCAATATTCAATCCAGCTACGAAAGTTTCGGGGCTGCTGCTATGCAATCAAGCAGTATCGAGTAGTAATACCTACGCCGGCCCGAACTTGCCTGCTGGTTTTACGTTCTCCGCGCTGGTCAGTGGTTGGGGGGTTGATGCCAGCGGAATGTTCCGCGTCGCAAATCAGGTTGATCGGCAGGTCAACGTCGCGCTGACCACCATTATCAACATGGTGACCGCGCAGACGGCGCGGCCTGTCGATATCTCTACCATCGTGCCGCTGTGTGCGCGAGAGATTGACGGCATCTTTCAGGTGGCGGCCTCAACAGCTGGCAATGCGCTAACGCTTTCTATTTCTGGCTCGCCGTTGGGGCATGGTGCTCGATCGTGCGGTGGGGTTTCTTCATCCGTAAATGCCAGTATGCAAAGTGCTTTTTCCCGGCTCTCGTTGCTGACGCCGGGGATGATTTACGCCACAACAACCGGGCCGACAATTGCGCAGGCGTCGGCTTATTTATACTCGTATACCATCTGAGGGGTTTCTATGTACGTTCAGTTTCTCGATGAATCGCGGTCGCGAATCATCGCGCATTTCTGCGGACCTCAACCTTCTTTTGAGGGCGATGTTATGGGGGAGGTGGACGAAATCGACCCGCGTTTTGTGGCTTATGTGGCCGGAACTACGTTTGCGGTTTTTCCCGAATCCGATGCGGCGCGTGCTTGGCGTGACGCGGAAGTTATCCGCGTTACCTGGTTGCGCGATCGTCATCGTGATGAGAATGAAATCGGTAGCGATACAACGCTTACCGCTGAGCAATACGCCGAGCTACTGGCCTATATCAAAGCGCTGCGAGATTGGCCGGCAGCGCTTGAGTTTCCCGCCGAAGAGTCCCGGCCGGTCGTTCCAGAATGGGTGGCCAGCCAAACCCAATAAACGCCCCGCACTGACGGGGCGTTTTCTTTCCCCTTACGCGTAACACGAACACCCCCACAGCCTCGCTTATGCGGGGCTTTTTCGTTTCCGGAGACTGACCCTTATGAGTTTTTTCCACGGCGTCACGACCACGTCGGTCGACACTGGCGCGCGCACCATCTCGCTGCCGTCGTCGTCGATTATCGGTCTGTGCGACACCTTCACACCTGGCGTTCTCGGCGGTGGTGCCGCCAAGGCGGGCGAGCTGAAGTTGATCACCACCGAGCGCGAAGCCATTGCTGCCTTCGGCGCCGATTCGGCAATCACCAAGGCCTGTCAGGCGATCTACGTCAAAGCCAAGGCGGTGATCGTCGCCATCGGCGTGGCCAAGCTGGAAGACCCTGCACTGCAAACCTCGGCGATCATCGGCGGCGTGCTGGAGTCGGGGCAGCGTACTGGCTTACAGGCGCTGCTCGACGGCAAGAGCCTGTTCAATGCTCAGCCGCGATTGCTGATCGCCCCAGGCCACACCGCGACTCAGGCGGTGGCCACGGCGCTCGACAGCGTGGCGCAGAAGCTGCGCGCTATCGGCATCATCGACGGCCCGGGTACGACCGACGAGGCCGCTATTGCCTACGCCGAGAACTTCGGTAGTCGCAACCTGTTCATGGTCGACCCGGGCGTCAAGTATTGGGACACCATCACCAGCAAGACCGTCGACGCGCCCGGTTCGGCTTGGGCGGCGGGGCTGTTTGCCTGGACGGATGCTGAATACGGCTTCTGGGCTTCGCCATCGAACAAGGAATTGACTGGCATCACCGGCACCGGCCGCGCGGTCGAGTACCTGGACGGCGACGAGACCTGCCGGGCAAACCTGCTCAACAACGCCAATATCACCACGATCATTCGCGACGACGGTTACCGCCTGTGGGGCAACCGCACGCTGTCGAGCGATCCGAAGTGGGCGTTCGTTACCCGCGTTCGCACGTTGTTCATTCTCATGGACGCGGTGCAGGCCGGGCACAAGTGGGCGGTTGACCGCTCAATCACCAAGACCTACGTGACCGATGTCACCAACGGTCTGGATGCATTCATGCGCGATCTGAAAGCCCAGGGCGCAATCATCAACTTTGAAGTGTTCCCCGACACCGAACTGAATACGGCCAGCCAGATCGCCCAGGGCAAGGTGTATTGGCGCATCCGTTTCACCGACGTGCCACCGGCAGAAAACCCGAATTTCCTTTTCGAAGTCACCGATCAGTGGATGACCGAAGTGCTTGAAGCAGCCTAAGGGGGCGTAACCAATGATTCCTCAGACTTTGTACAACACCAACCTGTTCGTCGACGGCGTGAACTTCTCCGGCGACGTGCCGAGCCTGACGCTGCCCAAGCTGACCACCAAGACCGACGAATACCGTGGCGGCGGCATGGCCGGCCCCATCGAGATGGATCAGGGGCTTGAGAAAATGGAAGCCTCGTTTGTCACCAAGGGCGTGCGCCGCGAGTCGCTCAAATACTTCGGCCTGGCTGACGGCACGGCGTTCAACGCCACGTTCCGAGGTGCCTTCAAGGGCCAAAAGGGCGCGGTGACAGCGGTCGTTGCCACCCTGCGCGGTCGCCTCAAAGAGGTCGATCTCGGTGACTGGAAAGCCGGTGATGCTGCCGAGATCAAACACGCCGTTGCGGTCACGTACTACAAGCTCGAAATCGACGGGCGCCTGATGTACGAGATCGACATGGTCGCCGGCATTCAGGTGATCGACGGCAAAGACCAACTCCTCGAAGTGCGCAACGCGCTCGGCATGTAAGGAATAGATTCAGATGACTCAAGCAATTGCTAAAAACCTGCCGGCCTGGTTGTCACTCAGTGCGCTCGGTGCCGTCGTAACGCTGACCCGCCCAAGCCAAGCTAATAGCATCGACGTCGAGACGTTGAACCTGCGTAACCCGACCGTGCGTGAAGTGCGCGCGGCTGATCGTGCTGCCAACGGCGACGACGAACAGCGTGAACTGATGCTGTTCGCAGGTCTGGCCGAGGTCGGACTGAAAGATCTGGAAGGCCTCAAGCTGACCGACTATCGCCGCGTGCAGACGGCGTATTCGCACCTGGTGCCGAAAACCGATTATTCGGACTCGATGCCGGCATGGTTGTCGCTAACCACCGATCAGGTGCTGGTGACGCTGTCGTGCCCGAGCGAAATCAACGGCGTGACCGTCGACAAGCTTGCCCTGCGTTCACCGACCGTGGGCGACGTGCGAGCGGCCAACCGTGAGGTGGGTGGCGACGATGAGCAGCGCGAGCTGGTGTTGTTTGCGGCGTTGTCCGGCGCGTCCGTGGCGGATCTGGAGGGGCTGAAGCTGGTGGATTTTAACCGCTTGCAGGCCGGCTATTTTCGCATGGACAACGACGACGGGCTTTAACCCCAGCGTGATCAAGTCGGCGGCGAAACGTCTGGCGGCGGAAACCGGATTTTCCGCCGCCGAGATCCAATCGATGCCGTTCGCGGACATGGTGTGGTGGCTCACGGATTGAGCCGCCACCGGTAGTGCTGGGCACATGAGGGCCATGACATGGCAAACAAACTCGCCCTCGGGCTGGTGATCGGTGGCGCCGTCAGTTCCACGGTCGGCGCCGCGTTCAAGGACGTGACCGGGCGCATCAAGCGCCTCGAGGCAGAAGGCAACAAAGCGCGGGTGCTGCAGCGCACGATTGGCGACACCATCCGTCTGCGCGAAGAATGGAAAAAAGCCCACGACACCGGCGCTGCCGGCGCGTCCAAATTACTCAACCGTTTGAACTCGAACCTCGACAGCCTGAAAAAGCAGGGGGTCGAGGTCGGCCGGCTGGAAAAAGCCTATCGCTCGATGGGGCAGACGGCCAACAAAGCCGAGCTGAAAGCCAAGGGGCATCAGCAAATCGATTCTGGCGTGAAGGGCATGAAGGGCGCTGTCGGTGCTGCGGTTGTAGGTGTCGGTGCCATGGCGGTACCGGCCAAGGTCAGCGCTGATTATGGCGCCATTGTGCGAGACATCGCGATCAAGGCCGGCATTGCCAACAAGCCGCAAGAGCAGGAGATGTCGCGCAAGATCATCGACACTTCACGCGACACCGGCATGGCGCGCAACGATGTGGCCGACGTGGTCAATCAGTTGGTCGGCGCCGGTATGGACCTGAGCAAGGCGCTGGAATATGCACCCGTCGCGGCCAAGTTTGTCGTGGGGCAGGGATCCAGCGGTGTCGACACGGCGAAGATGATCAACGCCCTGGGGCAGAACGCCAAGATCACCGACCCCAAACAGATGCAGCAGGCGCTGGAGGCGATTGCGTACCAAGGGCAGGCGGGCAGTTTTGAAGCGGCCGACATGGCCAAGTGGTTTCCCGAACTGCTGGCCAACATGGCCAGCAACGGCATCACCGGCTTGGACGCGGTGACGCAACTGGGCGCCATGCTGCAGGTGCAGATGAAGCAGGCTGGCAGTTCGGACGAAGCGGCCAACAACTCGAAAAACTGGATGGGCAAAATCGGTTCGACCGATACGGTCAAGGCCTACGAAAAAGCCGGGATTGATTACAAGGGATCGATGCAGACCGGTTTGCAAAACGGTATGTCGACGCTTGAAACCAGCATGGCGCTGGCTCAGAAATACATTCAGGCGACCGATCCGAAGCGTGCGACGGCCATGGCCGAAGCGACGTCGAAAATCAGCAAGGAAGCCAATCCAGAAAAGGCCAAGGCCATGATGGCCTCGCTGGAAGAATCCCTGCGCACTGGCGACCTGTTCGCTGACATGCAGGTCAAGGCCGCGCTGTCGGCCTACATGCAGAACAAGGCGCTGTACAGCCAGCTCAAAAACGATTCGCGTGAGGCGAGCGGGATCCTCGACAAGAACCTCGCCGAGCGGCGCGAGTCGTCCTCGCAGAAATGGGCGGAAATGGCCCAGTCGATGGATGACGCCATGCGCAGCATCGGCGATGCCCTGCGGCCGGTGACGGACACCGTGGCCGAGTCGTTGACCAAGGTGACTAAAGGCATTACGTCGCTGACTGATAGCGCGCCCGGGGTAGTTGCCGGTATCGCCACGGTCGGGGCTGGGCTGATCGCTTTAAAAGGCATCTTCAGCACGGTCAAGATCGGCAAGGGGCTGTTAAACCTTGCGCGTGGGTCGCGCGGTGGCCGGGGTGGGAGCGAAACCCGCAATAAAAATTCCGGGGAGCTTGATCTGGTAGCGACTGGCCTGGATGTTGTTTCGCGGGTGAAGGAAGCGGCTACAGGCGGTGGCCTTGGTGCTGCAAATGATGCAGGTAACGACGGCGTCCAAAAGGTGTTCGTCGTCAATGCCGGCGCTATGGGTGGCGGTGTGGATGCATCGGGCGAATCGCGCCGACGTGGGCGTGGGTCAAGGCGCAGCGCTCGGCGCCGGACGTTGCCGAGTTCGAGAGGTCCTCGCCCGTCTGTGCCTCGTCCGCCTGTACCGGTTTCACGGTCATCTGTTCCGGCTCCGCGTCCCCCTGTTTCGGTCCCATCAGTCCCTTCCGTTGCAGGTGGGCCATTGTCCAAGCTTGGCGTCGTCGCAGGAGCCGTCGGTAAGGTCGGCAAGGCGGCCAAGGTTATTCCTGGCGGCACGCTGCTGGAGTCCGGCGCGATGGCTTTTGAAACCTTTCAAAACGCCAAGACCAAGGACGAAAAAGCCGAAGGATACGGTTCGGCTGCGGGCAACCTGGCCGGCACCATGGCCGGTGCTGCAGCAGGCGCCGCCATTGGTTCGGTTGTGCCGATCATCGGCACCGCTATCGGCGGCATGATCGGTGCTTACTTGGGCAGTCAGGGCGGTGCGGCGCTGGGCGGGTCGTTGGGTAAGTCGTTGTTCGGTGGTGAGGATGAAAAGCCCGAGCAAACGGCAAAGGCGCCGGTGCCGACCACGCCGCTCATGATGGCATCAGCGGCGCAGCAAGGCCCTGTGCTGGGGGATGTCGCGCGTTCGATGGCGGTGACGGCGCCGCTCAAGTCGGCGGCGCTCGCCATTCAACCCAAGGAGCCAGAAAAACCGGTACCGGCCAAGGTGGATCAGCAGTTCCAGTATTCGTTGAGCATGCCTGTCACGGTGCAGGGGGATGTCAAAGACCCGCAAACCTTGGCGCAGGATCTGCTGCCGCACATGCAGCGAATGATGGAAGGCGCTGCGAAGCAGAATGCCGCCAAGCTGTACGACGAACCCCATGTGTAAGGAGGCCTCATGGCTTATATGGAGAGCATGCAATCGAGCCTGAAGTATTTGGTCGAGGCAGCTGAAACCGGGCGGCGTAGTGCTGACGGCATGCTGACCCCGGTCAACGGCGCGATCCGCGAACTGACCGGAGCCGCGTCCGAGCTGGAAAACATCCCATTTGTTGGTCCGGCCATCGGCGCCAAACTTCAGCGGGTGATGCGCGGCGTCGACGCGGCTCAGGCCAAAGTTGGTCAGGTGGTGGCGGTGTACGGCCGCGCCACCCGGGCGGCGGCTGAAGTGCAGGATCGGCTGGGCACGTTGAAGGAGCAGGCAGGCAAGGCGGCCACGGCAATCAACAACGTCGCCGGCAAGGTCAGTCCGTCGCTGGCCAATATCGTGCCCACCAGTTCCTTTGCCGTGGAGGCCACGCCGGCGCCGGAGGCGGTGAAGCCGTTCCCGCATCTGATGATCATTCAGCCGCGCGATCCGAAGATTGAGCCGTACTACTTCAACCTGGACACGGCGGCGTTTGATGAGCTGAGCCGTTCGACCGAATTCCGCTGGGCTTCGCAGGAGCGGCTGACGCGCCGCCCGGCGAAGCAAGCCATCGGCATGGGTGATGAAAAGCTGACGCTCAAAGGCACGATCTACCCAGGCTTCAAAGGCGGTTTAAAGCAGCTCGACACGCTGCGTTCCATCGGGGCCAGGCTGCAACCGCTGACCCTGACCACGGGCTATGGCGAAGTGATCGGGACGTGGTGCCTGAAAAACATCAACGAGGAACAGTCCGCGCTGCTGCACGGCGGGATTGCTCGCAAACAGGGGTTCACTTTGGAGTTTGAGCGTTATGGCGACGACATGCAGGACGTCTGACGGCGACATGCTCGATGTCATTTGCAACAACGTTTACGGCCATCTGAATGGCAGCGTCGAGGCGGTGCTCGATGCCAATCAGGGGCTGGCCGATGAACCTCAACCGTTCCGGTCGGGCGTGATTATCGTCCTTCCGGATCTGCCCAGTCCGACCAGTGAGGGCGTGAGCTTGTGGGATTGACCCTGGGCGATGCCGTCGCCGGCGCAGCGCCGCATCACGCATAAAGACACGTTGTTTATCTGACCCGCCTTGTGCGGGTTTTTTATTGGAAAAAATCAATGACTCCGATGTTTCGCATTGTCGCCGATGGCGCTGATGTCACGGCCAAGATCAATGATCGGCTGTTGTTGCTGCGTACCTCTGACAAGCCGGGCATGGAGTCCGACGAGTTTGAGTTGCGTATCGACGACCGTGATGGGCAAGTGCAATTGCCACGGCGCGGCAGCTCAATCGAGATTTACCTGGGTTACGCCGAAACGACCTTGGCGCGCATGGGCAGCTACACCGTGGACACGGTCGAGGTGTCAGGCCCGCCGGACACGATCGTGATCAAGGGCAAGGCCAGCGACGTGCGTGGCAGTGGCAAAACCATCCGTAGCGGAAGCTGGGAAGACGTGCCGCTGTCGAAGATCGTGGCTAACGTTGCCGCGCGCAATGGCTGGACGCCGGTGTGCCCGGTGTCGACCAAGGTCGCCCGGGTCGACCAGCTCAACGAATCCGATTTTAATTTCATCACCCGGCTGGCCAAGCAGTACGACTGCACGGCCAAGGTCGCCGACGGCAAGTTGTTGGTGATGCCGCGCCAAGGTGGCCAGACCGCCAGCGGCAAAGCGTTCGGCGCCATCACCCTGACCCGCAGCGACCTTAGCCGTTGGCAATTCAGTCTCGGTGATCGCAATTCGCACAAGGCGGTGGCCACCAAGCATCAGGACAAAAAGAACGGCAAGCTCGCAGTGGTTACCATCGACAACGATGACGCTCCGGACGGATTGCCGGCAGTGCATACCGACCGCCATATCTACCCAGACAAGGGTGCTGCTGAAGCGGCGGCCAAGGCACGTCTGTCGGCGTTCAACCGCTCGACCGCCGATGTGCGGCTTGAAATGCCCGGCCGGACGGACATCTTCGCCGAGCGTCCCATCATCGCTGAGGGGTTCAAGGTCGGGCTTGATGGCAAATACCTGTCGGATTCGGTCGAGCAGGTGTTCACTCAGTCCGGCTGGTCCACGACGGTCGAATGCAATGCCGGCAAAGCTGGTAAATCCAAGGGCAAGAAAAAGAAAGGACCGAAACCACCGCTCAAGGTGGTGAACATCGAGAAGCAGTAACCGCACCCCATCGCCGCCTGAGTGCGGTTTTTTTACGTCTGGAGTTTGTATGTCCATCACTGAACAACAGCTGCAAAGCATTATGCCCAACGCCCGCCGCCAAGCGGGCGTTTTCGTTTCCGCCCTCAACGCAGCGATGGCCCATCGGCAGATCGACACGCCGAAGCGCCAAGCCGCGTTTCTGGCGCAAGTCGGTCACGAGTCGGGCCAACTGCATTACGTCCGGGAGCTGGGCGGCGACCAGTACCTGAGCAAATACGACACCGGCAACCTGGCTGCGAAACTGGGCAATACCCCGGCAGCGGATGGTGATGGCCAGCGCTATCGTGGTCGCGGCCTGATCCAGGTCACCGGCCACGACAACTACCTGCGCTGCAGCTTGGCGCTGTTCAGTGATGAGCGATTGCTGCGCACGCCTGAGCTCCTGGAGCTGCCGCAGTGGGCCGCCGAGTCGGCCGCATGGTTCTGGTCAGTGAATGGGCTGAACGCGCTGGCCGATCAAAATGAATTCAACACGATCACCCGCAGGATCAATGGCGGTCTCAACGGCCTGCAGGATCGGCTGGAGTTGTGGGGGCGGGCGAGGGCGGTGCTATGCGTCTCGGCGAACTGATCCCGGCGCCGTATCGGCTGCTGGCAAAAGGCGTGCTGCTGGCCGTTTTAGCCGGTGCTTCCGCCGCCATCGCCTGGCAATTACAGGATTGGCGCTACGGCAAACAGCTCGCAGAGCAGGCCCGACTCCACACCGAAACCCTCAGCCAACTGAATCAGGCCTCGGCTGCGCAGCAGCGTGCCGAACAGGACAAACGCCTTGCGCTCGAACAGCGCCTGGCAACCAGTGAACAAACCCATTACCGAGCCTTGAGTGATGCCCAACGTGATCAAGGTCGCCTGCGCGACCGTCTTGCCACTGCTGATCTGCGCCTGTCAGTCCTACTCGACGCCACCGGCGCCGGCAACGGATCGGTGTCAGCCACCACCGCCGCCGGCGGCGTGGTTCATGGCCCCACAAGAGCCGAACTTGACCCAGCGCATGCTCAACGAATTATCGGCGTCACCGATGACGGCGACCGGGGCCTAATTGCCCTCGCGGCCTGTCAGGCATACGCCAAAGAAGTCTCAACACCGAAGTGAAAAAGAGCGGCCGGTCCAGATGCGTCAACATCCGGATCGACCGCCGTCCCTGCAGATGGTCCCTGCAAGTCCAGCCAAGGCTCTTGCTCCGTGCACAAAGCGCGGCGAGCCTAGCACCTGTTTATCCATACAGTAAAGGTCTTGCTCTCAATGTCTACACCCATCATCCCTTGGATGGGCGGCAAACGCCGCCTGGCCGACCGCCTCATTCCGCTTTTTCCGCCACACGAATGCTACGTCGAAGTCTTTGCCGGCGGTGCCGCGCTCTACTTCATGAAGCCCCAGCCTTCGCCGGTCGAAGTCCTCAACGACATCAACGGTGACCTGGTCACGCTTTACCGCGTCGTGCAGAACCACCTCGAAGAATTTGTGCGCCAGTTCAAATGGGCGCTCAGTTCGCGCCAGGTGTTCGAATGGCAGAAGATGACCCGCCCCGAAACCCTCACCGACATCCAGCGCGCCGCCCGTTTCTTCTACCTGCAGCACCACGCCTTCGCCGGCAAGGTCTCGGGTCAGACTTTCGGGACGGCGACGACTGCCCCGGCCATCAACCTGCTGCGGATCGAGGAAAACCTCTCGGCCGCGTGGCAGCGCCTGTCCGGCACCTACGTCGAAAACCTCCCTTGGCTTGAATGTGCTGAACGCTACGACCGTGCTCACACCTTCCACTACATGGATCCGCCTTATTGGCAGACCGCCGGCTATGGCGTGGACTTTCCGTTCGAGAACTACGAACGGATGGCCGACTTCATGCGCCGCTGCAAAGGTAAAGTGATGGTCAGCATCAACGACCATCCAGACATCCGCCGCGTGTTTGAAGGCTTCCACTTCGAGACACTGGATATCCGTTACTCCAATACCAACCAGCGGCAAGGCAAAGCCGAGGTCAGCGGTGAGCTGGTGATCATGAACTGGTCGCCAGAATCGTTGGGAGGCTTGTTTTGATGAGCCTTGTGCGTAGTTTCATTCGCCCTGAGCTGAGTGAACTGGCACTCTCCGTTCGGATAGCGAACCGCTACGATAGTGCTGCTAGCTGAATTGCGTAAAACTTGAACGTAATTGATCAAACGACAGCAGGTTCGATACATGTCCCACGGCTTAGACATTCCGATCACGAGTATCGCGGCCATAAGCTGGTGGTGAAATTTGATTGGGACAGGCCCAACGATCAATCGCCGACAGCAGCGCATGCGCTGGCGGAGAGCCGGGTGCACGGTCTTGCGGACACGGTGGCCGAACTGCCAGGCCCGTGGCCGGATTACCCGGGTGCGCTGGCGGAGGCCATGGCGGCCGCTGACGTTGGATTGATAGTCAGCTACCCTAACAGCCGATCATCTGACCGAACAACTATGTCCTTTGGGTGCTGTCATAATGATGTCATGTGGATAGCAGGGATGCACTGTTCCCACTCACACCAAGAAGTATGACCTCATGTCCGCGAATGATGATTTTCGATTCAATGCTCACCACCTGCTGGTCGACCTTGACGCAACCACTAATCATTTCATGATGCTGGTTGTCTCGAACGAGGTGAGCGGCGTTCGATGGGACGAGGCTGTCTCTAGACAGCAGCGAGCTTATGCCGCGTGGGTCTCCATGCTCTCAGGCATTCAGATCGACCCGATGCCTGTGCTCGATGGCCGAGCGGCAGTCACGGACAATCCTACTGCCGAGTAGGATTTTCGATATTGAGTATCTACGCGTGATCCTCTTCCCAGACGACCGCGACGGATTCCCGCCATTTCACATCGGTCACGCCGAAGCGTTCGGCCATCGGTTTGGAAAAGCGCTTCAGTGGCGGACGGCCCGGCCTGGGTATGGGCGCCAAGCCCGCGTCACAGCTTGCCCACTGCCGGGCTTCGGCATTGTCCATCAACTTCGTTCTGATGATGAAGCTCTTCGGCTTACCGTGGAGTTGATAATCGATGACATACAAATCAGCTTGCTTCACGAGACCTCCTATTGCTCATGAATAACTGATATTGCATGCCCCCGAAAATTCAGAGAATTTGTCCGACAACCATTAACGCCATCGGCGCTCCATTAATCCATGCTTGCAATAAGCAAGACAGCAGCAATTAGCGTTCCACAAGGGAGCATCCATCGCCCGCGTCTGGTTTCGTTAGCTCAAATGGCATCACCGAATCAATTAGCGCTGCCAATAACGCATCCGTTCGCACCAGACTGTCCGGATGATCTTTCTCGATTGCCGTGACCGGCATGCTGGATACCAGAGCATCGCTTGGGTCTTGCACCAGACTGAGTCCGCCGGCCGCGTGCACAGCTGCCGCACCGGCGGCACCATCTCCGTCATTGCCGGAAAGCACCATGCTGACGACTCGGCCGCCAAAAACCACGGCGGCTGTAGCAAACAACCGATCCACGGCAGGTTTGGCGAAATGGAGTTTCGGTCCATCGCTGAGGTGCAAGATTCCCGGTTCAACCACTTCAAGATGTCTTCCAGGCGGAGCAAGGTAAACACGGCCCGCTTCGACGGGGACGCCCTCGTCTCCATATGCAACCGGCAAGATGGACCAGGAATCGAATATCGACGCGAGCAATCTTGGGCTCGAAGAGCCTGTATGCACCACAATCAATACGGCAGCGGGGAAGTCTGCAGGTAATCCTGAAAGAATCTGACGAAGAGGGCCGAAGCTTCCCTCCGATCCACCGATCACTACGATGTCTCTCACTGTATCCATGTCACTCGCACGCTCTGTCTTTATGAGTGGATCAAAAGCGGCGGCCAAATGTTCAATACTGCGGTGAGAAAGTGCGCCTGAATGACGTGGGGGCAGTCGGTGGATCGACAGTGCCTGGGAAAATGCTTAAGCGGGAGGCTCGCGGAGCCGTTGTCCGCTGGTCGCACGTCACCGATGGGGCCGTTAACAAATGCGCACCGCTTATAACTCGACGGAAAAACCTTTGAGGCCGATGCTGTCGGCAAAACGGCCCACCGCCGTCAAGCTGGCCCAGGTACGCAAGCGTTCACGCCGCGAGCGCACCGGCACCCAGCGTGCGCCGCTGCTCCCCAATCGAATCGACAGGCCCCAGTCAGTGCCGCCTTCGATCTTTGCCACCAGGCAATCGCGCACCGCGTGTTGTTCGACCAAGGCGCGCAACACCTCTTCATGAATCCCTTCGCCGATCATTTCTTCAGCTCCTGTTGACGCACCTGCGAGGCGCGATCAAACACCAGGTACAAACCTTCGATGGCCCCAAGGTTGAGTGCTTTCACTGTTTCAATACCCAAGGTGAAACCCTCGGCGCGATCAGCCGCATGCAGCGTATCGGCCAGGGTCTTCGCCTGAGCAATGCCGGCGAGCAGTCTGGACGCCTGTTTGTACACTGAACTGGGGAGCTTCAGCACGACGAGTGGGTCGGATGTTTCATCACCGCCGCGACCGCTCATGACCAAATCCCCGATGCTTGAGCTGTCACCGCCGCAGCGTGCTCAGGACTCAGGGTGCGGTCTTCGACAAACTGACGCAACCCTCCCTCAAATCTAGGCAAACCGTCATGCCCTTCGCGGGAGAAGGTATAGCCCAAGGCAATCACCATATTCCGCGCCTGTAACTCGTTTCGGATTACGGTTTTTCGATAGTCCAGTACTTGCAGCAGGTTGGCCGAGAGCGTCCCATCGCGTGGATGGGTGTCCTGTAGATCCGCCAAGCGCCGCTTGAGAAAGTCGGTTTCAAGTTCAGGGTCAATGTCGTCGCGGTTCATGTCAACGGCTCCACGGGTGAGCAAAGCGGCAGGACCAGCCTGCCGGCGTCTGGTCATCCAGTGTAGGCAGGTTTGGTTGCCGCGCCCGAGAAAAAAGGCCCCCACACCTGGGCCAGGTGTGGGGGCCTATTGAACATAAACGGCGCTCTATTCATTCCGTGGCAAAAGATGCAATCGGCCATAAGCGGTGGTCCGCTTATATGCGCTGTATCGACCGACAGGCGGTTACTCCAGTCGCCACTCTGCGTTGAACCTGCTTTTTTTTCGCGCAATCCATTGGTCATTGAGGAGCGACTTTATGAAGTGTATGTGCTGGATATGTTGGGAAAATGCAGAGCGTAAAGGGATTGCGGGGGATTGGGAGATTATCGCCTGCTCGGCCTGCGGCCGGTATTTTATTAGCAGGCGATTCAAGCAAGAAAACGTAGGTAACGCACCCGATGTGAAAGCGATGAGACAACTCATCGCCGACGCAGTGTTCGCGCGCGTAACGCCGGCCATAGGCGAAGGAACGGCTCGTTTTTCGTCGTCACGTAAGCACTTGGTATGGCCCTTCCGGTGCTCAAGTCAGTTAAGTCGGCTCTGAGCGTCGAGATCGCCACGGTAAGCACTGATCTATAGATCCTTCCGGTTAAGCTCGAACTTCTCTTTTCTTCTTTGTGTTGCCAGCTACGGCAATCCGCTAACACTGCCGTAATCGCATAATCGAGTCTGTAATGGCCGCTGCGTTTGTATCCAGCGTTGCCAAGGCTGCGATGGCGTTATCGGCAACATAATCTGCACCAGCCCCTGAGATCCAATGGGTGATCTCTTCTATTGCTGCACCCAGAGCATGCTGGTTGTGTAACAACAGGGTCAGCGCATCGGCAGTAGTGATATCGGAATCTGCGTTACTGGGCATTGGGATCGTCCTTGAGCGAAAGTTCGGAAAGCCTGATCGTGCAACTAAATCAGGATAGCCCATGCACTCATTCCCTGAGCTCCATTTCCGCACCAGAATGGCGCATCTGTCCCAGATCTGTCCCATATGGCCATTTTCGAGATGCCAAAAACCGCAAACCCCCGATTTTCTCTAGGAAAATCAGGGGCTTGCGTTTACTGAATGTGGCGGTGAAGGAGAGATTCGAACTCTGAACATTATTAGCCTATAGCCCAAGGAACAAGGCGCTTCGTCCTCTGAATACCGGAGTGCCATTATCCTCCGCGATTTGGGCCAAGAGTAGGCATTCTGGTGTGTTAGACCATGCGGGGTTTCATTGTTTAGATCCGTGTTCCGTAATGATCATAACAAGATGACTCTGGTCACTCTATGCAGGAATTCGTTTTTGAGTCACGATGGGTTTTTGCAAGTCACGTCAGGTAACGGTGGCATGGGATGAATTTCTTGCTCACTTGAAAGCAGGATAAGAATGCTGGCAAGCCCCCCGAGCGTTCAGCAATCAAGGAAGTACTGACTGCTGAGTGACAATAACCACTAAGCCTTAGGTTGGTCTTACGGTCAACACAGGCTAGAAAATGATGATGATTAACATCATGATAAACCTGAAAAACATACTAGCTCAACCAGATACCATTATCTTCGTTGGATCTGGAATATCGCTTTGGTCTGGTCTGCCAACGTGGTCGGGGATGATTGAAGAACTTGCGAAATTTTTGGAGCGGGGTACAGGTGGCGCGGAATTAGTTAGAGCTGAAGCAAAAAGGGGTGATTTGTTACAAGCGGCGAGCTATGGCTTCGACAAACTGACAAAGCAACAAATTGGCGAGTTTATACGTGAAACATGCCGATATGGCAGAGCCATGCCACATGAAATTCACCGTAAAATAGTATCATTAGGTCCGCGATGCTTTATCACTACAAATTATGATAATCTCATCGAGCAGAGTCTTAGAGAGTGGCAGCCAGATAGATTCTATCGCCCTCCCGTCACTAATAGACAATTGACTGAAACAGCAGAAATTGTACATGCTAGAGCAACAGATTTTATATTTAAACCGCATGGGGATGCGGCAGATAGTGAAAGTATAATTTTAACAAGAGAGCAATATAGACGGTTGTTGCCGCAGGGTGAATATCAGTCTGCATTAGAATCCGTGAAGCTTCTTCTAGCGAGCAGGCCTGTCTTGTATTTAGGATTTGGTCTTCGTGATCCTGATTTTGTATATGTTAGGGATTTGCTGGCCAATACGTACAAGGGTGGGGTTCGCGACCACTATGCAATCATGGCTGATGTGCAAGAGCAAGAGATTGACTATTGGAGACGCAATTATGGAATTCATCTTTTAGGCTATGCCACAGTTGAAAAGGCGGACAGTTCAAGAGACCACGCGGAATTACTTTCTTTGCTGGATACGTATTTAGAAAATTCTGATACTCAAGTCAGTTCGACATTCAATCCAGATTCTGCTGATGTGCTCCTCGCTTTAGCTCGACATGCAGCAGTTTTAGCTAGGTACGCTGAATGTGATCCTGAGTTTCCAATTCGTGTAAATCTTGATGGTGGACGAAAAAAATGGGCTGCAACTGGCGCCCAGCGTTTTGACTATAGTTTGGTTGAAAAACTCCTGGACGCTGGACCTGAACGCTTAGTGTTGACTGGACTACCTGGTGCTGGAAAAACGTACTCTCTACGTCGGGCGGCGGCTAGGTTGGCAGATCAGCTCAATGATATCTGTCTTTCAAATTCATTTCGGAAAGAAAGTATTCTTGTACCTATTTTCGTAGATTTGAAGTTTTATAAGGGTGATTTAAATGCTTTGATCAATCAGGTACTGCCAGAAAGCTTGCCTTTTAAAGAGCTGGTCAATTCATACAGGGTCAGAATATTTATTGATTCTTTTAACGAAATGCCGCGGGAGTATTTAGAGAGCGGTTCGTATGAGGCTGATTTTTTAGCTTTCATAGCGGGGGTGGGCCAGTCTTCAGTAATAATTGGATCGCGAACAACTGATGGCTTGTCACGGTTAGAACTACCATGCTTCCGACTTGATTACATCGAAAGGAAGGCCGTGGAAAGGGAGCTTTGGCGTTTAGGGATTAACTTTGAAGGAAGGTTTAGCGGTGAGGTGCTTCGATTAATTCAAAGGCCTTTCTATTTTCAATACATCCTTTCGGGGCAAATAGATTTACCTGATGATGCCCACCCTAGGGATTTCTATAAATGTTTGTTTGAAAATCTAAGTCGTTCATTTTTTGTACGATTTGAATTGCATTTTAATCTCGAGAAAGTTCTTTCAAGTGCGGCTTACTCAGCGCTCGATAGAGGCACAGAAGCATTTCCAATTTCGATTCTCGTAGGCGAGCTTAGCTCGCAGTTACCAGCGGCTGGCGAGATTGCTCCACAAGAGATCATCAATTGGCTAGTGTCAGAGACTATATTAATACCGTATTCGAAAGGTAGGATTGGCTTTATTCATCAATCTGTCACAGAGTATTTAGCTGCTATAGAGCTAGCCGAGCGTTACCTGAAAGACTCCCGAGCGCTAAAAGAGAAGCTGGCGCTAAGAAGATGGGATCAAAGTTTATTCCTAGCATTGAGCTTTCTTCCTGCGCCTGAGGCAAAGGATTTTATAGGTGATGTTGTGAGGGCTGATATGTCTCTCGCAATCAATGCATCCAAATATATAGAGGGTGGGCGTGACGAAGTTGTTCTGGCGATGCTTAATAATCTGTATGACTTAAAATGTAATGGAAGTGAGTTGGGTGATAGGGTTGAGTATGCGCTCGACTATGGACTTCAGGTTTCAAAGGTGCATGAGTCTGTAGTTCGCGATTTTATTACCTTTGGCGATTCCTTAGGAGGTGCCGCTGTTTCCTTGCTCGTATCAATAAGAGGGATGGACGTAAAGCAGGAAGTATTGGAGATGCTTTACGAGAGGAGAGAAGATTTTAATTTTTGCATGAGAGCTGCGGAAGCACTCTCTCCGTATATCACTGAAGAAGATATTCATGTCATAACAGTTTTTTCCGATTTGATTCAAAGCGAGATCGATTCAAATCCAGGGCTTGATGAAGAAAGTTATGGCGGTTTCAGTATTGCCGTTGGAGATTTGTTCGCGCAGTTGGAATTTCCTGTTTTAATTGGGTGTTTTCATGTAGAGAGTGATAATCTCGGAGCAAATCGACTTCGGACGAAGTTGTTGTGCAACATGCTCGGCGAACATGTTTCTACAGAAGCTTTAATGATTGCTGGGGATTTGCTACTCAAAGGTGTTGATGAAGCTGCTTCGGTCATAGCTAAAATCGCAGTATATTCTGATGGGGGTACTAAGGTCTCTTGGGACGGATTCAATTATAATCATGTTGCTCGACTTCAGGAGTTGATAGATGACCTCTGGGTGGTCGAAGCTATAAAAGCACTATGCTGTGCGCGCCCAGATATTGTGGATTTTGTTAAAAAAGAAGCATTGCGCAAGGAAGGATTATTAAAGGCTACACTTCTTTACTGCGCCAATCCAGGGAATATGGAACCAGTTTTTTTTGAGTTGGAGCGGATCTCTAGACTTGATTGTGCAGAGCGCGGGAAATTGTCATTTGAACTTATCAAGAAAATGGATATAGATTGGCTCGGACGAGAGTCGCTATTTGTCAAACTTCTTCAATTAAAAGATCTAAATCTAACTAACGCTCTTCTTGGTGACTCCATTCCTGTGCATGCTATCAATCTAGGGCTTCTGGACTTAGGGGATGTCACTTGGTGGCTAGAGTGGATGCAGGATGCATCTCGTGAGGAAGACGGTTTTTGGTTTTTGGCCAAGCTCGGTGACGTTCTAGGTAATCATATTAACAGTCAAGCTCGGTCTGCTATTTTGAGAGAGTTCAATAGCGGTTCTGAGTTTCGTTCGTTAATTCTTAAGTATATTATCCAGAGAATGGATGTAACGACGGATGAGTTTGAACGTGAGGCTATTTCATTTCTGTTGGCAGAGCTGTCTCGTGAAAGGCGCGGTTACTGGTTAGGCAGTAATTTACTTGGGGCTGCAGCTACCGAAAGCTTCATTACGGAACGGTTGTTGCCACTGTTAGTAAATGCGCAGGAACCGCTAAGAGGCAATCTCTTGAGCGTGGTAGAGCAAGCGGGTGCGAGGCACGGACGTCGTTATCTCTTAGAGAGCTGACGCGTATTGGAGTTATGTTGATAATAGCGAGTGTGCTTTATCTAAGTATTATTATTGAGTCTTAAAAAGTGGTTTTATTCTTGATAGGTTGGGTTGTTAATTCGCATTTGGGCAATTGTCGTAGGCCACAATGACTGCCCTGCCCGAGAACCGACATGGTCATTTAGGGAAAAATTAGGGCATATGGGAGGCCGCTTGGGCCCGCTTAATGCCGGCGGCGAAGGGGGGGAATGCCGTTTTGTATGGACCGGCCTACATAGATCAGAGAGGGGGGCGAATCCCTATCTAATCAACTGGATCACACATATAAGGATAAGATAGTCTGGCCTGCTGTCCATCGACCTCTGCATAGGTCACAATTAGCTGACAGTTATTAGCGAAACCATGAATTCTTTTAAGCGCGGTTGCTCGGTAGGATTCAACAACTCCTGGAATCAAGCTTCCATTTGATGCTTTGATTTCATAGGACTTTCCCGGCTCCAGCACTTTTCCATCAGACGCAGTTTTAACAAACCAAGTGCCAGTAAGTTCTGCCTTCGTTTTTCCTGCTATTTCAACATTAACGAGGGTGGCCGCTCTCGCGCCGAGATTGGTTAACGTGAAGTTAATTTGGCGGAAGTCCCCACCAATAATTGCGGGTCGTAAATCAGCACGGGGAGGGGTTAACACGTACTTGATGGGTTCTAATCCCCCGACAGAAAGTATGGTTACGATAGAACTACAGATTAGAACGGGCGTGGTGAAGATCCGCCTCCACCCTTGAGTTGAAGAGCAGTGCGGACACCTTGTGGCGTTTGTTCTTATCTCTTCTCTGCATGCACAGCATTGCTGCATTGTCTAACCTGATCCATTCGAAAGTAGACGCGCTAACGAGTACAGCTCAGCGCTGAGTGGGATGTAGAGGACTGTCCATTAAGCGCAGGCGATGGAAGGTAACGGGACAAAAATGGGGCAATCCCTACGCCAATCCATGGTCAGCGCCCATCATACCTTCGCGTTATAGTGCTTGGAAACGCCAAACCTCAGTGAGGGCCAGTTGACTGATGTACATCCTCTCCAGCACATCGGACAGCGAATATTCATCCGGCATGGCATCGACATCTTTCGAGAAAAAGTACAAGCATAGTACCGGTAGTGCCTTTGTCAGGCAGTAATGGCGTCTTGCTTAGAAATTGCTAAAAAGCGAAGAGACTACGTCGGGTTAGCCGAGCTGGCTGGTGCGTTGGAGGAGGGCTACGCCCAATCCATCATGGGAATGCTTGAAGGAATCGAATCCCTAGCCGCGAGGGAGAGGGATTTTCCGAGGAGCATGGTCATGCGAGTGGCGATAGATAGAGTATTAGATCGGCGAGGGGGGAACGAGACGGCAAAAACTCATCCTCATTTCAGCCGTCTGTTTCGGAACCATGGCCCAGCGGAAAAAAAGCCGCTCACCACCAAATAGCCCATCCTTAACAACCCCCAGAGTCTGATTGTCAGTAGGGCGCGTTTCAAGGATCTCACCGGCGATGAAATATACGTTCCCTTTCTTGACGGTGAGATTGAAGCGGTCTCCGATGAAAGGGCCACCAAGCGGCGGAGTTTTGGCCTCAAAAGTGTGGGAGCCCTCAGGCACCTGGAGTTTCAGATAGCCGCCAGAAGGCAGCTCTGCCACTTGCTGATCATCTAGTTTGATATACAGGGTCACTCGGCGAGCAGCGCTGTGTAATGGACGAAACACGTAGACTGTAGCGCTATCAGAGTTTACTTCTGCCGGCCCTTGATAATTAGGCCGATTGTCTAATGATGGACCGCTAGAGCAACCTTGCAGCAAGCTTAGGATGCCCATCAGGCAGCTAAAAAAAACAATACGGTACATCAGAAAGATTCCTTTCTCTTTGGGAATGCAGAAAAGCGTTAGTGGTGGGATCAGCCGTTGCCTGATCTCACCCGGGAGAATTTGGCTATGCGCTAATTTGCAGAGTTGCAAAGCTGGAGAAGGATATCCCGTACCAATTTCTGTACCAGTGACCGTGTTTTGGCATGGGTTTCCCGGGTGTTGGGTGGAGCTAAGCCCTTGATTTCATTGACCCTGCGAACCTACCGAATACCCCGAAACATGGCGGTGTAATTCTGTTCCAGGGACATGAAACTACCTGTGGGGATTTTCGCAAAGGGCAAGGGTACGGTGGCGGACACAACCCTGCAAGTTCGGTGTAACGCGATTATTCGTCGCGTCCTTCCATCATGGTGCGTTTGAGCATCACGTAAACCGCGCCGGCACCGCCATGTTTCGCCTGGCACGAGCAGAAACCGAGCACTTGCGCATGCTGGCGCAACCAAGTGTTGACGTGGCTTTTGATCATCGGCCGCTTGCCATCGAGGCGCACGGCTTTGCCGTGAGTCACGCGCACGCAGCGGATTTCGAATTTGGTCGCTTCGGCGAGAAAGGCCCAGAGCGTTTCCCGGGCCTTTTCCACGCTCATGCCGTGCAGGTCGAGGCTGCCTTCGAACGGAATCTGCCCGACCTTGAGTTTGCGCATCTGGCTTTCCTGCACGCCGTCGCGGGACCACATCAACTCGTCTTCGGGGCCGACGTCAATCACGAACTGATCAGACAGGCCGTCAATGATGGTGGTGTCGCTGCGCACGGTGGCGGACTGGCGCAATTTGGCGATCTGCGCGCGGTCAGCCTTGGGTTTGCCAGTGTCGGCGCGGTCGTGCTTGATCGGCTTGACGCCTTGGATCGCACTTTTGAACAGGGAAAAATCGTCGTCTTGCATGTCAGCCTCCGCGAAGGGCGGCCAGTTTACCCAAGTCGAAACAAAACGGCCCGGCAAAAAGCCAGGCCGGTGGTTCAGTCGTGTTTTTTCATCAGGTGCGGGGACATGTTCAGCTCCCGCGATTGCCGTGCGCGACGGCGGCAGCGACGCCACAGGGCGACACCGAAATACAGAAACAGCAAACCGACCGCGAGCATGATCGCCGAGCCCATCGGCGAAGCATTCAAGTCACCCAGCGCCGGCGGGCGGCCGAGCAGGCTGGCGGCGCCGGCCATGGCCAGCAGCACGCCAAAGGTTGCCAGCAATGCGGCGAACGCAGCGCCAAATCGAAAACGCCAGTTGCTTTGGCCTTTGGGCCGCAAACGGCGTGCGTCAAATCCATCGGATAACTTCATTCCGACCTTCCTCAATGGGTATCGGCCCTTCGACCGGGAGTTGACCGGGTTGTTCCTGAGGCTATGGCATTTGCGGCAAATCAGCGGAGATTGCGGATGAGCGGCGGTCTGCGCCGCTCATGAGGGCAGGCTCAGACCAGATCCTGGGTCTTGGCCAGTGTCGCGAAGTTGTCGGCCATGATTGCCATTTCCGCTTCCTGCACGCGTTCGGCGCTGAGCACGCCGCCCTTGAACGGCAGGTCACGGGTGGCGCAGGCGTCTTCGACCAGGGTGCAGCGGAAACCGAGGTTCTTCGCCGCGCGTACGGTGGTGCTGACGCTGGAATGGCTCATGAAGCCGCACACGATCAGGTCCAGCGAACCGAGGTTTTGCAGGCGATCGAGCAGCTCGGTGCCATGGAACGCGCTCGGCAGCAATTTGCCGATGATGGTTTCATCGCCCTGCGGTTCGAGACCGGGGATGAATTCACCGCGCTCGCCCTGCGGGTCGAACAGGCCACCGACGGTGCCGAGATGACGCACGTGCACGATCGGCCGACCGGCGGCACGGGCTGCGGCAACCACTTGTTTGATGTTCGCGACGGCCGCGTCCATGCCGCTCAGGGCCAGCGGGCCACTGAGGTATTCTTTCTGGGCATCGATGATGACCACGGTGGCATGGCTCAGTGTGGCCGCTGCGTAACCGCGACCGCTGAGTTGAAACATCGTTTTTGGAACGGACATTCTGGGGCTCCTCGGGGTGGGGCTTTTGCGACATTGTCCTCTGGCTGAGCGGTTCTGTGAATCGCTACCATCGTAGACACCGTCGTTGCTGGCCTGCAGCCTTGTCAAGTTACACGTTCTGTTCAATAGCTGGTGCAAAAAACAGAAAGCTCCTACCCGTCGCGCGATGTTTTTCCTGCGTCGTCGTCGCCGGTTTTGGCTGTTAGAATCGCCAGTCGTTTTTTTCTGGAGTTGCACGCCGTGATCACTTCCCGCCTTCGTACCCTGCGCGACCACATCCGTTGGGCCGTCAGCCGCTTCCATGGGGAGGATCTGTTTTTCGGCCATGGCACCGACAATGCCTGGGACGAGGCCCGGCAACTGGTACTCGGTGCGCTGCACCTGCCGTGGGAAATCGCCGACAGCTATCTCGATTGCGCGTTGGAGGATGACGAACTGGTCAACTTGCAGCGCCTGCTCAAGCGCCGCATCGAAGAACGCATTCCCACCGCTTACCTGTTGGGCGAGGCATGGTTCTGCGGCATGTCGTTCATCGTTGATCAGCGCGTGTTGATTCCGCGTTCGCCGATTGGCGAACTGATCGAAAACCGCTTCGCCCCGTGGATCGGTGATGAGCCGGCGCGGATTCTCGACCTGTGCACCGGCTCCGGCTGCATCGGCATTGCCTGCGCCTACGAGTTCCAGAACGCCGAAGTGGTGCTGGCGGATCTGTCGTTCGAAGCGCTGGAAGTGGCCAACCAGAACATTGAGCGCCATGGCGTCGATGAGCGGGTTTACACGGTGCAGGGCGATGGTTTCGATGGTTTGCCGGGGCAGCGTTTCGACCTGATCGTGTCGAACCCGCCTTACGTCGACGCGGAAGATTTCGCTGACATGCCGGATGAGTATCAGCACGAACCGGAGCTGGGCCTGGCCTGTGGCGATGATGGTTTGAATCTGGTGCGGCGGATGCTCGCAGAAGCGGCGGATCACTTGACCGAGAAGGGCTTGCTGATTGTCGAAGTGGGCAACAGCCAGGTGCACGTTGAAGCGTTGTACCCGGAAGTCGACTTCGCCTGGCTTGAATTTGCGCGCGGCGGGCATGGCGTGTTCATGCTGACGGCGGAGCAGTGCCGCGCGCATCAGGCCTTGTTCGCGTCCCGCGTCTAAGGTTGTGACAGATCGTTCCCACGCTCCGCGTGGGAATGCATCAATGGACGCTCTGCGTCCGCTTTTGGGACGCGGAGCGTCCCGGGCTGCATTCCCACGCGGAGCATGGGAACGATCAGTACGCGCTCAAACCATCAGCGGTGTGTCGCAATCCAGATCAACAATCCCGCCTGAAACACCGCAAACGCCACCAGACAAGTAATGGTGAAACGCAGCCCGGCGTCTTCACGCTTGAACTTGCTGACTTTCTCCTCCTGTTTTTTCAGCTTCACTTCCTGTTCGGCCAGGTTCTGCTCGGCCTGCTGCAGCATCTGCGCCGCTTCCAGAATCTCGACCACCTGCAACTTTTCGCTGTTCCAGTCACCGAGCAAGTCGCCGACCTGCGCGGCCTTGACGCTGCCCTTCAAATGCTGAGCATCGGCGTAAGCGACATCGAAACCGTGCACGCGCAGGAAATGATCGCGACGCAGGCGCGTGTCTTCGTTGAGCGCGTCCTTGTTGTTCAGGTCCATGCCGTCGACGGTGTAGGCGGGCCAGCGCTTTTTCGCCCAGTTGATGCCTTGCGCGGCCATGAAGCGGCCAATGCCGCGATTCAGCGGTTCGATCTGCAAGCCGCTGTCCGGGCCGAAGCTCACGCGTTTGCTGGCGTGGTCGACCCACACGTCGAGGTGGTTTTGTTCTTTGCGCACGCGCTGGTTCGGCAGTTTGATCGCCATGCGCATCAGGCTGCGCTCTTTGCTGTTGCGCTCGGCGTAACCGAATTCGACAAAACGCAACGGCCGGCCACCCGTGTTGCGATCGGTCTGCAACGGCGCCAGGCGGAGCATCTTGTGGTGCTCGGCCTGAACGTCCGCCCACGGCAGTTCGACCACTGGCGGTGCGTCTTTTTCAGCGGTGGTGTCGGGTGAAGTCGGGGTATCAGTCATAACGGCGAGATCCTGTCCAAGCCCTGCTTGTCGCCAGCCGATACGCTGGCGACAAAGGCTTATCGGCCGTTTTCTGCGGGACTGGAGGGCAAAAAGCAGTTAACGGGTGCGAAGTCCGCCAATAAATTCAATGATCGCCGAACCAAGTTCCGCTGCCAGCGGCAAATTTGGATCCTTGTACGAGGCCAACTGCCGCTTCATGTCGTTGTGCACGATGCGCAACACATGATTCATGCCTTCGATGATCACCAGTTGCGCGTCCGGTTTCACAGCCTTGAGCCGCTGCGCATCTTGCGTACCGACCTGCATGTCGTTGCTGCCCTGAACGATCAGCGCCGGCATGTCCAACTGCGCGAAGGCGTTGGCCGGGTCCTGGCGGAACAGCGAAATCAGGTACGGCTGCACGCTCGGGCGGAAAATCACCTGCAGCGGTGACGGCACGTTGTCATCGGTGCGGCCGGCCTTGAGGCTGTCGAGCAGTTCATTGCTGCGCAGCATCAGCGGCGGCGGCAGGCTGCGCGCCAGTTGCTCGCGAATCACTTGATCGACCGGCCGGGCGCTGCCGGACAGGGAAATCACCGCTGCCGCCTGCAATGTCGGCGCGGCGAGGCTGGCGATCAGTGCGCCTTCGCTGTGACCGAGCAGAATCAGCGGGCCAAATCGCGGATCGGCCTGGAGCTTGTGCCCCCACGCCACGGCGTCCGCCGCATAGGCTTCGACCGACAAATTTCGCTCATCCGGTGTTGCCGCCAGGCTCGCGGCGACCCCGCGTTTGTCGTAGCGCACGCTGGCGATATTGTGTTTGGCCAGCACCCAGGCCAGGCGTTTCAGGCTGTCATTGCGCCCACCGTCGGGGTTGTTTCCGTCACGGTCGGTAGGACCCGAGCCAGAAATGATCAGAACAATCGGCACCGGACTGTCGGACTTGGGTAGCAATAGCGAGCCGAAAAGCTCGCCTGTACCGGTATCCAGAGATACCGGGCGTTGTAGGACGGTTGCCTGGGCAAAGCCCGTTAAGAGGGTAAGACTCAAGATCAAAACTCGCAGCATCATCACGCCATCATTCGCCAAGGTGCCGGTTGGACTCACCCACACCGCTAAGGTTCGAGGATGAACTACTCGGTTAGCCTGCGTATACTGGCGCGCATCACGAATTCGGGTTTGATTTCACGGAGCGTCCTGCATGTCCGGCAATACCTACGGCAAGTTGTTCACTGTCACCACCGCTGGCGAAAGCCATGGTCCGGCGTTGGTCGCCATTGTCGACGGCTGCCCGCCGGGCCTGGAGATTTCCCTCGAAGACTTGCAGCGCGACCTCGATCGCCGCAAGCCCGGCACCAGCCGCCACACCACCCAGCGCCAGGAAGCCGACGAAGTCGAAATCCTTTCCGGCGTGTTCGAAGGGCGCACCACCGGCTGCGCGATCGGCCTGCTGATCCGCAACACCGATCAGAAATCCAAGGACTACTCGGCGATCAAGGACCTGTTCCGCCCGGCCCACGCCGACTACACCTACCACCACAAATACGGCGAGCGCGATTATCGCGGTGGCGGTCGCAGTTCGGCGCGGGAAACCGCCATGCGTGTAGCAGCCGGTGCGATTGCGAAAAAGTATCTGGCGAGCCAGGGCATCGTCATTCGCGGCTACATGAGCCAGCTCGGCCCGATCGAAATCCCCTTCAAGACCTGGGATTCGGTGGAAGACAATGCCTTCTTCAGCCCCGATCCGGACAAAGTGCCGGAGCTGGAAGCCTACATGGACCAGCTGCGGCGCGATCAAGACTCGGTCGGCGCGAAGATCACCGTGGTCGCCGAAGGGGTGATGCCGGGCCTGGGCGAGCCGATTTTCGATCGCCTCGATGCCGAACTGGCCCATGCGCTGATGAGCATCAACGCGGTCAAGGGCGTGGAAATCGGCGCCGGTTTTGCCTGTGTCGCCCAGCGCGGCACCGAACACCGCGATGAGATGACCCCGGACGGTTTTCTCAGCAACAACGCTGGCGGCATCCTCGGTGGCATCTCGTCCGGGCAGCCGATTGTTGCGCATCTGGCATTGAAACCGACATCGAGCATCACCACCCCGGGCCGTTCGATCGATGTGCATGGCAACCCGGTCGACGTGATTACCAAGGGCCGTCACGACCCTTGCGTCGGCATCCGTGCCACACCGATCGCCGAAGCGATGATGGCCATCGTGCTGATGGACCACCTGCTGCGTCATCGTGGGCAGAACGCCGATGTGCGCGTCAGCACGCCGGTGCTGGGCCAGCTCTGATGGCTGGCTTTGACGCTGTCGCGGCATAACCGGCGTGGCGGCGGTTCCGTACTGGCGGCTGTCCAGTTTCTATCTGTTCTATTTCGCCTTGCTCGGTTCGACAGCGCCGTTTCTGGCGCTGTACTTCGATCACCTAGGCTTCAGCGCCGCACGTATCGGCGAACTGGTGGCGATTCCGATGTTGATGCGCTGCGTCGCGCCGAATATCTGGGGCTGGCTTGGCGATTACACCGGCAGGCGGCTGGCGATCGTGCGCTTCGGCGCGGTGTGTACGCTGCTGACCTTTTCGCTGATTTTCGTCAGCAAGAGTTACGCCTGGCTGGCGCTGGTGATGGCGTTGCATGCATTCTTCTGGCACGCGGTGTTGCCGCAGTTCGAGGTCATTACCCTGGCGCACTTACAGGGGCAGACCTCGCGGTACAGCCAGATCCGTTTGTGGGGCTCGATCGGTTTCATCATCACCGTGGTTGCGCTGGGGCGGTTGTTCGAATGGCTCAGCCTGGACATCTACCCGGCAGCGCTGGTGCTGATCATGGCCGGCATCGTCCTCAGCAGTCTATGGGTGCCGAACGCTCAGCCACCACAAGGCAATCGACCTGGCGGCGAAGGGTTTCTCAAGCAGTTGCGCAGTCCCGGGGTGCTGGCGTTTTACGCTTGCGTCGCGCTGATGCAAATGAGCCACGGGCCGTATTACACGTTTTTGACCTTGCACCTTGAGCGGCTCGGCTACAGTCGTGGCGTGATCGGCATGCTCTGGGCGGTTGGCGTGGTCGCCGAAGTATTGATGTTTATGGCGATGAGCAGAATTCTGGCGCGGTTTTCCCTGCGCCGGGTGCTGCTGGCGAGTTTTCTGCTGGCGGCGTTGCGCTGGGTCTTGCTGGGCTCGTTCGCCGAATTTCTCTGGATATTGCTGTTTGCGCAGATTCTGCACGCGGCGACGTTCGGCAGCTTTCATGCCGCTGCCATCGCCTTCGTGCAACGTAGCTTCGGCGCACGCCAGCAAGGCCAGGGTCAGGCGCTGTACGCGGCGCTGGCCGGCACCGGCGGGGCGCTCGGCGCGCTGTATGCCGGTTACAGCTGGAATGCCCTCGGCGCGCCATTGACCTTTAGTATTGCCAGTCTCGCGGCGTTCGCTGCTGCGGTTATCATTGCCACACGTATGCAAGAGGACAGGCCATGAGCCTTACCCGTGAACAGCTCGCCCGGCAGATCGTCGACGCCGGGCGCTTTCTTTATGGCCGCGGCTGGTCGCCGGCCACCAGCAGTAATTATTCGACACGCCTGTCGCCAACCGAAGCGCTGCTGACCGTCTCCGGCAAGCACAAGGGCCAGTTGGGTCTGGATGATGTGCTCGCCACTGACTTGTCCGGTAACAGCCTGGAACCGGGCAAGAAGCCGTCCGCCGAAACCCTGCTGCACACCCAGCTCTACGCATGGCGCGCGGAGATCGGCGCGGTGCTGCACACCCATTCGGTGAATGCCACGGTGCTGTCGCGCCTGACCCCGCAAGACTTCATCGAGTTCGAAGACTACGAACTGCAAAAAGCCTTCAGCGGTATTTCCACCCACGAATCACGGGTGCGCGTGCCGATCTTCGACAACGACCAGGACATCGCGCGCCTCGCCGCCAAGGTGCAGCCGTGGCTCGACGCCCACCCTGATTGCGTCGGCTATCTGATTCGCGGCCACGGCCTCTACACCTGGGGCGCGCAAATGAGCGACGCACTGCGGCAGATCGAGGCCTTTGAATTTCTGTTTGAATGCGAGTTGAAAACCCGCAGCGTCATGAACCGTCACGGCTGACTTCAGCAGAAGTCGCCGTTTGCCTGATTGAAGGTTGTGCCCGACCGGTCTGCAAGAGCCGGACGGCAAGGCCGATACGAGGAATTGCCCCATGAGCAGCCTGTCCGTTTATCACGTTTCCAACCCTGAAATTCCCAACAAGGTGCTGACCCATTTCGAAGACATCGCCTCGACCCTGGCCGAGCAGGGCGTGCGCTTCGACCGCTGGCAAGCCGCCGCGAAGATTCAGCCCGGCGCCAGCCAGGACGAAGTGATCAGCGCGTACAAAGAGCAGATCGACAAATTGATGACCGAGCGCGGTTACATCACCGTCGATGTGATCAGCCTGAACAGCGATCACCCGCAAAAGGCCGAATTGCGTGCCAGGTTTCTGGAAGAGCACCGCCATGGTGAAGACGAAGTCAGATTTTTCGTCGCCGGCCGTGGGCTGTTTACCTTGCACATCGACGATTATGTTTACGCCGTGCTCTGTGAGAAAAACGATCTGATCTCGGTTCCCGCCGGTACCAAACACTGGTTCGACATGGGCGAGCATCCGCACTTTGTCGCGATCCGTCTGTTCAATAACCCGGAAGGCTGGGTGGCCAACTTCACTGGCGAAGACATCGCCGGCCGCTTCCCGCGTCTGGAGGACTGAGCCGATGTCGATCAAAGTCATTCTCACCGACATCGAAGGCACCACCAGCGCCGTCAGCTTCGTATTCGACGTACTGTTTCCGTATGCGGCCAAACACCTGCCGGACTTCGTGCGCCAGAACGCTTCGCGCGCCGATGTCGCCGAACAGCTTGACGCGGTACGCCGTGACAGCAGCGAACCGGCAGCCGATGTTGAACGGGTGGTTGAAATCCTGTTGAGCTGGATCGCCGAAGACCGCAAAGCGACACCACTCAAGGCTTTGCAAGGGATGGTCTGGGCGCAGGGTTATCAGGCCGGGCAGTTGAAGGGACACGTTTATCCGGATGCCGTTGAGGCGCTGCGGCGCTGGCATGCTGTGGGCTATCAACTGTTTGTTTACTCGTCCGGCTCGATCCAGGCGCAGAAGCTGATTTTCGGTTGCTCGGAGGCGGGAGACCTGACGCCGCTGTTCAGCGGATATTTCGACACCACCTCGGGACCGAAGCGTGAGGCGCAGTCCTATCGCAATATCCAGCAGGCGGTGGCTGTTGAACCGGAAGAAATCCTGTTTCTCTCGGACATCGTCGAAGAACTCGACGCTGCCCAGTCAGCCGGCTTGCAGACCTGTGGCCTGGCCCGCGAAGGTGGGGAATTGGCGGGGCATGTAACAGTCGACAGCTTTACCGGGATTGAACCGGAAGCGTTCTGACTCACCTCAAACAAAAATGTGGGAGTGGGCTTGCTCACGAAAGCGGTGTATCAGTCAGCATCTCTGGCGACTGACACACCGTTTCGCGAGCAGGCTCGCTCCCACACGTTTTGTTTAAAGGCAATTACAGCGAATGATACGTCGGCAGTGCAAAACGCTGCTGGCTCTGCAGCATGGCGATTTGCGGCAGCTCGCTGGCCTGTTCGGCCAGGTCTCGGCGGATAGCGCTGATCGCCCACGACAGCTGGTCACCGGCGTGCAGTTGTTGATACGAGAGTGCACGTTTGAAGACTTTGCCGTCGCTGCTACGCAGGGTCAACAGAATGCCACCGTCAGGACGTGGCGCAGTGCTGACTTCGTAGTTGGAGAACAGCGATGTAAATTTTTCTTGGATCAGGCTCATGTCATCAGCTCCGTGTGTACTTGAATGGCAAGCATGCGGAGGTAGTTGCAGCGATTGTGCCAGCATCGATAAGTTTAAATTCCCTTTGATATCAATGAGTTACAAGTAGTGCATTTTGCAGGCGTCGTGCAAACTGCATGAATGGCCATCGTGCATCCTGCATTTTGCGTGATTCTTGCCAGCGTTACGGAACCAAACGCTCGTACCAGAATCTCCGGCGTTGGCAGCGCGCCAGCAGATACAAAACATTGCAAAAACCGCATGTACAGGCCGAGAAGGGCTGACGTATTTTCATTCTCGAACCGCGCTGCGACTGCACCGGTTGCCTCAAGCCTTTGCCCGAAAAAATAAGAACACCGGCCCGAGATAAGGCCGACCGGGGAGCATTCATGCGTCACGTGCCAAGCGACACGATTACCTGGGGCATGATGCTCCGCAAGCTGCCGATGATTGCCAAGGCCCTGCCGCGGGTGGTCAAGGGCATGAAGGTGGCGAATGTCACGGACCCGACCCAAAGCTGTGGCCTTGGCTGGACCTTTGAGCAAGCGACCCTGCGCAATCCCGATGGCCCGGCGTTAATGCAGGGGGAGGTGCTGCTGACCTACGCGCAGGTTAATCAGTGGGCCAACCGTATCGCCCATTATCTGAGCGGGCAGGGCATCGGCAAGGGCGATGTGGTCGCGGTGTTTATCGAAAACCGTCCCGAACTGCTGGTGACGATTCTGGCGCTGGCCAAGGTCGGCGCGGTCAGCGCGTTGCTCAATACCTCTCAGACGCGCGACACGCTGATCCACAGTGTGAATCTGGTGGCGCCGGTCGCCCTGATCGTCGGCGGGGAGCTGGTGCCGGCATTTGCTGCTGTGCGCGAGCAGGTGTCGATTGCGCCGCAGCGCACCTGGTTCGTTGCCGATCAGGACACCTACAGCCACCCGGGCATTGCGCCCGAGGGCTACGTCAACCTGATCAGTGCCAGTGCCGACGCACCGAGCGATAACCCGCCGAGCAGCCGCCAAGTGTTTTGCGATGATCCGTGTTTCTATATTTACACCTCTGGCACCACCGGGCTGCCGAAAGCCGGGGTATTCAAGCATGGCCGCTGGATGCGCAGTTCGGCGAGCTTCGGCATGATCGCCCTCGATATGCGCCCTGACGACGTGGTCTATTGCACCTTGCCGCTGTACCACGCCACCGGGCTTTGTGTGTGTTGGGGCTCGGCGATCAATGGCGCGTCGGGTTTCGCGATTCGCCGCAAATTCAGCGCCAGCCAGTTCTGGAGCGACGTGCGCCGCTACCGCGCGACGACCCTCGGCTATGTCGGCGAGTTGTGTCGTTATCTGGTCGATCAGCCGGTCAGCGCCGACGACAACCGGCATGACGTGCGCAAGATGATTGGCAACGGCTTGCGCCCCGGTGCCTGGGCCGAGTTCAAGACGCGCTTCGGCGTCGACCACATTTGTGAGCTGTATGCGGCCAGCGACGGCAACATCGGATTCACCAACATCCTCAACTTCGATAACACCGTCGGCTTCTCGCTGATGGCCTGGGAGCTGGTCGCGTACGACCATGACAGTGGCGAGCCACTGCGCAGCGACGACGGCTTCATGCGCAAGGTTGGCAAGGGCGAGCAGGGTCTGCTGCTGGCCCGGATCGACGAAAAGGCGCCGCTCGATGGCTACACCGATCCGCAGAAGACCGCCCGCGTCGTACTGCACGACGTGTTCAACAAAGGTGACCGGTTTTTCAACACCGGCGACCTGTTACGCAACATTGGCTTTGGTCATGCGCAATTTGTCGATCGGCTGGGCGACACCTATCGCTGGAAGGGCGAGAACGTTTCCACCACCGAAGTCGAAAACCTGCTGCTGCAACACCCGCAGATCTCCGAGGCGGTGGCGTATGGCGTAGAAATTTGCAACACCAATGGACGCGCCGGCATGGCGGCGATTACCCCGGCCGAATCTCTGGCGACCCTGGATTTCGCCGAGCTGCTGAGCTTCGTCCGCCAGCGAATGCCGGCCTACGCCGTGCCGCTGTTCCTGCGCGTCAAGGTGAAGATGGAAACCACCGGCACCTTCAAATACCAGAAAACCCGTTTGAAAAAAGAAGGCTTCGACCCCGGCCAGACCGGGGGCGATCCGATTTTTGCCTGGTTGCCCGGCAGCGAAACCTACGTTCAGCTCAATGAGCAGTTGTTAACGGAAATCCAGCAAGGCCAATACCGTTATTGAATCTGGCTATTGCCCGTGATGAGAAAAAGGGGGTGACAGCTATCGCCGCGCTCGGGAAACTGTCGCCTTTCCGATTGACCGAAGTGGAGTTGCCCATGTCCGACCAAAGCCGCCAGATGACCCCTGAAGAAGCTGCCGAATTCACCGAGCAGGTTTTCAACAAGGCGCGCGACGGTGATGCCGAAATGCTCGATCGCCTGGTGACCGCCGGTTTGCCGGTGAACCTGAAAAACAGCAAGGGCGACACGTTGCTGATGCTTGCCAGCTACTACGGCCATGTTGATGCCGTGAAGGTCTTGCTTAAACACAAGGCCGATCCTGAGATGCGCAATGGCAACGGCCAGAGTCCGATTGCCGGTGCAGCATTCAAAGGCGATCTGGCGGTGGTCAAAACGCTGGTCGAAGCGGGCGCTGACCTTGAAGGCTCGTCGTTCGATGGCCGCACGGCGTTGATGATGGCGGCGATGTTCAACCGCGTTGAAATCGTTGATTACCTGATCAGCAAAGGCGCCGATCCGAAAGCCAAGGACGCCAATGGCGTCACGGCGCTGGACGCGGCCCGCACCATGGGTGCAGTGGACACCACGGCGCAGCTGGAAAAACTCCTGGCCTGAAGGCCTGTGGCGAGGGAGCTTGCTCCCGCTTCAGTGCGAAGCGCTGGCAAAAGAGTGGGCCCTCTGATTTTTTTTGGGCCGCTACGCAGCCCAGCGGGAGCAAGCTCCCTCGCCACAGGTGTCGGGTGCGCTGAAGAATGCGTTATCCTTCGCGCCCTCGAAATCCATCTCCGCCACAGGATCCGCCCTCATGAAAGCCGCACTCGTCGAACTCATCAGCAAAATCAGCTCCGGCTGCATGGGCGAGGACGAGATCCTGACAGTGGCCGATGAAGCGGCGCAAGCTTACGCCGATGCCGACGCCTTTCTGGCCGCCAACCCGGATATCAACTACGACGACACCTTCCCGATTCCGCTGGGCGAGTGGGTGGTGGTTGGCAGCCTGCCAGAAACCGTGCTGTTTCAGGCCGACACTTACGTCGATCTGTTCGCGCAAATCGTCGCCTCGTTTGGCCCGGGCGTGGATTTCAACCTCAAGCCCAAGCAACTGGCCAGGACCGAAGCGCTGACCGCACTCAACCGCATTCAGGTGCAGATGAGCAGCCTGAGCAAGGAAAACGGCGGTTACACGCTGATGAACTTCAGCCAGTTGCTCGACGATGAGCTGCAAATGGTGCTGGTCTACGGCAACGACGTGCCTCGCGTACTTGAATTGTGTGCCGAGGTCGGCATCGCCGCTGCGCCAGCGCTGGAAGCCTTGAAGGTCGCCGTTCACGTCTGAACGCAATAAAAGGGAACCCTGCGCGCGACCGTCTATCCTAAAAGTGCATGCCACTATTCTGGAGCGACACCATGGGTTCCACCTTCAATGGTCTGATCGGCCTGATCATCCTCGCCCTCGACATCTGGGCCATCATCAACGTGCTGAAAAGCGGCGCCTCCACCGGGATGAAAATCGTCTGGGTGTTGCTGATCATCCTCTTGCCGGTGCTGGGCCTGATCATCTGGGCGATCGCCGGGCCGCGGGGCAACGTGCGAATCTGATAGCGCCGCGTTCCCCCTGTAGGAGTGAGCCTGCTCGCGATAGCTATTTCTCAGTCAACGTCTCTGTGACTGATAGACGGCAATCGCGAGCAGGCTCACTCCTACAAGGGTTATGTGTGTAGCCGATCAAGTGACGTTCGACCTGTCATCTTCGGCGACGTAGAATGCGCGCCTTTCCCGGGCAATCGTCCCCACGTTTGACGCCCGCGCATTTATCGGAGCACTCGACCATGACCGTCACCAAGACCAGCGAATACCTGGAAACCCTCTACGAAGGCTACGGCCAGCGTTTTCGCATGGAAAAACTGCTGCACGAAGTGCGCACCGAACACCAGCACCTGGTGATCTTCCAGAACCCGCGCATGGGCCGGGTAATGGCGCTGGACGGCGTGATCCAGACCACCGAAGCCGACGAATTCATCTACCACGAAATGCTCACCCACGTGCCGATCCTCGCCCACGGCACTGCCAAGCGCGTGCTGATCATCGGCGGCGGCGACGGCGGCATGTTGCGTGAAGTGACCAAGCACGCGGGTGTCGAACACATCACCATGGTCGAGATCGACGGCACCGTGGTCGACATGTGCAAAGAATTCCTGCCGAACCATTCCGCCGGTGCTTACGACGATCCGCGTCTGAACCTGGTGATCGACGACGGCATGCGTTTCGTTGCCACCACGACAGAAAAATTCGACGTGATCATCTCCGACTCCACCGACCCGATCGGTCCGGGCGAAGTGCTGTTCTCGGAGAACTTCTATCAGGCCTGCCACCGTTGCCTGAACGAGGGCGGTATTCTCGTGACGCAGAACGGCACGCCGTTCATGCAGATCGACGAAGTCAAAACCACGGCCGGTCGGCTCAACAGCCTGTTCCCGGACTGGCACTTCTATCAGGCCGCCGTGCCGACCTACATCGGCGGTTCGATGACCTTCGCCTGGGGTTCGACCAACCCGGCCTACCGCAAGCTGAGCCGTGAAACCCTGCAACAGCGGTTTATCGGCAGCGGCATCGTCACCCGCTACTACAACCCGGAAATCCACATCGGCGCATTCGCCTTGCCGCAATACGTACTGCGTGCGATCAACAAGCCAAGCAACGACTGACCTTCACCGCATAACCCCTGTAGGAGTGAGCCTGCACGCGATAGCGGTGGGTCAGCTGCCAATGACGTCGGCTGACCCACCGCTATCGCGAGCAGGCTCACTCCTACAGCTTCATGATCGCCGCCTGTAATCCTTTTGAACCAACTATCGCCGAAAAAAGTCGAGATAGAGGTAAGCCCATTTACGGGTTGATCGAGGAGGCACTGATGCAAAAGTGGAAAGTCACTTTCGTGGATGATCACGGTGAAATTGTTGATGAAGTCTTCGAACGTGAGGAATGCCCGTCCGACGATGAGGCCGCACGGCTGATCAAGGAGCGGCTTCTTCCGGTCGCCGCCAAATTGGATCTGAACGATCTGGAAGGGCGCACCGCCGATGCCGGGGTGAAAAACCTCAAGACGCAGAACGGCATCGAAATCCGCAGCATCACCCCCATCTGAATACTTCCTGTCATCTTGTAAACCAGGCCTTGGCAGCAGCGCTCTCTTGGGGCTACTCTGCAAGCGAGATCAGCGAATGGATCGCTAAGGTCTGGTCTTGTCAGCTACATGCTTGCTTCCCGCGCGCAACCACGTTGCCGTAGTACTTTGGCCAAAAGGCCCGGGGCGGGAATACGGAAAGTCTATCCATCAATCGAGGGGGACGATTCATGAGCACAGCCTATCAAGAAGACATCAGCAGCAATGTTCTGCGCCGCATGAAAGAAGGCGGTTTCGATTTTTCCCGTTTCCATCCCATCGAGTTCTACGCGATTTTCCCGGACGAGGAACGGGCGCGCAGGGCAGCAGGCAAATTTCGCGGTGAATCGATCAATGCCCAGGTCAGTGCGCGCGACGATGGCGCCTGGTCGCTGGAATTGAGCAAAGTGATGTATGCGACCTACGACGATATTGGTGATTTCGAGCTGGGCTTTTCCGCAGTGGTCGAGCCCTTGGGCGGCATTATCGAGGGCTGGGGCGTGAAGCAGGAGGTGCGCAATCGCTATCGGTTGAATTGATCTTGCGCAGCGTTTGTCGAGCAACGGCTGACCTTCGGGTCGGCCGTTGTTGTTTTCGGAGTACCAAATTGCCGTGGAAAAACTCTGAAACAAGAATCCCGGGCAAAAAAAAGCCACCGGAGAGGGTGGCTAAAAGGGAAGACCAATAAGGAGAGGAAACCGGTCAGGGTTACGGCGGGGCGGGCTGCCGAGGCAGTCCAGAGCGGTTGAGCGGCAAGCTTTCGGCGTCTCTGCCGAGGAGGTTTTGCAGCGAATGCGCGGATTATCCGCAGTCACGCTCAGGCAGTGAAATCAACTCTGACTATGCTGGTGATAGACGCCGCAGTGCGTCGCAATGAAGCGGGGGCAATCGGGCCGGGGCATTTGCCGCACAGGAATGGTGCGCTGCCCGCGGCGTGGATATACAACCGATTGAAATCAAAGCGTTTATGCCGATGGCACGGGCCTTGCGAAGGCCTGTATGTCCGGAGTGACAAGGAGTACGGCATGATCCGCACCTATTTTGACGAGATGTACGATGCCGGCGGCCTGGTTCGCCCGCATTATCGAGAGTTCGCCCGTTGGCTGGCGGATACGCCTGACGAGTTGCTTGCCCAGCGGCGGCGCGAGGCCGATCTGTTGTTCCATCGTGCCGGGATCACTTTCACGCTCTACGGGGACGAGCAGGGCACCGAGCGCCTGATTCCGTTCGACACCATCCCACGCAGCATTCCTGCCAGTGAATGGCGGATTGTCGAGCGCGGTTGCATCCAGCGGGTCAAGGCGTTGAACATGTTTCTCGCCGATCTCTACCACGAGCAGCGCATCATCAAGGCCGGGATCATTCCCGCCGAACAGGTGCTGGCCAACGAGCAATACCAGTTGGCGATGCAAGGCCTGGATCTGCACCGCGATATCTATTCGCACATTTCCGGCGTCGATCTGGTGCGTGATGGCGACGGTACCTATTACGTACTCGAAGACAACCTGCGCACTCCGAGCGGCGTGAGCTACATGCTCGAAGACCGCAAAATGATGATGCGCTTGTTTCCCGAGCTGTTCGCCGCCCAGCGCATCGCGCCCATCGACCACTACCCGAACCTGTTGCTCGACACCCTGAAAAGCTCTAGCCCGCTGGACGACCCGAGCGTGGTGGTGTTGACGCCGGGGCGCTTCAACAGTGCGTTTTTCGAACACGCGTTTCTCGCGCGGGAGATGGGCGTCGAACTGGTCGAAGGCGCGGACCTGTTCGTGCGCGACGACAAAGTGTTCATGCGCACCACCGATGGGCCAAAAGCGGTGGATGTGATCTACCGCCGTCTCGACGATGCGTTCCTCGATCCGCTGGCCTTCAATCCGGACTCGATGCTCGGTGTACCGGGGCTGCTGTCATCCTATCGCTCCGGCAATGTGGTGTTGGCCAATGCCATCGGCACCGGCGTGGCGGACGACAAATCGGTGTATCCGTTTGTCACCGACATGATCCGCTTCTACCTCGACGAAGAACCGATCCTGAAGAACGTACCGACCTGGCAATGCCGCAATCCGTCTGAACTGTCCCATGTGCTGGCCAATCTACCGGAGCTGGTGGTCAAGGAAACCCAAGGCTCCGGCGGTTACGGAATGCTGGTAGGGCCGGCGGCCACGACGGCTGAGATAGACGCGTTTCGCGAGCGCATCAAGGCCAAGCCCCATGCCTATATCGCGCAACCGACGCTGTCGCTGTCGACCTGTCCGACCTTTGTCGAAAACGGCATTGCGCCGCGCCACATCGACCTGCGCCCGTTCGTGCTGTCCGGTCGCGAAACCCGGGTTGTGCCCGGCGGTTTGACCCGTGTCGCCTTGCGCGAAGGCTCTCTGGTGGTGAATTCCTCGCAGGGTGGCGGAACCAAGGACACCTGGGTGGTCGAGGATTGAAGGAAGCTTGCCATGTTAAGTAGAACTGCCTCGGATCTGTACTGGATGTCGCGTTATCTGGAGCGAGCGGAAAACCTCGCGCGGATGCTCGACATCAGCTATTCGCTGTCGCTGATGCCGCAAGACGGTCGCGGCGACGGTCTGCACGAACTCGCCATGCCGCTACTCATCACCGGCACGCTGGACGATTATCTGGAACGCCACGGCGCATTGCATGCCGAACGCTTGCTGCATTTTTTCGCCCTCGATGCCGCCAACCCGGCGAGCATCTACAGTTGCCTGGGGGCGGCGCGAGCCAGCGCCCATGCGGTGCGCGGGCGTATCACCGCGGACATGTGGGAGAACATCAACGCCACCTGGCTGGAGATTCGCGGGATCGCCGAACAAGGCCTCAGCCGCTATGGCATGAGCCGTTTCTGCGAATGGATCAAGGAGCGTTCGCACCTGTTTCGCGGCGCCTCCTACGGCACGATCATGCGCAACGATGCCTTTCGCTTCATTCGACTCGGCACGTTTATCGAACGCGCGGACAACACACTGCGCCTGCTCGATGCTCGTTATGAAATGGCCGGCGATCAGGCCGAGGCGGTCAGTGACGGTACGGCCCACGCGTATTACCAGTGGAGTGCGCTGTTACGGGCCCTGTCGTCATTCGAGGCCTACACGGAAATTTACCGTGATGCCCCCGGCGCCCGACATGTCGCCGAGCTGTTGCTGTTGCGCGCCGATGTGCCGCGGTCACTGCGCGCCTGCACCGAAGAAATCGACCAGATTCTTGCGCAATTGCCCGGCGCCAACGGTCGTCCGGCCCAACGTCTGGCTGCCGAAATGGACGCACGCCTGCGCTATACCGGCATCAACGAAATCCTCGAGGAAGGCCTGCACGCCTGGCTGACCGAATTCATCCCGCTGGTGCGCCAGTTGGGCAACGCCATTCACAGTTCCTACCTGGAGGCTGCATGAGACTTTCCATTAGCCACGAGACCACCTATCACTACGAAGATCAGGTGCGGGCGAGCATCCAGTATCTGCGCCTGACGCCTCACGACAGCGAGCGTCAGCACGTCCTCAGTTGGCAGCTCGACCTGCCGCGTCCGGTGCGTGCGCAGCTCGATCCGTTCGGCAACATCCTGCATGTGCTGACCATGGACGAGCCCCACGAAGCGATCATTATCGGCGCTCGCGGCCAAGTCGATATCGACGAGCTGCGCGAAGCCGAGCATGAAAGCCAGTCGGCGTTGCCGTTCCTGCGCTTCACTCGTTTGACCGAAGCCGATGAAGCCCTTCGCGCGTTTGCCGAGCACGCCTGCAAGCAGCGCCGTGACCGCACGGCCCTGATCGATCTGATGCACGGTCTGAATCAGCACATGAGCTACACGCCGGGTTCGACCGAAGTTGACACCAGCGCCGCCGAAGCCTTCGCCGGGCGGGCCGGGGTCTGTCAGGATCACACCCACGCGTTTCTGGCCTGCGCCCGCAGCCTCGGCGTGCCATCGCGTTATGTGTCGGGCTATCTGTACAGCGAGGACTGCGAACATCTGGCCAGTCACGCCTGGGCAGAAGCATGGTTGGATGACGCCTGGTACAGCTTCGACGTGACCAATCAACTGGCGCGGCCTGAGCGTCATTTGAAACTGGCGGTGGGCCTGGATTACCTGGATGCCTGCCCGGTACGCGGCATGCGCCGGGGTGGCGGCTGCGAGCAGATGCATGCGAAGGTGTTTGTCTCGCCGACGCCGGTCATTTCCGTCCAGCAGCAGTAGGGATTCGCACCATCCCCTGTAGGAGTGAGCCTGCTCGCGATAGCGGCATATCAGGCGATACCGTTGTGACTGACCCACCGCTATCGCGAGCAGGCTCACTCCTACAAGGGGATCGGTGTCAGGGCTTGGCTTTGCGCCCGGCCATGTGCTTGAGATAGCTGATCAACATTTCCAGATCAGCGTCCGGCAACGCCTCCACCGAAAACCCGGGCATCTTCGCCTGCGGCCACTGACGCAAGCTCTGCGGATCACGAATGTAACGCTTCAAAAAGTTTGCACCGAAATACTCGGTCGGGTTGTACGGAATATTCAGATCCGGGCCGAATTGCGCATCCCCGGCACCGTTCAAACGATGACAGGCCAGGCAGTTTTTCTGAAACAGCGCAAAACCCATGTTTACCGGATCATCGGCCTTCAGCGCGGGATCGGGGAGCAGGGCAGGGAAGCGCTGGGCCACCGGGGCCATCAGCTTGATGCTGGCGACTTGAAACGGCCACTGCTCGGGGCTGATATTGCCCACCTGCGGATCCGTCCACACCAGATAGAACGGCCCGGCGCCGTGTTTGCCCGCGCCCAGCGGCGGCCACGGCTGAGCGGGATCTTCAATGGCCAGCCAGGCTCGCGCGCCTGTGGTGTCGAGCAGCGGCGCCGCCGCCAGTTCGGCAGCAAACCCGTCCAGCGCCACCGCTTGCAGGTGATCTTCGGGCTTGATCCCGGTCAGCAATGCAGCCATGGGCACCGCACGGTAGGTCATGTCTTTTTTATAAGAGACATCGTTCTTGACCGTGAGCGTGCGTATTTGGGGGAGCTTGAGCAGCTCCTCGGTCTGCCAGGTGCGGCTGTTCGCGCCAAGCTGCAACTCCAGCTGTGCGGCAGACAAGGGCATGCTGAGCAGCAAGACCCCGAACGCAATGAGGGTTTTCAAAATGATCGCCGTCCATGTCGTGAAAGTGCACAAAGGTTGGCACAGCCACGCTGGCCCGGGTAGCGGGCCAGTCACATTTTCTGTGGCGATAGTCAGCGCCTGGCGCTTGAGTCAGCCGATGACCTTGGTCAGATTCGGCAAAATCAACAACAGCGTCGTGGCAAAAAGAATGAGCCCTGCTTGACGAACTTTCGGTTGTTTGAACATGGCTTGACCGCCTTTATTGTTATTTCCTGATGCCTGCCTGCATATCCATGACGGCATGCGTTGCACTTCCTGTTGAGGGACGACCGTCTCGGCAAAACCCGACAACGATGACGTACATGTTCACCTTAGGGCCGGTGCGCGCCGTGGCTTAGATCCATTTCACATGGAGGTCTCGGAAAATGCGATTAAAAAGCTATGAGGCGTATTGCCAGCTTCTGTAACGCCCGCTGGCTAGACAACTCGGCGACCTGAACCGGTTCACCTGATCGTCGATGACCGTCCGTCTGAGCGTGTACGTCAAGCGCATTGAGCGCTGTGGTCATTGAATCCTGACGCGCTGCGGCCAAGAGTGACGGACCCGCCATCATCACCGCACAGGTTCGAGGACGTCATGACCCAAGCTTTGATATTCGACGCATTACGCACGCCCCGGGGCAAAGGCAAGGTCGACGGCGCCTTGCACAGTGTCAAACCAGTGAACCTGGTGGCCGGATTGCTGACCGCGCTGCAACTGCGCACCTCACTGGACACCAGCCAGGTCGATGACGTGGTACTCGGCTGCGTGACGCCGATCGGCGATCAGGGCTCGGACATCGCCAAGACCGCCGTGCAGGTGGCCGATTGGGACGTCAGCGTGGCGGGCGTGCAAATCAACCGTTTCTGCGCCTCGGGGCTGGAAGCGGTCAACCTCGGCGCGATGAAAGTGCGTTCCGGTTTCGAAGACCTGGTGGTGGTTGGCGGCGTCGAGTCGATGTCGCGGGTGCCGATGGGCAGCGATGGCGGCGCCTGGGCGCTGGACCCGCAGACCAACCTGCACAGCCATTTCACCCCGCAAGGCGTTGGCGCCGACCTGATCGCTACCCTTGAAGGCTTCAGCCGCCAGGACGTCGATGCCTACGCCCTGCATTCGCAACAGAAAGCCGCGCGGTCCCGGGCCGGCGGTGCGTTCAGCAAGTCGCTGGTGCCAGTGCAGGATCAGAACGGCATCATCCTGCTCGATCATGATGAATTCATTCGTGCCGATTGCACGCTGGAGGGCTTAGGCAAACTCAAGCCGAGTTTTGAAATGATCGGCCAGATGGGCTTCGATGCCACGGCGCTGCGGGTCTACAGCCATGTCGAGCGGATCAACCACGTGCACACCCCCGGCAACAGCTCTGGCATCGTTGACGGCGCCGCGCTGATGCTGATCGGCTCCGAAGCCAAGGGCCGCGCGCTGGGTCTGCAACCCCGGGCGCGGATTGTCGCTACGGCAGTCACCAGCACTGATCCGACGATCATGCTCACCGGCCCGGCGCCGGCCACCCGCAAAGCGTTGGCCAAGGCCGGGCTGCGGGTGGAAGACATTGACCTGTTCGAGGTCAACGAAGCGTTTGCCTCGGTCGTGCTGAAGTTCATCAAGGACATGGCCGTCGACCCGGACAAGGTCAACGTCAATGGCGGCTCCATCGCCATGGGCCACCCGCTGGGCGCCACCGGTTGCGCCATCCTCGGCACTCTGCTCGACGAGTTGGAGACCCGACGCCTGCGCTATGGCCTGGCGACCCTGTGCGTCGGCGGTGGCATGGGCATTGCCACCATCATCGAACGCCTCTGAGCCCCGCATTCAAGGAATCCTGCTATGAGCGAAGCCATTCGTTACGAAAAAGGCCAGGACGGTATCGTCGTGCTGACCATCGACCTGCCGGGCCAGAGCGCCAACACCATGAACGCCGTGTACCGCGAGGCCATGGCGGCCAGCGTTGCCCGTCTGCTCACAGAAAAAGACAGCCTGGCCGGAGTCATCATCACCTCGGCAAAGAAAACCTTCTTTGCCGGCGGCGACCTCAACGAACTGATCAAGGTCGGCAAGCCGCAGGCCAAAGCGTTCTACGACATGGTGCTCGCCCTCAAAGGCCAACTGCGCACGCTGGAAACACTGGGCAAGCCGGTGGTCGCTGCTATTAATGGCGCGGCACTGGGGGGCGGTTGGGAAATCTGTCTGGCTTGTCATCACCGCGTGGCGCTGGACGATGCTTCGGTGCAACTTGGCCTGCCGGAAGTGACCCTCGGCCTGCTGCCGGGCGGTGGCGGCGTGGTGCGCATGGTGCGCCTGCTCGGCATCGAGAAAGCGCTGCCGTACTTGCTCGAAGGCAAGAAAATCCGCCCGCAGCAGGCTTTGCAGGCGGGTTTGATCGACGCGCTGGCGTCAGATCGCGACGACTTGCTGGTCAAGGCCCGTGCCTGGATCGTCGCCAACCCAGCGGCCGTGCAGCGTTGGGACGTCAAGGGTTATCAAATCCCCGGCGGCACACCGTCCAACCCGAAAGTTGCGCAAATGCTGGCAATCGCACCGTCGATCCTGCGCGCGAAAACCCAAGGCACGCTGCCGGCACCGGAGAAGATCCTGTGTGCGGCGGTGGAGGGCGCGCAGGTGGATTTCGACACAGCGCATCTGATCGAAACCCGCTATTTCACTGAGCTGACCACCGGGCAGATCGCGAAAAACCTGATCGGCACATTCTGGTTTCAGCTCAATGAAATCAATGCCGGCGGTTCGCGACCACAGGGCTTCGCGCCACATAAAACGCAAAAGGTCGGCGTGCTGGGCGCCGGCATGATGGGCGCGGGGATCGCTTTTGTCAGCGCCTCGGCCGGTATCAACGTGGTGCTCAAGGACATCAACCTCGCTGCGGCCGATAAAGGCAAGGCGCATTCAGCGGCACTGCTGGACAAGAAGGTTGCACGGGGGCAGATGACGATTGCGCAGCGTGATGAGGTGCTGGCGCGGATCCACACCACTGAGGACGATGCCGATCTGGCCGGGTGCGATCTGGTCATCGAGGCGGTGTTCGAAGACCGCGAACTGAAAGCGACGGTCTCGGCGGCGGCGCAAAAAGTCGTTGGTGGCGAGGCGGTGATTGCGTCCAACACCTCGACGTTGCCGATCACTGGTCTGGCGCGCGCTGTGCCGGATCCAAGCAAGTTCATCGGCCTGCATTTCTTCAGCCCGGTGGAAAAAATGCCGCTGGTGGAAATCATCAAGGGCGCGCAAACCAGCGACGCCACCCTGGCGCGCGGTTTTGATTTCGTCCTGCAAATCAGGAAGACCCCGATCGTGGTCAACGACAGCCGCGGCTTCTTCACCTCGCGAGTGTTTGGCACGTTCACTAATGAAGGCATCGCCATGCTCGGCGAAGGCGTCAGCGCGCCGATGATCGAGACCGAAGCACGCAAGGCCGGGATGCCGGTAGGCCCGCTGGCCATCTCCGACGAAGTTTCCCTCAGCTTGATGAGCCACATCCGCACGCAGACGGCCAAAGACCTGCAGGCTGAAGGGAAACCGCTGATTGAGCACCCGGCGTTTGCCGTGATTGACTTGCTGCTCAACGAATACAAACGGCCCGGCAAGGCGGCGGGCGCTGGCTTTTATGATTACCCGGTCGGCGCTCAGAAGCATTTGTGGCCCGAGCTGAAAAGCCGTTTCGAGAAGGCCGACGGGCAGATCTCGCCACAGGATGTGCGTGATCGTTTGCTGTTTATTCAAGCCATCGAAACCGTGCGCTGCGTCGAGGAGGGTGTGCTGACCTCGACGGCCGATGCCAACGTCGGCTCGATCTTCGGCATCGGTTTCGCCGCATGGACGGGGGGCGCGCTGCAATTCATCAACCAATACGGGGTGAAGGACTTTGTTGCCCGGGCGCAGTATCTGACGGAGCAATACGGCGAACGTTTCGCACCGCCGGCACTGCTGCTGGATAAAGCCGCCAACGGTGAGATGTTCTAGGGGCCAAGGGCACTGCGGGGCTTGCCTTGCCAGGGTGTTTCAGGGCAGGCTCTGAGGTGTTCATTATTCCCATCACGTGTCAGGTATTTTTTATGTCGCTACGCATCTGCATACTCGAAACCGACATCCTGCGTCCGGAACTGGTCGACCAATATCAGGGTTACGGGCAGATGTTTCAGCGCCTGTTCTCGCAGCAACCGATTGCCGCCGAGTTCACCGTCTACAACGTGATGCAGGGCCACTACCCGAGCGACGACCTGAGCTTCGACGCGTACCTGGTCACCGGCAGCAAGGCCGATTCATTCGGCACGGATCCGTGGATTCAGACCCTCAAGCAATACCTGCTGGCGCGTTACGAGCGTGGCGACAAACTGCTCGGTGTGTGCTTCGGCCATCAGTTGCTGGCGCTGCTGCTCGGTGGCAAGAGCGAACGTGCGACGCAGGGCTGGGGCGTCGGTACCCACAACTACAAACTCGCAGCCAAGGCGCCTTGGATGAGTCCGGTGCGTGAAGAGTTGACGCTGCTGATCAGCCATCAGGACCAAGTCACGGCGCTGCCGGAGAACGCCACGGTGATTGCGTCCAGTGACTTCTGCCCGTTCGCCGCGTATCACATCAACGATCAGGTGCTGTGTTTCCAGGGGCACCCGGAATTCATTCATGACTATTCGCGGGCGCTGCTGGATTTGCGTCAGGAAGCGCTGGGTGCGCAGATCTATAGCAAGGGCGTCGCCAGCCTGGAGCAGGAGCATCATGGCGCTACGGTTGCGGAATGGATGATGCGGTTTGTGGCGCACAAGCCAGAAACGGTTTGAGACCAAAAGCTTCGCGAGCAGGCTCGCTCCTACATTGATCCTCTGTGGGAGCGAGCCTGCTCGCGAATCGCCCAGGCAACGCGGTCACTGCTACAACCATCCAGACCGCTTGAAACTCGCCCAAAGACTCACACAGCCCACCGCAATAAACCCCAGCACGCCGAAATAGCCGTAATGCCAGGTCAGCTCCGGCATGTTCTCGAAGTTCATCCCGTAAATCCCCGCCACCGCCGTGGGAAACGCCAGAATCGCCGCCCACGCCGCGAACTTGCGCTGCACCACGCTTTGCCGTGAGGCCTCGAGCAACACGCCAATCTCGATGGTCTGGCTGGCGATGTCGGCCAGCGTACTGAGGTCCTCCATCTGCCGCGTCACATGGATCTGCACGTCGCGGAAATAGGGGCGCATGTTCTTGTCGATGAACGGGAAGCTGAGTTTCTGCAGTTCTTCGCCAATCTCTACCATCGGCGCTGCGTACCGGCGCAGGCGCACGACATCGCGGCGCAGGCCATGGAGCTTTTGAATGTCACGCTCGTTGAGCGCGCTGCACAGTACGTTGCGCTCCAGTTCATCAATCTCGGCATGAATGGCTTCGCCCACGGGCTGATAGTTCTCGATGACGAAATCGAGCAGCGCATAGAGCACGAAATCTTCCCCATGCTCCAGCAGCAACGGACGTGCCTCACAACGTTGGCGGACTTGCGCGTATGAGGCAGAGTGGCCGTTGCGTGCGGTAATGATGTAGCCCTTACCGGCGAAGATATGCGTTTCGATGAACTGCAAAACGCCGTTTTCACGAACGGGCGAGTAGGTAACGATAAACAAAGCGTCGCCAAAGGTTTCCAGCTTTGGCCGGCTGTGTTTCTCCAGCGCATCTTCGATGGCCAGTTCATGCAGATTGAACTGACGTTGCAGGTTGAACAGTTCCTGGGCGTCCGGCTCTTCCAGACCGATCCAGACGAAGTGGCCGGGTTTGGCGGCCCAGGCAGCGCCTTCGTCCAGCGTGATATTGGTGACTTTCTTTCCCGCGCTGTAGACCGCAGCAGCAACAACTCGACCCATGGTGGTGATTCACTTCTTCTTGGCAGGTGACAGGAATACAAGGCTTCAGCTTAGCCGTGTCGCTGCTTGAGAGTCAGTGAAATCTGTACAGTTCAGTGGGCAAAAGAAAACCCGCACAGGGCGGGTTTGGTTTTCAGGCGGCTTGCAGTTGGCGATCCATCGATTCGATGCATTCGCGCATCTGTTCGCGGCAACGCTCTATCAGCATCGGCATGTCATCCATGGTCAATCCGACTGTAGGAATCGCCGGCAGCGAACGTATGAGAACGTCGCCGCTGCGCCAGCGATTCAGGCGCATGTGTTTGATGTAGCTGCTGACGCACACCGGAACGATCGGCACACCGGCGGCGATCGCCATCTGGAACGCGCCTTTCTTGAATGGCAGCAGCTCCTCGCCGAGGTTACGCGTCCCTTCCGGGAATACCCAAATGGAAGTCTCTTCGTTTTGCAGGGTATGGGTGGTGGTGAGCATCGACTGCCGCGCCTTGTGCGCATTGCCGCGGTCGATCAATACATTGCCCGCCAGCCAGAACAACTGCCCGAACAGCGGCACCCACTTCAGGCTCTTTTTGCCGATGCACACGGTGCGCCGCGGCACCACGTTGCCGAACACAAACAGATCGTAGTTGGATTGATGATTGGCGATGATCACGCAGCTGTCGGGTTTGTCCAGCAAACCACCGACGTCGGATTTCACCCGCAGACGCAAAATGCACATCGCCGGAAGCGCGTAGAGGCGAGCGCAGAGTCGACTGTTGTCAGGATTGAACGGGCGGCACACGCCGAGGATCACTCCTAGCACTCCAGCCAGAACAAAGTGCAGGCCCATCAATAACATACGAAACACGAACAGCATTTTCAGGCCCCACCGGGACAAAAGGTGGCGCAGTGTACGGATGTGCACTGTTTTCGGCAATTGCCGCTATAGACTCCGGAGATGGCCGATGTTTAAGCGCATGTTTCTAAATGAAGGGCAGACCTGTCCTAGAGCTGTCGCTGCCTTTTAACCCGGCGGGCAAGAAAAAGCCCGAGACGACGGTCGGGCTTTTCTTCTGCGCATGGGCAACAGGCTTAACCCAGATGCTCCTGGTCGAGGATGATCGCATTATCCAGCGTGTCCAGCAGCGCCTTGCGCACTTTCAGCTTGGTGTTTTTGTGCGCTGTCATGTTGATTTTTTTCAACTGACGAGCCGCGGCGAGGGCGGCGCCTTGCAGTTCCTCGGCCGACACCACCTTATCGAGGAAGCCGGCATCTACCGCGCTGTGCGGATCGAACATCTCACCATTGATCACCGCGCGATGGAAGGCCGAGCGACGCAGACGATCACGCGCCAGCTCGATGCCGGCGTGGTGCATGGTCATGCCGATCTGCACTTCGTTCAGACCGATGCTGAACGGACCTTCGACGCCAATGCGGTAGTCAGCGGACAGCAGAATAAACGCGCCTTTGGCCACGGCGTGACCAGGGCAGGCCACAATCACCGGGAATGGGTGAGACAACAGACGACGTGCCAAGGTCGAACCGGCGGTCACTAGCGATACCGCTTCCTTAGGGCCGGCGGTCATCACCTTGAGATCGTAGCCGCCAGATAAAATACCGGGCTGACCGGTGATGATCACCACGGCGCGATCCGTCACCGCCTGATCCAGCGCCGCGTTGAACGCCGCAATCACGTCCGGGGAGATGGCATTGACCTTACCGTTGTTCAGGGTCAGGGTCGCGATACCGTCTTCGAGGTGGTAGGAAATCAACTCACTCATGACGCCATTCCTTGTAAGAAAGATGGGCAGACGTTACCCACCGCCGCCAGTCAGGTAAAGCGCCGTGACTGACCCTGCGGTCACCCTTTTTCCGGCTGAGCCGGCGTGGCGCGCCATTGCACTCATCAATAGCGGCGCAGCGCTCACCGAAGAATGGCCGGTTTGCCATGGCCCTCGGTGGCGACCCTCCGGGTATTCTCTTAAGCGCATGAAAATTCTGAAAAAAAGTTTGCCATCGGAAAAGCTTTCGACTACATTAGCGCGCCTCGACAGACAGAACATGTTTGCAGAGATACGGTGAAGTGTCCGAGTGGCTTAAGGAGCACGCCTGGAAAGTGTGTATACAGGAAACTGTATCGAGAGTTCGAATCTCTCCTTCACCGCCACATTCAGTAAACACAAACCCCTGATTTTCCTCGAGAAAGTCGGGGGTTTGTGGTTTTTGGTGTCTTGAAAAAATACGATGTAAGCCCCTAAACATGCTGAGAGGGCTTGCAGTGCAAATCGTTGTGCAGCTTGTCGCTCGCTCGGTCGGGGACTATTTCATGCTGCTGGCTCTTTTCTCGTCGGTATTCCCGTCAGCTCAGCGAAGCCTGGTCGCTGAGTTGTAACGGCGTCCTGACAAAAAATTCGCCAAATTGAGGGCTGGCAGGCGCTTGCCTGCTCACGACACAGAAGTCGTACTTCCTTACGTAGCTCGCAGATTCTGCCTACAACTCCGTCCCGAGACACTCGTTATTCTAACTGCCGTGTCAGACAGGTAGTAGGGCTTCGGCCGCAAAAAGCCGCCCGCTCGATAGAGCCGCGACAGTTTTTTGTGCGAAGGCCAGCTTTTAGTAACTGCGGCTTGACCGCGTTACCCAATCATTGCGGTATCATGATTCAATACCATGAACAACAAACAGCTCAGTACGCTCAAAGCCATCTTTTCCAGGCCGGTACCAAATACATTGGAATGGATTCGAATCGAGTCCCTCTTTGGCGCAGTAGGCGCCCAAACGATCGAGGGCAACGGCTCCAGGGTGCGTTTTGAACTGAACGGTGTGGTCGCCACCTTCCACCGGCCCCACCCGGACAAAGAAGCAAAGCCCTATCAACTGCGTGACGCACGGGCTTTTCTTGAGCAAGCAGGAGTCATTCCGTGAATGTAATGAACTATAACGGCTATGCCGCCCGAATTGACTACAGTGATGAAGATGGCCTTTTTGTCGGCCATATCGCCGGGATCAAAGACGTCGTGGGATTCCACGGTGAGTCAGTCGCAGAGCTGCGCAAAGCCTTCCAGGATGCTGTGACTGACTACCTCGAAACCTGTGCAAAGCTGGGGCGCGCACCACAGAAACCTTATTCGGGGAATCTCAGCCTGCGCTTGGCGCCGGCACTTCACGCAACAGTCGCCGTAAAAGCACAGCTAGCGCATAAGAGTATTAATCAATGGGTTGCGGACGTCCTTGATCGGGAGGCGCATGCGTAGCGGATCAGCCAGTTTCAAGCGCAGAGTCGAATAAATGCTTTTTCCGGGAGAGCGGCGAGAGCTTTCCGATACGGCTGTATCGGCTTCACATTTTTGTAAAAGGACGACTTCCATGATCATCTCCACCACTCACTCCGTTGAAGGACGTGAGATCACCGCCTATCTGGACATTGTCAGCGCCGAATCGGTGCAAGGCGTCAATGTGATCCGTGATCTGTTCGCCGGCATGCGCGACTTTTTTGGTGGCCGGTCGCAAACGCTCGAACGGGCCTTGAAGGAGGCGCGCGTGCAGGCGACCGACGAACTCAAGGAGCGCGCGCGCGCGTTGCAGGCGGATGCAGTGGTCGGGGTGGATTTCGAGATCAGCATGCCGGCGGGCAAGGGCGGCATGGTGGTGGTGTTTGTGACCGGTACGGCGGTGAAGTTGCGCTGATCACCGGGCGGTCGTTTGCGCCTGATAGATTTCGATGTTGCCGTGTTTCACCTGTTGATAGGCGGTGTACGGCAGAACCAGCGTATCGGCCAGGCCGGAGACTGCCAGATCAAGCAGAATCAGCGGCGCTGCGGGGCGACCGGCGAAACCTTTCTGCGGTAACTCAGGCGCGTGCAGCGTGCAGAAGTCGTAACCGATACCGCTGTAGATCCGGGAAATCGAATCGCAGTGGGTCTGGCGCTTTTTCAGGTCTTCGCCCGCGATGGAGTCTTCCTGGAAAACGCTGCTGATCGTTCCGCATCCACTGATCGTGAGAGCCATGCAGAGCAAGGCAGCGGTTTTTAGCATCATGTTGGCAATCCTTGGCAGCGAGACGAGGATGCCAGATTAGCTGACTCGGGAATGTCTTCGCCATAAGCGGCGAAGCCCATCCGTTCAAAGGATGGGCTTATTGCCGACGATCAGCCTTGTGGTTTGAGAATGACCGTGCCTCTGGAGTCGTAGGTCAACGGTGTATCGATAGCGACGAGGGTCGGCGTGCCGCCAGATTGAGCCGGTTGCGCGGGTTCGCTCGGATGATAGATGACGCCTGGCTGCAAAATCGGTTTATCCGGGTACTTGATGGTGATTTCACCCGAGGCGATCTTGTCCTTGAGTTTTTCCGCGGCGGCTTTGCCAGCGGCGATCTGCTCATCCGTGAGCTTGACGACTGGCAAGTTGGGGAATCCGTTGATTTGCATGTTCTCTCCTTGAGATTCATTTGTAGGAAAAAGGGCAGCGGCCATTTGCTGAAAATCTTTAGCGGAGAAAGACCAGCGGTTGTAAGGGTGCGTGTTGAATGGCGGCACATCCATTCGTCGGGATCAGTCAGCATGAACAACAAGTCCAGGAATGACCGGCTAGTCTCAAAAGCCTTGGAGGTCGATATTTTTTCAGGCAAAGCGGTTTGCCGGTGTCGGCCCCATTGCGGAGGGGAGAGGCTATGACAGGTCCGTATATCGAAGACGATGGCGCTGAGTTTTCATTCAACAACTGCGTGCGCTGCGGGCAGACGGAGTATCAGTCGGGTTTTGGCGAAGATCCGGTGAGCAATGGAAAAATTCGCTCTACAGCCCCGAAAGGGCCGAAAGCGAAGTTTCTGCCCAAGGTCACGGCAAGGAAAGGAAAGTGATTTCGCCCGGTAACCCCGTCATTGAACGGGGTTTTTTATGGACGCAAGCCTATGGGTGGAAACGCCTGGCAACCGTTGACATTTATATGGGTTTTTTTTCACAAACTTTTCACGTGGGTCAACGTAGGGTGAAGCCATCCGTTAGAAAGCAAGTCTCCAGCCCGTCTCCCCAGCGGGCTTTTTTTTGCCTGGCATAAAACCTTCTCCATAATCGCTGTCCAACCCGGCGCCAAGTGCACGCGGATCTTTCGACTTCGTCTGGACTTTTGTGTGTCGAGAGCATTAAATCCCGGCCCGTTTTGTCATCCCATTTTTTTGAGGTTTTCGTCATGCGTTTAACACTGCCCGCTGTGGTTCTTGGCCTTCTGGTTGCTCAAGGTGCGATGGCCGCCGGCGATGGCACCGCGGCGCTGGGTGGCGGCCTGGGCGGCGCGCTGGGTAATGTCGTCGGCCAGAAAATGGGCGGCAGCACCGGTGCTGCGATTGGTGCCGGTGTCGCGGGCGCTGCGGGCAGCGCGGTCGCTGCACGCAAAGGCAGCCGCACCAAGGCAGCCATCGGTGGTGGCGTCGGCGCGGCCGGCGGCTCGGTGATTGGCCACAGCCTCGGTGGCAAGAATGGCGCGACCATTGGCGCGGGCCTGGGCGGTGCAGCCGGCGGCGCGGTGGGCAGCAATCTGGGCAAAGGCCACAAGGGCCACTGAGACGGATTTTCTGTCAGAAAAAGCCCGACTCGATGTCGGGCTTTTTCATGGGTGAACGTTTCTTCATAAATCATCTCCAATTCACATACGCCCCGCTTGGGCGGACTGTCCCGATTCGGGAACTGAGAGGTTCATATGCGATTGTCATTATCTGCACTGTTTTTCGGCTTGTTCGTGGCGCAGGGCGCGATGGCTGCCGGAGACGGCACTGCTGCCGTAGGCGGTGGTCTCGGTGGTGCGCTGGGTAATGTGGTTGGCGGACAGCTCGGCGGAAGCACGGGCGCGGCGGTCGGCGCAGGTGTCGGCGGCGCGGCGGGCGGTGCCCTTGGCGCGAATAAACGCAATCGCACGGAAGCCGCGATTGGTGGCGGCCTCGGCGCCGCGGGCGGCTCGGTCGTCGGCAACAGCCTCGGTGGCTCTACCGGTTCGACCATCGGCGCAGGCCTGGGTGGTGCTGCGGGTGGTGCGGTCGGGAACAACCTGGGTGACGACGACGGCGGATCCCACTCCGGTGGACACAAGCACAAGCATAAGTACAAAAACAAACACAAGAACTGACGTTATTGAATCAACGGAAACCCGGCCTGGTGCCGGGTTTTTCGTGTCTGGCCGTCGGATTGAGGAACGATTGGCAGTAGGGCTTTTCGAACGTCATACATCCCACGTGATCGAGAGGTTTGCCATGACTCCTGAAACCGAAGGCAAGGAAGAAAAAGGCCCGAGCGGCGTGCCGTTTATCAACGATCCGGAAAAGATCAACGATCCGGGAAATGAAGACCCGGGTTCGCTGATGGATGACGCGACGGTGCCGTTGATCGAGGAGGATGAAGATGACGAGGATGAACAGTAAGCCTTTTCCGGTGGCAATGTTTAGCTGAGTTCTGCCGATCGGATAACGCGGATAGAGGGGCATTGCCCGTTGCCCTAGGTCCATCCTCCTCGCTATGCTGCTGAACCCATTAATCAGATCCGAGTTGCGGCACTTTGCATGCCGCCCGGGATGTCTTTGATAACGGATCCGATGATGAATGCACCGCTGAAGGCGTTCGGCCCGATCAAGGCCGTGATTTTCGATATGGACGGGTTGTTGCTGGACACGGAGGGCATTTACACCGAGGTCACCTCCATCATCGCCGGGCGTTACGGGCGAACGTTCGACTGGAGCGTCAAGCAGAACATCATTGGTCGCGGTGCCAGCGACCTGGCCAATTACGTGGTTCAAGCGCTTGAGCTACCAATCACCCCGGAAGAATTCCTGACGATCCGCGAGCCGCTGATGCGCGAGCGTTTTCCAAAGGCTCAGGCAATGCCGGGTGCCGAGGCGCTGGTGCGTCACCTCAAGGCGCACAACATTCCGATCGCAGTCGGCACCAGTTCGTCACGCCAGTCGTTCGGCCAGAAAACCACCTTGCACCGCGACTGGTTTGCGCTGTTCGATTTCATCGTCACGGCGGACGATCCGGAAGTCGGCGCGGCCAAACCGGCGCCGGATATCTTCCTTACCGCTGCCCGGCGTCTGGGTGTTGCGCCCGGGGATTGTCTGGTATTTGAGGATTCGCCGTTTGGTGTCACCGCAGCAAAAGCGGCAGGCATGACCGCGATCGCCATCCCCGACGCGGCGATGGCCGATGAAAAATACGCCCACGCTGACGGCATTCTTCGCTCGCTGAAAGCCTTCACCCCCAGCGCTTTTGGCCTGCCGGCGCTGGAATGGGCTTGACCCCCTCAACGGAAAAAACGCCGCCCTTCGTAGCACGAAGGGCGGCGTTTTTTTTGCGGTTTAAAAAGTAATCAGGCGCCGAAACCACCGTCGATGGTCAGGCTGGCACCAGTGATGTAACCAGCCTCCGGCCCGGCCAGATACGCCACGAAACTGGCAATTTCATCGGCGGTGCCGTAACGGCCCACGGCCATAAGGGGAATCAGGCTTTCGGCGAAGTCACCGTGTGCCGGGTTCATGTCGGTGTCGACCGGGCCGGGCTGCACATTGTTGATGGTGATGCCCCGTGGGCCGAGATCGCGAGCCAGGCCCTTGGTCAGACCGACCAGTGCCGATTTGCTCATCGCATATACGCCGCCACCGCCGAATGGCATGCGGTCGGCGTTGGTGCTGCCGATGTTGATGATCCGCGACCCTTCGCCCATGTGTTTCGCCGCTTCCTGCGAAGCGATGAACACGCTGCGCACGTTGATCGCCAGCGTCTGATCGAAGTCTTCCAGTTTGAACTCTTCCAGCGGTGCGATGGCCAGTACGCCGGCGTTGTTGACCAGAATATCCAGGCGGCCAAACGCTTCGACCGTGGCGCTGACGGCGTGGCGGATGGCGTCGGCATCGGCGCTGTCGGCCTTGATCGCCAAGGCTTTGCCACCATTGCCAGTGATGCTGTTTTGCAGTTCTTCAGCTTTTGCAGCCGAGCTGACGTAGGTGAAGGCTACCGCGGCGCCTTCAGCAGCAAGGCGTTTGACGATGGCCGCGCCGATACCGCGCGAACCGCCTTGAATCAGAGCGACTTTGCCGCTGAAGTTTTGAGTGGTCATCTTCGATCTCCAAATGTTCAAGGCGGGACGCCCTGTTGTTGCAGCCGAGTATCGACCTGTTACCGACAACCGTGTAGACCCTGATTGCTATAGTCTGTGTAAACCAGAAGTTTATAGTGGCGCTCATGGAAACCTTCAGCAGTATCGAATGCTTCGTGCGCAGTGCCGAAGTCGGCAGTTTTGCCGAAGCGGCGCGACGCCTGAGCCTGACGCCGGCCGCGGTCGGCAAAAGCGTGGCGAAGCTGGAAGCCCGACTGGGTGTGCGACTGTTTCAGCGCAGTACCCGCAGCCTGACACTGACCGAAGCCGGGCAGCGCTTTTTGACGGAGGTCAGCGCGAGCCTGACTACGATCCAGAATGCCGTGGCCAATCTGGCCAGCGCCGAAGGGCAACCTGCCGGGTCGTTAAAAGTCAGCATGGGCACGGTGTTCGGACGTTTGTATATCGTGCCGCTGCTCGGTGAGTTTTTGCGTCGCTACCCGGCGATCAACCCGGACTGGCACTTCGATAATCGCCAGGTCGATCTGATCGGGCAGGGCTTCGACGCAGCCATTGGCGGCGGCTTCGAACTGCCACCGGGTGTGGTGGCGCGCAGGCTGACCGCGGCCCATCGTGTACTGGTGGCGTCAAAGGATTATCTGCACAGCCATGCGCCGATCAACCATCCCGATGATCTCGCCCGGCACGATGGGATTCTGATTCGCTCACCGCAAACCGGGCGCGTACGCTCCTGGCAACTGACCCACCGCGATCAGCAGCACAACCCGTTGACGTTAAAGCTGCGGATGACCATGAGCGATTCCGACGCCGCCTGCGCGACGGCAGCGCAGGGTTTGGGGATTGCTCTGGTGAGTATGCCGTTCGCCGTTGGGTATCTGGAGGCGGGGACGTTGCAGCGGGTGTTGCCGGACTGGTTTGTCGATGATGGCAACATCTCGATCTATTACGCCGAGCACAAACTCCTGCCGGGCAAGACCCGCGCGTTTGTCGATTTCGTTATCGAGCAGTTTGCCGAGCAGGGCTTGGCGCGGCGGTTTAGTGCTGTTTGAGCAAGGCTTGGGAACTGGTTGCGGCCATCGCGAGCAGGCTCACTCCTACACTTGGAATGCGTTCCCCTGTAGGAGTGAGCCTGCTCGCGATGAACGATGACACGGTCTATCGAGCAAACCGCCCCGGCCAGCCAACAATGTTCTTCGGCCGTGGCGTCGCATAGGTGCGCACCTTGGACGTCGACAAGTTCAAGCGCACCAGCGCTTCGGCAATCGTCACCGCCGCCGTCACGCCATCCACCACCGGCACTCCGGTGCGCCGACGAATCTGCTCGTCCAGCCCGGCCATGCCGCCGCAACCCAGGCAAATCACTTCTGCCTTGTCCTGCGTTACCGCCAGTTCGGCCTGGTGCACAATCGCCTCCAGCGCACGCTGCGGCTCGTGTTCCAGCTCCAGCACGGCCAGGCCGCTGGCCCGCACCGAGGCACAGCGATCCCACAGGCCGGAGAGTTTCAGACGATCCTCGATCAGCGGCACGGTGCGGTCCAGCGTGGTCACCACTGAATAGGCATGGCCGAGGAACATTGCCGTGCTGGCGGCGGCGTCGGTGATGTCCACCACCGGCACGTTGAGCAATTCCTGCAGGCCTTCGCGGCCGTGTTCGCCGTAGCCAGCCTGAATCACGGCATCGAATGGCTGATCGTAGGACATCACGCGATCCATCACGGCGATGGCGGCCAGGTAGCTTTCGAAATTGCCTTCGATCGACTCGGCGCCGAAGTGTGGCGTCAGGCCGACGATTTCCGTACCGGGTGAGGCGACGGCCTGCGCCGAACGGGCGATGGCATCGGTGATGGATTCGGTGGTGTTGACGTTGACCACGAGAATGCGCATGGAAAATCCTTATTGCGGGCAGTTTTGCGGCCCGAAACCGGGCCGCGAGGGAATTAATGGCAGACGTTATCGACCGCGATGGCTTCGCCGCTGACATCGGCGTAGTGCGGCTGACGTTTGGCAATGATCAGATACAGCATGCCGGCGATTCCGGCGCCGATCAGCCAGGAAAACGGCGAAACGCTGTGGAAGCCCGGCACCAATGCCAGAACGATGGCGATCAACGCAGCAGGAATAAACGCCGCCACCGCGCGGAAATTGACGCCGCGGCTGTAGTAATAAGCACCGTGTGGCGCTTCGCTGTAGAGCTGTGGCACATGGATCCGGCCTTTGCGGATCAGCCAGTAGTCAACCATGATCACCCCGTACAGCGGGCCGAGCAGAGCGCCCAGGCCGGACAGGAAATACACGATCACCAACGGACTGTTGTAGAGATTCCACGGCAGGATCAACACGGCGATGGTTGCGCTGATCAGCCCGGCGCGGCGGAAGGTCAGGTATCTCGGCGCCAGGTTGCTGAGCACGAACGCCGGGGCGACGAAGTTGGCCATGATGTTCACCGCGACGGTGACGATCAGGAACGCCAGGCAACCGAGTACCAGAAAAAACGTGTTAGGAATCGAAGCGATGATCTCGGTCGGACTTTCGATGATGCGGCCATTGATCTGGAATTGCGCGCCGCACAGCACGACGGTAATCGCTGCAAACAGCAGAATATTCACCGGCAAACCCCAGAAATTTCCCACCTGGATGGTTTTGCGGCAGGGCGAGGAGCGGGCGAAGTCGCAGAAGTTGAGGATCAGCGTGCCGTAGATCGCCAGCCATAAAGCGCCGCCGGCAAAGATGTTGCGCCACATCTCACCGCCCGTCAGCGGTTCGCGGATCGACCAGGCGATGGTTGCGTTGGCCTGGAAGTACATCCACGCGGCAAGGGCGGCAACCGTCAGCAAAATCACCGGGCCGGCAAAAGCTTCATAGCGGCGGACCATTTCCATGCCGTAGGCGAGGATGACCAGTTGCACCAGCCAGATTGCCACGAAGCACACCCAACCCAATGTCGACAGACCGAGGATCGAGTTGTGGTCGTATTCAGCGAAGCCGGGATGCACGGCGGTCAGCAACACACGAAACACCACCGAGGCCAGATAGGTCTGAATGCCGAACCAGGCGATGGCGATAACCGCCCGGATCAGTGCAGGAATCTGCGCGCCGTGGATGCCGAAACTGATGCGGCTGATCACTGGAAACGGCACGCCGGTCTTCTGGCCCATGTACCCGGACAGGTTCATGAAGAAGTACACCAGCGCCGCGCCGATCCCCAACGACAGCAGAATCTGCCAGCCGCCCAGGCCCAGCGCATACAGGCCGATGGCGAACGAATAATTGGCGATGTTGTGCACATCGTTGGTCCACAGGGCAAAGATGCTGTATTTGCCCCAGCGTCGACCTTCGGCCTTGGTCGGCGCCAGGTCGCTGTTGTGCAGGCGCGGGCTCAGCGGCTCGTCCACCCCGTCATGGGGCAACGGTTGGTCAAGTGTGGAGGGCGGCAGATTCAGCGCGATGTTGTTCGAAAGACTTGTACGCATTCCGGCAGGCTCCTGATGCTCAGGGCCGCGATGACTGTGCATGAGCCGCCAGGCTCGACAAATCTTCGTCGCGGCAATGAAACATCGCAGGTTAGGGGCATCTGCAGCCTGTACGGGATAGGGCGCTTCAGGCGTGCGGATCGAAAGTGTGTGCATGTTTTGCGGTTTTGTATACAAAACATGTGTGCATTAAAGCCAGATCTGTGCCAGTTGCGAATCTATGGGCAGCCGTACTCATTTCTAAAAGTTATCGAGTCGCGATAAGTCGCTGAAAAAATGGCGATTAAAATTGACCGAATGAACAGGTTAATTTTTTCGGGGAAAGATTTCGAGGGCAGGCGAGGGCGGGGATCATTTAAAAGGCGTGTAACTTTTCAGGGCGCGAAAACAAAAAGTGCACACATAAATGGCACCGATGGTGACATTTGTGTGTACACATTCTTCGCGTCGCTCGAGATTACTGTAGGAGTGAGCCTGCTCGCGATAGCGGTGTATCAGCAAGACCCATCTCAGCTGACACAGCGCTATCGCGAGCAGGCTCACTCCTACACAGGGAAATCAGCGCGGCTGAGGACTAGACCTTGCTTTTGCTGATGATGTTCCCAGCATGCAACCCGCACTCTTTCTGCGTCGCTTCTTCCCACCACCAGCGGCCTTCGCGCTCATGCTGGTTCGGCAGGACCGGGCGGGTGCAGGGTTCGCAGCCGATGCTGATGAAGCCGCGCTCATGCAGGCTGTTGTACGGCAATTCCAGCATACGGATGTAGCCCCAGATCTCTTCGCTGGTCATCTGCGCCAGTGGGTTGAACTTGTACAGGGTGCGTTCCGGCGTCGAGAACGCGGTGTCGATTTCCAGCACGGCTACAGCGCTACGGGTGCCCGGGCTCTGGTCGCGGCGCTGGCCGGTGGCCCAGGCTTTGACGCCGGACAGTTTGCGCCGCAGCGGTTCGATCTTGCGGATGCCGCAGCATTCGCCGTGGCCGTCGCGGTAGAAACTGAAAAGGCCTTTTTCCTTCACGAACGGTTCCAGTTTCGCGTGGTCCGGCGAGACGATTTCGATGTCGATCTTGTAGTGCTCGCGTACCTGCTCGATAAACCGGTAGGTTTCCGGGTGCAGACGCCCGGTGTCGAGGCTGAACACTTTGACGTTTTTGTTGAGCTTCCAGGCCATGTCCACCAGCACCACATCCTCGGCGCCGCTGAAAGAGATCCACAGGTCATCGCCGAACTCGGCAAACGCCAGTTTGAGGATGTCTTGGGCGGATTTATTGGCATAGGTCGTGGCGAGTTCCACGACGTCGAACGTTCGGCTCATCAGGGCGGCTTCCTACAGGTCGGTGGCGCTGGGCGCTCTATATGGCGCCGATGGTAACAAAAAGCTGCCGCGCCCGGGGCGTCCCGTGCGTTGCGCCCGTCAGGTGCAGGCGCTAGAGTTCGGCCTCGCTCGACTCAAATAATCACTACAAACGGGAGTGTCTTGTGGAAATTGCTTGCCTGGATCTTGAAGGGGTACTGGTACCGGAAATCTGGATCGCCTTCGCCGAAAAAACCGGAATCGAATCCCTCAAGGCCACCACCCGGGACATTCCCGATTACGACGTGCTGATGAAGCAGCGTCTGCGCATTCTCGATGAACACGGCCTGAAACTGTCGGACATCCAGGAAGTGATCGCCACGCTGCAACCGCTGGACGGCGCCGTGGAATTCGTCAACTGGCTGCGCGAGCGCTTCCAGGTGGTGATTCTCTCGGACACCTTCTATGAGTTCTCGCAGCCGCTGATGCGCCAACTGGGCTTCCCGACCTTGCTCTGCCATCGGTTGATCACTGACGAAACCGGGCGGGTGACCAGCTATCAGTTACGCCAGAAAGATCCCAAGCGCCAGTCGGTGCTGGCGTTCAAGAGCCTGTATTACCGGGTGATTGCAGCGGGCGATTCGTACAACGACACGACGATGCTGGGTGAGGCGGACGCGGGGATTCTGTTTCATGCGCCGGACAATGTGATTCGCGAGTTTCCTCAGTTTCCGGCGGTGCATACGTTTGCCGAGCTGAAGCAGGAGTTCCTCAAAGCCTCGAATCGTGATTTGAGTTTGTAGTCGTCTGGAAGGATGCCTTCGCGAGCAGGCTCGCTCCCACAGGGAAATGCATTCCAAATGTGGGAGCGAGCCTGCTCGCGAAGCTTTTAAAGGTTCTGCAGGGTGTCGAGGAGAATCCGCACTTTGGTAATCGATTCCTGATACTCGGCCTGCCACTGCGAATCGGCAACGATCCCGCCGCCGCCCCAGCAGCACACCTGCGCATCCTTGACCAACAGGCTGCGAATCGCGATGGAGCTGTCCATTTCGCCGCGCACGTCGAGATACAGCAACGAACCGCAATACAAACCGCGCCGGGTTGGCTCCAGCTCATCAATGATCTGCATGGCGCGAATTTTCGGCGCGCCGGTGATCGAGCCGCCGGGGAAGCTGCCGGCAATCAAATCCAGTGCGTCGCGATCATCCGCCAATTCTCCGGTCACGCTGCTGACCAAGTGATGCACATTCGGATAGCTTTCCAGACTGAACAATTCCGGCACCCGTACGGAGCCGATGCGGCACGTGCGCCCGAGGTCGTTGCGCAACAGATCGACGATCATCAGGTTCTCCGCGCGATCCTTGGGGCTTGCCAGCAGTTCGTCGGCGTTGGCCGCGTCTTCGCCGGGCGTCAGGCCGCGTGGGCGAGTGCCTTTGATCGGGCGGGTTTCCACCTGGCGCTGGCTGACCTTGACGAAGCGTTCCGGCGACAGGCTCAGCACTGCGCCGCCGTCGGGCAGACTCTGGAAACCGGAAAAAGGGGTCGGGCAGGCTTGGCGCAGGGCGCAATAAGCCAGCCATGGATCGCCCTCGCACGGCGCGCGGAAGCGCTGGGCAAAGTTGACCTGATAGCAGTCACCGGCCTGAATGTATTGCTGAATGCGTTCGAACGCCTGACGGTACTCGTCGGCCGAGAGATCGGCGCTCATCGGTTTGTTCAGTTTGAACGGCGTCAGTGCGTCAGCCCGTGGTTGGGTGAACAGCGTCGTCAGTCGCTGCTGGTCACCGGCGGAGACCGACGGATGAAAGACCAACTGGCTGGTTTGAGTCTGGTGATCGCTGATCAACGCCCAGTCGTACAGGCCAAAACGCGCATCGGGCAATTGCAGATCATCCAGTGCCTGGCTTGGCAGGTGTTCCAGATGACGGCCGAAGTCGTAGCTCAGATATCCGATCAGTCCGCCGGCGAACGGCAGCTCGTATTTAACCGGCAATTGCGCTTCGCCCAAGCGGCTGAGGTTGTCGCGCAGGCGTTGCAGAAAATGCGCGCCGCCCTCGTCCGGCAGCACGGCCAGTTGTTTCAGCGGCCAGGCGCTAAGCAGGTCATAACGGCCCCGGTCGGCACTCGGCCGACCGCTGTCGAGCAGCACGGCGCCAGGGGCGTTGCGAATGGCCGCGAAGTAGTCAGCGGGATTGGCGCGGTAGGGCAGCGGGAATACGGAACAGGTCAACATGGGCGGGGCAGATCGGCCATCGAGGCGGGGTGGGGATTGTAGTCTTCTGTAGGAATTGCTCCTAGAGGGGATGTCGGTGATTGGCAGATTCGGGGCAGGCGTCACGCTATGTGTTGCAGGGAGACAGCCTTCGCGAGCAGGCTCGCTCCCACATTTGGAGTGCGTGTCCCTGTGGGAGTGAGCCTGCTCGCGAAGGGTGCGGCTCGGTTTTGGATCAGCCCTCGACCGCAGGAATATGCCCAAACATCTCCTGCGTAAACGCCACGCGCTCGTCAACCGACTCCTTCACGCCGCGCGCTTTCAGCTCTTCCAGCCGTGCTTCAACCGCATGGGTACGCAAGGTCAGCCCACAATCGTTGGCAATCTGGATATTCAGCCCCGGTCGCGCATTCAGCTCCAGAATCAGCGGACCTTTCTCCTGATCGAGCACCATGTCGACGCCGATGTAACCCAGTCCGCACAGCTCATAGCAGCCGGCCGCGAGTTTCATGAACCCGTCCCAGTAGGGCAGTTGCACACCATCGACTGCGTTGGTGGTGTCGGGGTGTTTGGTGATGATGTTGTTCAGCCAGGTGCCGCGCAGGGTCAGGCCGGTGGCCAGATCGACACCGACGCCGATGGCGCCCTGGTGCAGGTTGGCCTTGCCGCCGGACTGGCGGGTCGGCAGACGCAGCATCGCCATCACCGGATAACCCATCAGCACGATGATGCGGATGTCCGGCACACCTTCGTAACTGATGCTTTTGAAGATCTGGTCCGGGGTGACGCGGTATTCGATCAGTGCGCGGTCGCGGTGGCCGCCCAGCGAATACAGGCCGGTGAGGATGCTGGAAATGTGATGCTCCAGCTCTTCATGGGCGAGGATCTTGCCTGACACAGTGCGGTAGCGGCCTTCGAAACGGTCGGCGATGACGATGATGCCGTCACCGCCGGCGCCCTGGGCCGGTTTGATCACGAAGTCGCTGCGCCCGCCGATGATCTCGCCGAGCTTGTCGATTTCCTTCTCGGTGGAGATCACCCCGTACAGCTCCGGCACGTGAATGCCGGCGGCGATCGCGCGTTCCTTGGTGATGATCTTGTCGTCGACAATCGGGTACAGACTGCGCTTGTTGTACTTGAGCACGTAGTCGGCGTTACGTCGATTGATGCCCATGATGCCCCGGGCTTCCAGGGCCTTCCAGGTCTTCCAGAAACCGAACATCAGGCGTCAGCCTTCTTCAGGAAAGCCTTGAACCGCACCAGTTCGGTCAGGCGGTAGCCGCGGTAGCGACCCATCGCCAGCATGAAGCCGACCAGAATCAGCAGGATCGCCGGGAACGTGAAGACGAAATACACCAGCTCCGGCACGGTCATGATCAAGTGCGCCAGGGACGCGGCGAACAGCGTGCCGATCGCCACTTTCATTGCATGGCTGGCGCCGCGCTCTTCCCAGGTAATCGACAGGCGTTCGATGGTCATGGTCAGAATCACCATCGGGAACAGTGCCACCGACAAGCCGCGTTCCAGGCCGAGCTTGTGGCTGAACAGGCTGATCGCGGCGATCAACACCACGACAAACGTCAACACCACCGACAGGCGCGGCAGCATTTGCAGCTTCAGATGCTCAAGATAGGAGCGTAACGACAGGCCCAGCGCGGTGATTACGGTGAACAGCAGAATGCCGAAGCCCAGTTGCGTTTCACGGAAGGCCAGGGCGATCAGTACCGGGGTGAACGTGCCGAGGGTCTGCAGGCCGATCAGGTTGCGCAGGATCAGGATCACCAGTACGCCGATCGGGATCATCACCATGATCATGAACGTTTGCTGGGTCTGCAGCGGCAAGCCGTATAGAGAGTATTCGAGGAAGTTGGCGTCGGTATTTTCATCGGTCAGCTTGGCCAGACGAATCGCGTTCATCTCGCTGTTATTAAGGCTGAACGTTACGTTGGCCTTCTTGCCGCCATCGACAGTGATCAGGTTTTCATCGCCGGTCCACCACAGCAGGCGGTCGGTCGGCAGGCCCTGTTCGCCGGTTTCCGGGTTGAAGTACAGCCAGTCAGTGCCATTGAAGCTGCGCAGCCACAGTTCCGGCATTTGCGGCTGATCGGCGACGAGGCGGATGGTGTGGACTTTTTCTACTGGTACGTGAGCGATGGACAGCAGCAGTTCGACGATTTTCGCTTTGTGCGCGGTGGACGGGTCGCCGGCCAGCAGCAGTTTCACGTTGTCATCGTTGAGGTTGTTGACCCGCTTGATCGCTTCGCCAATGAAGGTTTCGACGTCGGCCGAATGCTGGCGAATCGGCGCGAGCAGCGCTTCGGCGGCGATTTTTTCCGGGCCTTCGATGACCATGCTGTCGCGGAAGGTCGGGCCTTTGACCTTGGATTTTTCGGCGGTGTAGCGCTTGGTCAGCACCAGACGGTAGTAGAGCGTCTGGTTGCCTTTGGCGCGACGGGCCGACCAGGTCACCTTGCGGTTGCCGTCGACGCGGTTGACCGCGACGCCGTAGTTATTGGAGATGAAGCTTTCGTTGAGGCTGACGTAGTCGCGGCTCAGCGGCGGCACGAACATCTGAATCTTGACCGGGTCCTTGGTGCTGGCGACGAACTCGACCTTGGCGTCGATGTTCCACAGGTCGTCGGTGGCGTCTTCGGTCACCGGGATGCCGAGCACGAAAATCTGATAGGCCGTAACCGAAACGCCCAGCAGCACCAGCACGGCGATCAGGATTTTCAGGTGGAAGGTTAGAGAACGCATGGAAATTACTCGGCGGTATGAGCGGCGATGGTGCAGGCAGGTTTGCCGGCAGCGTATTTAAGACTGGGGTCGACCAGCGCGTCGAAGCGTTTCAGCGCCTCGGAGCCAATCAAAAGCGGGTATTGGAACGCACTTCGGTCGGTCAGGTTCACTTCGATGCTGCGCATGGCCGAACCCATGCAGATATCCAGCTCGATCACCGGACGGGCGGTGTATTTCTTGCCTTCTTCCGGATCGTAGTCGCCGGCGCGGCGCTTGATCTTGCTGACGCGGGCCAGTGGCCGTTCGATCGGATGCGAATGCGCGGCATCGATGGCCAGGTAGAAGCGCACCCAGGACTCACCGTTGCGTTTGAAGCGTTTGATGTCGCGGGCGCTCAGCGAGGCGGTTTTCGCCCCGGTGTCGAGTTTGGCCGCGACTTCCAGATTAATGCCATCGAGCGAAGCGTATTCGTTGAGGCCATACACGGTTTTTTCCCCCGCGGCGGCGAGGCCGGGCAGGCAAAACAGTGCGAAAAATGTCGGGAAAGGCTTGAGTCTCATAAATCCTGGTGCGCAGCGTTCCGTGGTCGGTTGGGGCACCTGACACAGCGTGCGCAGGTCCCTTCGTGTGCCTTTCAGCTTTTTATGACAAGCCTGTAAATGGCCAGCAAATGCGGGCGGCATTCTAGCACGGTGGTTTTATGGCGCCAGCGCTTGCGCCGACCTGTCACCCTTGAGCAGATACCCCTGTGGGAGCGAGCCTGCTCGCGAAGGCGGTGTGTCATTCGAAACAGATGCTGACTGATATTGCGCCTTCGCGAGCAGGCTCGCTCCCACATGGGTCAAGCGAACAGTTGGCTGCGGTTATTAGACGATTGTCGACAATACCTATTTATCCTTTGACGTATGCGGGCTAATTAGCTAGTTTTTGCCACATTGGATATCAAGGTGTCGACAATCATGCTGGATCAACTCGATCCCCCGGTCATCAGCGGCGAAGATACCGAGACGCTTTCGGAAAACGTCTTCCGGCGCATTCAGGCCGCTATCGTCAAAGGTGAAATCGCCCCGGGCAGCAAGATTTCCGAGCCGGAGCTGGCGCGCACCTACGGCATCAGCCGCGGACCGTTGCGTGAGGCGATTCATCGCCTGGAGGGCCAGCGCCTGCTGGTGCGTGTGCCGCATGTCGGCGCGCGGGTGGTGTCGCTCAACCATGCCGAATTGATCGAACTCTACGAAATCCGCGAATCCCTCGAAGGCATGGCCTGCCGCCTGGCGGCCGAACGCATGAGCGTAGAAGAAATCGATGAGCTGCGCCGGGTGCTGGAAACCCACGAGCGCGACGCAGCGTTTCAGGCCGGTGTCGGCTACTACCAGCAGGAAGGCGATTTCGACTTCCACTATCGGATCATCCAGGGCAGCGGTAATCGCACGCTGACGCAGATGCTTTGCGGTGAGCTGTACCAACTGGTGCGCATGTACCGCATTCAGTTTTCCACCACGCCGAACCGCCCGCGTCAGGCGTTCGCTGAACATCACCGGATTCTCGATGCCATCGCCGACCGTGACGGCGAACTCGCCGAATTGCTGATGCGCCGCCATATCGGCGCCTCGAAACGCAACATCGCCCGTCATTACCAGGACGGCGCCCACAATAAGACAGCCACTGAACGAGGTGAGTCATGAGTTCCAGACTGAACACGCCAGGCCAGCGTTTCCGCGATGCGGTCGCCAGCGAGCATCCATTGCAAGTGGTTGGTGCGATCAACGCCAACCACGCGCTGCTGGCCAAGCGCGCCGGTTTCAAGGCGATTTACCTGTCCGGTGGCGGGGTGGCCGCAGGTTCGCTCGGCGTGCCGGATCTGGGGATTACCGGTCTCGATGACGTCTTGACGGACGTGCGGCGCATCACCGATGTCTGCGACCTGCCGCTGCTGGTGGACGTCGACACCGGTTTCGGCTCGTCAGCGTTCAACGTCGCGCGCACCGTCAAATCGATGATCAAGTTCGGCGCGGCGGCGATTCATATTGAAGATCAGGTCGGCGCCAAGCGCTGTGGCCATCGCCCGAACAAAGAGATCGTCAGCCAGCAGGAAATGGTCGATCGCATCAAGGCCGCGGTCGATGCGCGCACCGACGACAGCTTTGTGATCATGGCGCGCACCGACGCGCTGGCGGTGGAAGGCCTGGAATCGGCGCTGGATCGCGCTGCGGCGTGCATCGAAGCGGGCGCTGACATGATCTTTCCTGAGGCGATTACCGAGCTTGAGATGTACAAGCTGTTCGCCAACCGGGTGAAAGCGCCGATCCTGGCCAACATCACCGAATTCGGCGCGACGCCGCTGTACACCACCGAGCAACTGGCCGGTGCTGATGTGTCGTTGGTGCTGTATCCGCTGTCGGCGTTTCGCGCGATGAACAAGGCCGCGGAAAACGTCTACACCGCGATCCGCCGCGACGGCACGCAACAGAATGTCATCGACACCATGCAGACTCGCATGGAGCTTTACGATCGTATTGATTACCACACGTTCGAGCAAAAGCTCGATGCGTTGTTTGCACAGAAGAAAGGCTGAACAAACCCCTGTGGGAGCGAGCCTGCTCGCGAATGGGCGCCAACGATAACGCGGTGTCCCTGATGCACTCTTCGCGAGCAGGCTCGCTCCCACCTGTTTCCCCTACAAATTCAAGAAAACTGGAGACAACAATGGCCGAAGCAAAAGTACTCAGTGGCGCCGGACTCCGGGGCCAGGTGGCCGGGCAAACCGCATTGTCCACCGTGGGCCAGGCCGGTGCCGGGCTGACTTACCGCGGCTACGATGTGCGCGAACTGGCCGCCGACGCGCAATTTGAAGAAGTAGCGTACCTGTTGCTGTACGGCGAACTGCCGACCCAGGCGCAACTCGCCGCCTATCAAGACAAACTGAGCAAGCTGCGCGACTTGCCGCAAGCGCTCAAGGAAGTGCTGGAGCGCATCCCCGCCGATGCCCATCCGATGGACGTGATGCGCACCGGCTGTTCGTTTCTTGGCAACATCGAGCCGGAGAAAGACTTCTCCGAGCAGCGCGACAAGACCGATCGCCTGCTCGCCGCGTTCCCGGCGATCATGTGCTATTGGTACCGCTTCAGCCACGACGGCAAGCGCATCGATTGCGTGAGCGACGAGCCGAGCATCGGCGGCCACTTTCTGCACTTGCTGCATGGCAAGAAGCCGAGCGAACTGCACGTCAAAGTCATGAACGTGTCGCTGATCCTTTACGCCGAACACGAATTCAACGCCTCGACGTTTACCGCACGCGTTTGCGCATCGACCCTGTCGGACCTGTATTCGTGCGTCACCGCAGCTATCGGCTCGCTGCGCGGTCCGTTGCATGGCGGCGCCAACGAAGCGGCAATGGACATGATCGAGCGCTTCTCTTCGCCCGAGGAGGCGATCAAGGGCACCCTCGGCATGCTCGAGCGCAAGGACAAGATCATGGGCTTCGGCCACGCGATCTATAAGGACAGCGACCCGCGCAACGAGGTGATCAAGGGCTGGTCGAAAAAACTCGCCGACGAGGTCGGTGACGAGGTGCTGTTCGCGGTTTCCGAAGCGATCGACAAGACCATGTGGGAGCAGAAGAAACTGTTCCCCAACGCCGACTTCTACCATGCCTCGGCGTACCACTTCATGGGCATCCCGACCAAGCTGTTCACGCCGATCTTCGTCTGCTCGCGCCTGACCGGCTGGGCCGCGCACGTTTTCGAACAGCGCGCCAACAACCGCATCATCCGCCCAAGCGCCGAATACACCGGCGTCGACCAGCGCAAGTTCGTGCCAATCGAACGTCGCTGAATGGTGAGCTGACCCGAGGACACCGCAACCCCCTGTAGGAGTGAGCCTGCTCGCGATGGCGGCTTTTCAGTTGATATCAATGTTGACTGACACACCGCTATCGCGAGCAGGCTCACTCCTACAAGGGACGGTGTGAATCCTGAGTCTGGTGTTTGCTCACCCTTTGAAATCACCGTGACCCCGAGTCCTGACCCGATGAACACAAAATTTCGCAAGAACCTGCCCGGTACGCCGCTGGATTACTTCGACACCCGCGCGGCGGTCGAGGCGATCCGGCCCGGCAGCTACGACACCCTGCCGTACACCTCCCGCGTGCTGGCGGAAAACCTTGTGCGTCGCTGCGATCCGGCGACGCTCACCGACTCGCTCAAGCAATTGATCGAACGCAAACGCGACCTCGACTTCCCGTGGTTCCCGGCACGTGTGGTGTGCCACGACATTCTCGGCCAGACCGCGCTGGTCGACCTCGCCGGCCTGCGTGACGCCATTGCCTTGCAGGGCGGCGACCCCGCGCAGGTCAATCCGGTAGTGCCCACGCAACTGATCGTCGACCATTCGCTGGCGGTCGAGGCGGGCGGTTTCGATGCCCAGGCGTTCGATAAAAACCGCGCCATCGAAGATCGGCGCAACGAAGACCGTTTCCACTTCATCAACTGGACCAAAAAGGCCTTCAAGAACGTTGATGTGATTCCGCCGGGCAACGGCATCATGCACCAGATCAATCTGGAGAAAATGTCGCCGGTGATCCAGGTGCGCGACGGTGTGGCGTTCCCGGATACCTGCGTCGGCACTGACAGCCACACGCCGCATGTCGATGCGCTGGGCGTCATTGCCATCGGTGTCGGCGGCCTTGAAGCCGAGAGCGTGATGCTCGGTCGCGCATCGTGGATGCGTCTGCCAGAAAGCGTTGGCGTCGAGCTGACCGGCAAGCTGCAACCGGGCATCACCGCCACCGACATGGTGCTGGCGCTGACCGAATACCTGCGCAAACAGAAAGTTGTCGGCGCCTGGCTGGAGTTCTTCGGCGAAGGCGCGGCGGCGCTGACCCTCGGCGATCGCGCGACCATCTCCAACATGGCCCCGGAATACGGCGCCACGGCGGCGATGTTCTACATCGACCAGCAAACCATCGATTACCTGAAACTCACCGGTCGTGAAGATCAGCAGGTTCAACTGGTCGAGCAATACGCCAAGCTCACCGGCCTGTGGGCCGACAGCCTGAAGGGCGCGCAATACGAGCGCGGCCTGACCTTCGACCTGTCTTCGGTAGTGCGTAACATGGCCGGCCCGAGCAATCCGCATGCGCGCGTCGCGGTGTCTGATCTGGCCGCCAAAGGCATCTCCGGCCAGTGGGATGACGTGCCGGGGCAAATGCCCGACGGTGCGGTGATCATCGCGGCGATCACCAGTTGCACCAACACCAGCAACCCGCGCAACGTCATCGCCGCCGGCCTGCTGGCGCGCAATGCCAACAAACTCGGCCTGACGCGCAAGCCGTGGGTGAAATCCTCGCTGGCACCGGGCTCGAAAACCGTGGCGCTGTACCTTGACGAAGCGGGGCTGACCACGGAGCTGGAACAGCTCGGTTTCGGTGTCGTGGCGTTTGCCTGCACCACCTGCAATGGCATGTCCGGCGCACTCGACCCGGTGATCCAGCAAGAAATCATCGACCGCGACCTGTACGCCACCGCCGTGCTCTCGGGCAACCGCAACTTCGACGGCCGCATCCATCCGTACGCCAAGCAGGCGTTCCTCGCGTCGCCGCCGCTGGTGGTCGCCTACGCGATTGCCGGGACCATCCGTTTCGATATCGAGAAGGATGTGTTGGGCGTGGTCGATGGCCGCGAAATCCGCCTGAAAGACATCTGGCCGAGCGACGAAGAAATCGATGCGGTGGTCAAGTCTTCGGTCAAGCCTGAGCAGTTTCGTCAGGTCTACATTCCGATGTTCGCCGTGCATGAAGACACCGGGCCGAAAGTCGCGCCGCTGTATGAGTGGCGCGAGATGAGTACTTATATTCGCCGTCCGCCGTACTGGGAAGGTGCGCTGGCCGGCGCGCGTCCGCTCAAGGGCATGCGTCCGCTGGCGGTGCTGCCGGACAACATCACCACCGACCACCTGTCGCCGTCGAACGCGATCATGCTCGACAGCGCCGCCGGCGAATACCTGGCGAAGATGGGCTTGCCGGAAGAAGACTTCAACTCCTACGCCACCCACCGTGGCGACCACTTGACTGCACAACGCGCGACGTTCGCCAATCCGAAACTGTTCAACGAAATGGTCGTGGAAAACGGCAAGGTCAAGCAGGGTTCGCTGGCCCGCGTCGAGCCTGAAGGCCAGGTCATGCGCATGTGGGAAGCCATCGAAACCTACATGGAACGCAAGCAGCCGCTGATCATCATTGCCGGCGCCGACTACGGTCAGGGTTCGTCCCGTGACTGGGCGGCCAAGGGCGTGCGCCTGGCCGGTGTCGAGGCGATTGCCGCCGAAGGTTTCGAGCGCATTCACCGCACCAACCTGGTGGGCATGGGCGTGTTGCCGCTGGAATTCAAACCGGGCACCGACCGCCATACGCTGGCCATCGATGGCAGCGAAACCTACGACGTGGTCGGCGAGCGCAAGCCGCGCGCGGACCTGACGCTGGTGATTCATCGCAAGAATGGCGAGCGGGTAGACGTGCCGGTGACTTGCCGTCTCGATACCGCTGAAGAAGTGTCGATCTACGAGGCCGGCGGCGTGTTGCAGCGCTTTGCCCAGGACTTCCTCGAGGGTTCGGCGGTGGCTGTTTAAATAGGTTCAGTGGCCAAGGGATGATGAGTCCTCTGGCCGCTTTGAAGGAGCAATCATGGCTCACGCAGCTAATTTCGCACCGCAGATCAAAATTCCCGCCACTTACATGCGCGGCGGCACCAGCAAAGGTGTGTTCTTCAGCCTCAAAGATCTGCCCGAGGCGGCGCAGGTTCCAGGTCCCGCCCGCGACGCGCTGCTGCTGCGGGTGATCGGCAGTCCCGACCCGTACGACAAGCAGATCGACGGCATGGGCGGCGCAACATCGAGCACCAGCAAAACCGTAATCCTGTCGAAAAGTACCCGCGCCGATCACGACGTCGATTACTTGTTCGGCCAGGTCTCTATCGACAAGCCGTTCGTCGACTGGAGCGGCAACTGCGGCAACCTCTCGGCGGCGGTCGGTTCGTTTGCCATCAGCAACGGTCTGGTCGATGCCAGCCGCATTCCGCACAACGGTGTCGCCGTGGTGCGCGTGTGGCAGGCCAACATCGGCAAAACGATTATTGCCCACGTGCCGATCACCCACGGCGAAGTGCAGGAAACCGGTGATTTCGAACTCGACGGCGTGACCTTCCCGGCAGCCGAAGTACAGGTTGAGTTCATGGATCCGGCGGCGGAAGAAGAGGGCGGCGGTGGCTCGATGTTCCCTACCGGCAATCTGGTCGATGAGCTGGAAGTGCCGGGGGTGGGTACGTTCAAGGCGACCATGATCAACGCCGGGATCCCGACAATTTTCGTCAACGCCGAAGACATCGGTTACACCGGCACCGAGTTGCAAGGCGCGATCAACGGCGATCCGAAAGCGCTGCTGATGTTCGAGACCATCCGCGCCTATGGTGCGTTGCGCATGGGCCTGATCTCCCACCTGGAAGAAGCAGCGAAGCGTCAACACACGCCGAAAGTCGCGTTCGTGGCCAAGCCTGCGGATTACGTAGCGTCGAGCGGTAAAGCGATTGCCGCGGGTGATGTCGATCTGCTGGTGCGCGCGTTGTCGATGGGCAAACTGCACCACGCGATGATGGGCACGGCGGCGGTGGCGATCGGCACGGCGGCGGCAATTTCCGGAACCCTGGTGAACCTGGCGGCTGGTGGCGTTGAACGCAATGCCGTGCGTTTCGGCCATCCGTCCGGAACGTTGCGCGTGGGTGCAGAAGCGACGCTGGAAAACGGCGAGTGGGTGGTGAAAAAAGCCATCATGAGCCGTAGCGCGCGTGTTCTGATGGAAGGGTACGTACGCGTGCCCGGCGATTGTTTCTGATACAACACCGAACAAACTGTAGGAGTGAGCCTGCTCGCGATAGCGGACTGACATTCAGCATCAGTGTTGTCTGACACGCCGCCATCGCGAGCAGGCTCACTCCTACAGTCGATTGCATTTCAACCATAAAAAAATTAGCCCTGAACCGAGGTCCCATCAACGAACCACTTCACGAGTGAATCGAACATGAGCGCCAACGTCGACCTGAACAACCGCCCCGACTACGACCGTGTCCTGCAGGACATCGCCGATTACGTTCTGACTTTTAAACCCGAATCCAGCGAAGCGCTGACCACCGCCCGCCACTGCCTGATGGACACGCTGGGCTGCGGCCTGCTGGCGCTGCGTTTTCCAGAATGCACCAAACTGCTGGGCCCGATCGTTGAAGGCACCGTCGTGCCTCACGGCGCACGGGTTCCCGGCACGCCGTATCGTCTGGATCCGGTGAAGGCCGCATGGGACATCGGCTGCATCGTCCGCTGGCTCGACTACAACGACACGTGGCTCGCCGCCGAGTGGGGGCATCCTTCGGACAACCTCGGTGCAATTCTTGCGGTGGCCGATCACCTGTCGCAAAAACGCCTGGCCAATGGTGAAGCGCCGCTGACGGTGCGCGATGTGCTGGAAGCGATGATCATGGCGCACGAGATTCAGGGCGTGATTGCCTTGGAAAACTCCTTCAATCGCGTAGGACTCGACCACGTCATTCTGGTGAAAGTCGCCTCGACCGCCGTCACTGCCAAACTGATGGGCGCCAATCGCGAGCAGCTTTTATCGGCCTTGTCCCACGCGTTCGCCGACGGGCAGGCACTGCGTACCTATCGCCACGCGCCAAACGCTGGCTCGCGAAAATCCTGGGCGGCGGGCGATGCGACCAGTCGTGGAGTGCGTCTGGCCGACATTGCGATGCGTGGCGAGATGGGCATTCCCGGTGTGCTGAGCGCCAGGCAGTGGGGCTTCTATGACGTGTCGTTCAGTCACACCAACAACGATCTGGCGCTGAAGCCGGACGACAAACGCGCCTTCGGTTTCTCGCGATCGTTCGGCAGCTACGTCATGGAAAACGTCCTGTTCAAGATCAGCTTCCCCGCAGAGTTTCACGCGCAAACGGCTTGCGAAGCGGCAGTGACGCTGCATCCCCAGGTGCGCAATCGCCTGCATGAGATCGACCGCATCGTCATCACCACGCACGAGTCGGCGATCCGCATCATTTCCAAGGCCGGGCCGCTGGCCAACGCCGCCGACCGTGACCACTGCCTGCAATACATGACCGCGGTACCGCTGGCGTTCGGTAATCTGATTGCTGAGCATTACGAAGATGATTTCCACAAGGCGCACCCGATCATTGATGTGCTGCGCGACAAAATGCTCATCGTCGAAGAGCCGCGTTTCACCCGCGAATACCTCGAGGCTGACAAGCGCTCGATTGCCAACGCCGTGCAGGTTTTCTTCAAGGACGGCAGCAGCACCGACAACGTCGTTGTGGAATACCCGATCGGCCACCGCCGTCGTCGTGCAGAGGGCATCCCCCTGCTTGAGGACAAGTTCAAAGCGAATCTGGCGACGCGCTTCAGCGCCCAGCGCAGCGGCGAAATATTCGATTTGTGCAAGGACCAGACGCGGCTTGGGGCGACGCCGGTCAATCGCTTTATCGATCTGTGGGTTGTCTGAACCATTTTTCAAACGGCAACTTGGTGATCGCAAAACCGCTCAACAGGATCGCCGAATAGATCATCAGCTCCTTCGAGAGCGCCTGGCCCTCATACCAGGCGCCGATGATCACGGCGAACACCGGAAAAATGATAAACACGAATGACAGAATGATCGGGCTCAAGCGTTTAAGCAGCAGAAAATAAACGATGAACCCACCCACCGACGCCACCAGTCCGAGATAGAGCAGGGCGCCCCATGAGCGCGCGGTTACATTATGAAATTGCGGCGCTTCGAAGCTCAGCCCGACAATTAATAACAGCAGCCCGGCGATGCCGATCGGCAAGGTGTTATAGGTGATCACGCTGATCGCAGTGCCATGTTTTTTGGTCACCACGTAGCACAGCGCGTGCAGCACCGCTGCACCAAGAATCGCCAGCACGCCGAGCCATTCGGCTTTATCCACATGCAAACCCTGGCTGCGGATAATCATGAACAGGCTGCCAAAACCAATGGCAATGCCGAGCATTTGCGAAGGGTAGATTTTCTCGCGCAGAAATAACGCAGAGAACACCAGAATGAACACCGGCATGCAGCTGAACAGCAGCGCCGTCAGGCCCGACGACACATGGATTTCGCCGTAGTTGAGCAGGTAATAGGGCACGCTGAAATACGACAGCGTGACGAACACAAAGAACCAGCGACTTTGCCGAGGGAACAGCAAAGGCTCCTTTCGCAACAGCGCGAAACTCAGGAACAGCGGGAAGGCAATCAAAAAGCGCAGGCCTGCAGCAGTGAGTGGCGGCACGCTCTCAACCGCGATCTTGATCCCCAGCCATGTGGTGCCCCAGCTCAGACAAACGATGAGAAACAACAGGCTGGTGATAAATCCGGCGAGCCAGGGCTTGTTGATGCTGATCGGTGTGCTGACAGTGGTCGACATGGCGCGTGCTCCCGGCGTGCGGATTGACCGCTTCGTTGAAAAGGTCTATCTCTGATTGAACCTTTTTTCAGCACGCTATTCGGGGCGCTAATGACTGTCAAAGCAAGTATTGCCATGGTGTCAATCCTGCGGGACGGGCTCGCCAACCGCGCGGGCGTGAAATACAAACGCCTCGCCGACGCCGTCGCACAGGCGATCGAGGAGGGCATTATCGACGCCGGCAGCAAGCTGCCACCGCACCGGCTATTGGCCGACAGTCTCGGCGTCACCATCGGAACGGTCAGCCGTGCTTATGGCGAGCTTGAGCGTGTCGGCTTGGTCGTGGCCCGTGTAGGAGATGGCACGTATGTGCGTCAGCGCGGGATGGAGCGGCCCCAGGACAAAGGCTTTCGCAACGTCAGCGACGAGCCGCTGGCGTATTTCGACATGAGCCGGAACCAACCGATACCGGGTCAGGAAGCGGCGTTCATGAGCCAGTCGCTGAAGGATCTGGCTACCGATCCGGACGTGTTGCGGCAATTGACCGGCTACACCGCCGAAAGTGGTTTGGCGCGGCATCGGTTGGCAGGCGCTGTCTGGTTGCGTCATGGCGATTTTGTGCCGCACGCCGATCAGGTGCTGTGCGTCAACGGCGGTCAACATGGCTTGTTGTGCACGCTGATGGGCTTGCTCAAGGCAGGCGACACGCTGGTCACCGAGCATTTGTCCTACCCCGGATTGATCAGCGTCACACGTCAGCTCGGGATAAAGCTTATCGGCGTCGCGATGGACGACGAAGGACTTCTGCCCTCGGCATTGGAGGACATTTGCCGTCAGCACCGGGTTAGCGCGCTGTATTGCACGCCGACGATCCAGAATCCTACGGCCGCCGTGATGTCGGTCCCACGGCGTAAGGCGATCGCCGGGCTCTGTCGCGAACACAATCTGCTGATCATCGAAGACGAAGCGCACGCCGTGCTCGACCGCCAGCGGCCGCTGCCGCTGAGTGATTTCGCAGCGGAACGCTCAGTGCTGATCGGCAGCTTGAGCAAAGCGGTGTCGGCCGGGTTGCGCGTGGGTTATCTGCACGCGCCACAGGCGCTGATCGGGCGGCTGAGCGCAGCCATTCGCGCCACGTGCTGGATGGCCAATCCGCTCTCGATGGAGGTGGCGAGCCTATGGATCGAAAGCGGCATGGCCGAGCGCTTGCTGGATGAACAGATCCGCGAAATCGCTCGGCGCAAGGCTTTGGTGGCGCCAGTCATGCAGGATTTGAATTACAACACTCACCCTTACAGTCCGCATTTCTGGGTGCAAGTGCCTGAGCTGTGGCGCGCGTCGCAGATTGCGGCGGAACTGAAAGAGAACAACTATCTGGTGGCCACCGCCGAGGCGTTTGCGGTCGGGCATGGGGCGGTGCCGCAATGCATTCGGGTGAGTGTGTGCAACCCGGTGGGGGATGACCAGTTGTTGCTTGCAGGCTTCGAAGCCCTGGCCAAGGCATTGACGGAAACCGTGTGATCGTTCTTCGCGAGCAAGCCCGCTCCCACAGGGTTCGGGTGTGTCTGCAAATTTTGCATTCACCCCAAAACCCTGTGGGAGCGAGCCTGCTCGCGAAGGCGCCAGGCCAGGCAATGCAGAACTACTTGAACCGCCGCTCGACGCCTTTCTCGACCAGGATCTTCGCCGAGATCTCTTCCACGGAGAAATGCGTCGAGTTGATGTGCGGGATGTTCTCGCGACGGAACAGGTTTTCCACTTCGCGCACTTCGAATTCGCACTGGGCGTAGCTCGAATAACGGCTGTTGGGCTTGCGCTCGTTGCGGATCGCGGTGAGGCGGTCCGGGTCGATGGTCAGGCCGAACAGCTTGTGCTGGTGGGCGCGCAGGGCGGTGGGCAGGGTCAGGCGTTCCATGTCGTCTTCGGTCAGCGGATAGTTGGCCGCGCGGATGCCGAACTGCATCGCCATGTACAGACACGTCGGGGTTTTGCCGCATCGCGACACGCCTACTAGTATCAGATCGGCTTTGTCGTAATAGTGGGTGCGTGCGCCGTCATCGTTGTCGAGGGCGAAGTTCACCGCCTCGATGCGCTCCATGTAATTGGAGTTGTGCCCGATGGAGTGCGACTTGCCGACGGTGTAGGACGAATGCTCGGTCAGCTCCTGTTCGAGCGGCGCGAGAAAGGTCGAGAAAATGTCGATCATGAAACCATTGGACGTTGCGAGAATCTCACGAATGTCCTGATTGACGATGGTGTCGAAGATGATCGGACGAAAGCCGTCGGTTTCAGCGGCTTTGTTGATTTGTTGTACCATGGCTCGCGCTTTTTCCACGCTGTCGATGTACGGACGCGTGAACTTGCTGAAGGTAATGTTTTCGAACTGCGCCAAGAGGCTTTGACCCAGGGTTTCGGCGGTAATGCCGGTGCCATCGGAGATGAAGAAAGCAGATCGTTTCATTTGCACCTTGGGCCTTAAGTTAATTGACACTCTTGGATATGATAGGCGCGATTTGCCGGTCGCCATTGGCCCGCATTCTCACTTATTTTCCAGGTCCAGGCCATACAACCGGCCGAGGCTCCCCCGGGCCGCCGGTTTCTGAGCTTTTCCAACACAGTTAGTGGAGAGATCACCTTGGTAGAGTACGTAGTTTCCCTCGATAAGCTCGGCAAACACGATGTTGAGCATGTGGGGGGCAAGAACGCATCCCTGGGCGAGATGATCAGTAACCTGGCAGGCGCCGGTGTTTCGGTCCCCGGCGGCTTCGCCACGACGGCTCAGGCCTATCGTGATTTCCTCGAACTGAGCGGCCTGAACGAGCAGATCCACAAGGCCCTCGACGCGCTCGACGTCGACGACGTCAATGCCCTGGCCAAGACCGGCGCGCAGATCCGCCAATGGATCATGGACGCCGAATTCCCGGAAAAACTCAACGCCGAGATCCGCACCGCGTTCGCCGCGCTGTCGGCTGGCAACCCTGACGTGGCCGTGGCCGTGCGTTCCTCCGCCACCGCCGAAGACCTGCCGGACGCTTCGTTCGCCGGTCAGCAGGAAACCTTCCTGAATATCCGTGGCGTGGACAACGTGATCCGCGCCGCCAAAGAGGTGTTCGCCTCGCTGTTCAACGACCGCGCCATTTCCTACCGCGTGCACCAGGGCTTCGACCACAAACTGGTCGCCCTGTCGGCCGGCGTGCAGCGCATGGTGCGTTCGGAAACCGGCACCGCCGGCGTCATGTTCACCCTCGATACCGAATCGGGTTTCCGTGATGTGGTGTTTATCACCGGCGCTTACGGCCTGGGTGAAACCGTGGTTCAAGGCGCGGTCAACCCGGATGAGTTCTACGTCCACAAAGGCACGCTGGAAGCCGGTCGTCCGGCGATCCTGCGCCGCAACCTGGGCAGCAAAGCGATCAAGATGATCTACGGCGACGAGGCCAAGGCCGGTCGTTCGGTCAAGACCGTCGAGGTCGACAAGGCCGAACGCGCGCGTTTCTGCCTGACCGACGCCGAAGTCAGCGAGCTGGCCAAACAGGCGATGATCATCGAGAAGCACTACGGCTGCCCGATGGACATCGAGTGGGCCAAAGATGGTGACGACGGCAAGCTGTACATCGTGCAGGCGCGTCCGGAAACCGTAAAAAGCCGCACCCAGGCCAACGTCATGGAACGTTACCTGCTGAAAGAAACCGGCACGGTGCTGGTGGAAGGCCGTGCGATTGGTCAGCGCATCGGCGCCGGCAAGGTACGCATCATCAAGGACGTCTCCGAGATGGACAAAGTCCAGCCGGGCGACGTACTGGTCTCCGACATGACCGACCCGGATTGGGAACCGGTCATGAAGCGCGCCAGCGCCATCGTTACCAACCGTGGCGGGCGTACCTGCCACGCGGCGATCATCGCTCGCGAGCTGGGCATTCCGGCGGTGGTCGGTTGCGGCAACGCCACCCAACTGCTCAAGGACGGCCAGGGCGTGACCGTGTCCTGCGCCGAAGGTGACACCGGTTACATCTTCGAAGGCGAACTGGGCTTCGACATCAAGAAAAACTCCGTCGACGCCATGCCGGAGCTGCCGTTCAAGATCATGATGAACGTCGGCAACCCGGACCGCGCCTTCGATTTCGCACAACTGCCGAACGCCGGTGTGGGCCTGGCCCGTCTCGAGTTCATCATCAACCGCATGATCGGCGTGCACCCCAAGGCGCTGTTGAACTACGACGGTCTGCCGCCGGAGATCAAGGAAAGCGTCGACAAGCGCATCGCCGGTTACGACGATCCGGTTGGTTTCTACGTCGAGAAACTGGTCGAAGGCATCAGCACCCTCGCTGCAGCGTTCGCACCGAAGAAGGTCATCGTGCGTCTGTCGGACTTCAAGTCCAACGAATACGCCAACCTGATCGGCGGCAAGCTGTACGAGCCGGAAGAAGAAAACCCGATGCTGGGCTTCCGTGGCGCTTCGCGTTACATCAGCGAATCGTTCCGCGACTGCTTTGAACTCGAATGCCGTGCGCTGAAACGTGTGCGCAACGAGATGGGCCTGACCAACGTCGAAATCATGGTGCCGTTCGTCCGTACCCTGGGCGAAGCCAGTCAGGTGGTCGATCTGCTCGCCGAAAACGGCCTGGCCCGTGGCGACAACGGTCTGCGCGTGATCATGATGTGCGAACTGCCATCCAACGCGATTCTGGCCGAAGAATTTCTGGAATTCTTCGACGGTTTCTCGATCGGCTCCAACGACCTGACTCAACTGACGCTGGGTCTGGATCGCGATTCCGGGATCATCGCGCACTTGTTCGACGAACGTAATCCAGCGGTCAAGAAGTTGCTGTCGAACGCGATTCAGGCGTGCAACAAGGCCGGCAAGTACATCGGTATCTGCGGTCAGGGCCCTTCCGATCACCCGGATCTGGCCCGTTGGTTGATGGAGCAGGGCATCGAAAGCGTGTCGCTGAACCCGGACACCGTGCTGGAAACCTGGTTCTTCCTCGCCGAAGGCCAGGCGCAGGCTTGATCAACATGTGAACGACGGCCTGACCCTGTAGGAGCGAGCCTGCTCGCGAAGACGGAGCAACATCCGCCATGGATGTTGGCTGATACACCGCTTTCGCGAGCAGGCTCGCTCCCACATGGACCGGGCCTTGAGATTGAAGTAGGGCGGGCTCCATTGGATGCCGCCCTTTTTTGTGCAAGAGCATTATGCAAAGCAGCAGCAACCTGTTTCCTGTCGCCCTGATCAGCGCCGAGCGGCGCGGCGATCTGAGCGAAGACGTCTATCGATTGAAACCCGGCAACAGCCGTGACTGGTCCGTCGAGATCGCGGTGACCCGCCTGGGCATGGCCGACGAGGCGGTGCCACGTGGCGTGCCGGTGATTCTGCTGCACGGCAGTTTTTCCAATCGGCGCTTCTGGTTTTCACCCAAAGGCCTGGGTTTGGGCGCGTATCTGGCGCGGCTGGGCTTTGATGTGTGGATTGCGGAAATGCGCGGCCATGGCTTGTCGCAACGCAACGAGGACTATCGGCGCAACTGCGTCGCCGACTATGCCCGTTACGATTTGCCGGCGATCGCTGCGTTCGTCCGCGAGCAAAGCGGGCAGATCCCGCACTGGATCGGCCATTCTCTGGGCGGCATCACCCTGGCAGCCGCGCTCGGCGGTGAATATCTCGGCGAGCCGGCGGTGGCCTCGGCGGCGTTTTTCGGCACCCAGGTCAGCCGCACGTACTGGCCGCTGAAAATTCCACCGGTGGAGTGGGGCGGGCGCTTTATTCTCAAGCGTTTTGCACAGTTGTCCGGCTCCCGGCTCAAACGCGGTCCTGAAGACGAGCCGATCGGCCTGGCCATCGAAAGCATGCGCTGGTACGGCTTGTTCGGCCGGTTTGGCGACAAGGACAAGGATTGGTGGGCGGGTCTGGCGGATGTGCAGGTCCCGGTGCTTGCGGTGAGCGCAGCGGGGGATCACCAGGACCCGGTCTGGGCCTGCCGCAAGCTGTTCGATCAGATAGGTTCCGAGCACAAGCAATTCATCAACCTGGGCCGCGAGCAGGGCTTCTCGGATAATTTCGGTCATGTCGAGATGCTGGTCAGCAAAGCGGCGCAGGCTGAAGTGTGGCCGCTGGTGGCGCGCTGGTTGAACGATCAGCAGACGCCGTTGCTGGCGCGGAAGGCGGATCTGGCGGCTGCGGGATGAACCGGCAGGGCTGAAAAGGGCGTTCCGTTCAGCGGGGGTTGCGGCTAAGATATGACGCGTTGTGCGGTTCTGGTCATATTTCGTGGCTGTTTAGCGATTACGTTTCAGCGTTTGTTCAGGTTCGCTCAGCGACCATGGCATGAACTAAGGTAAACAGCGACCGCCGGAACTCGTCTCATCAGAATGCGGCATCCTTGATCCCCTGCTACAGGAGTTTTTCGATGGAACATTACCTTACGCCTGACCTGTGCGACGCCTATCCGGAACTGGTGCAGGTGCTGGAACCGATGTTCAGCAATTTCGGCGGTCGTGACTCGTTCGGTGGCGAGATCGTGACCGTCAAATGCTTCGAGGACAACTCGCTGGTCAAGGCTCAGGCCGAGCTCAACGGCAAAGGCAAGGTGCTGGTCGTCGATGGCGGGGGCTCTCTGCGCCGCGCGCTGCTCGGCGACATGATTGCCGAGAAGGCTGCGAAAAACGGTTGGGAGGGGATGGTGATCTACGGCTGCATCCGTGACGTCGACGTCATCGCCCAGACCGATCTTGGCGTGCAGGCGCTGGCCAGCCACCCGATGAAGACTGACAAGCGCGGCATCGGTGACCTTAACGTTGCCGTGACGTTCGCCGGTGTCACCTTCCACCCGGGCCACTACGTTTATGCGGACAACAACGGCGTGATCGTCTCGCCGAGCCCGCTGAAAATGCCTGAATAAGCTTTCGATAAAGGGATGCGGATGTTCGAGGAAGAAAACGCGCAGTGGGGGCTGGTGCATGCCCTGGTGCTGGACGGTAAAGGCGGTGCGCGTTCGATAGCCCGGACTGAACTCGACGACTTGCAGTTGCAGGCTCATGAAAGCCTGTGGCTGCATTGGGATCGCAGTCATCCACAGACCCAGACCTGGCTGCGTAAATCCAGCGGACTCAACGAATTTACTTGCGACCTGCTGCTGGAAGAAAACACTCGACCGCGGCTGCTGCCGTTGCCGGACGCCGAGCTGCTGCTGTTTCTGCGTGGCGTCAACCTCAATCCGGGGGCCGAGCCGGAAGACATGGTCTCGGTGCGGATTTTTGCGTCCGCCCAACGGGTGATTTCCCTGCGTTTGCGTCCGTTGCGCGCCACCGATGAATTGCTGGCGATTCTGAGTGAGGGCAAAGGCCCGAAAACCTCTTCCGAATTGATGCTGTACCTGGCGCAGTTCCTCACCAACAAGGTTCAGGATCTGGTCGCTTGCCTGTCGGAAGTGGTCGATGAAGAGGAAGAAAAACTCGATGCCGACGAACGGTATACTCCGGAACATGGAGCCATTTTGCACATCCGCCGCCGGGCCGCCGGACTGAAACGTTTTCTTGCACCGCAGCGGGATATTTTCGGACAACTGACGCGGATAAAACTGCCCTGGTTTGTCGAAGACGATGCCGACTACTGGAACGAACTGAACAACAGCCTGACCCGTTATCTGGAAGAGCTGGAATTGACCCGAGAGCGCGTGGGGCTTGTGCTTGAGGCCGAAGACCGACGCTTGAGCGTGCGCATGAATCGCACCATGTACCGCTTCGGCATCATCACCTGCATCTTTTTGCCGATGAGTTTCATCACCGGTCTGCTGGGCATCAATGTCGGCGGTATTCCGTTCGCCAGCAGCCCTTACGGTTTCCTGATCGCCTGCTCCACGGTACTCGCCCTGGCACTGGGCCAGTGGTGGTTGTTTCGCCGTTTGCGCTGGGTGTGAACATGGCGCATGTGACCCGAGCAAATTTGCCCGCGTCTTTCACAGACATCACGAGAGGTGCGTATGCACGATCCGTTTGAACAGTCTTTGCGCGACATGCTCAACGCTTCGCCGTCCAGCCGCGACGACGATGCCTGCCTGGGCCGCGTACTCAAAACCGCCAACCGCCAGGTCGGCGCCGGTGATCTGTTCAGCCTGCTGGGCCGCTGGCTGCCCGCGCTGATGATCGCCCTGAATAACGGATCGGCCCATGTCTCGCCGGTTTCCCGTCTGCGTAAACCTACCGCTCGCACTGCTGATAAGGCTGATTGAATATGGAACTTGATCTCTGGACCCAGAGCCTCGTCACTGCAATGACTGCGTTGTGGACCAAAGTCGCTAATTTCATCCCGAACCTGTTCGGCGCACTGGTCGTGCTGCTGTTGGGTTTCGTCGTGGCCAAACTGCTCGACACCTTGTTGTCCAAACTGCTCGCCAAACTGGGCCTCGACCGCCTGATGGGCGGCACCGGACTGACCAAGCTGATGTCGCGCGCCGGGCTGCAAGTGCCGATCTCGACACTGATCGGTAAAATCGTTTATTGGTTCGTTCTGCTGATTTTCCTGGTTTCTGCGGCAGAATCCCTTGGCCTTGAGCGAGTTTCAGCTACGCTGGACATGCTGGCGTTGTATTTGCCGAAAGTATTCGGCGCCGCGCTGGTGTTGCTGGTAGGGGTTTTGCTCGCGCAACTGGCCAACGGGCTGGTGCGCGGGGCGGCAGAAGGCGTAGGCCTGGACTACGCTTCCGGGCTGGGGCGGATTGCCCAGGGGCTGGTAATCATCATCAGCATCTCGGTCGCCATCAGTCAGCTGGAAGTCAAGACTGACCTGCTGAACCATGTGATTGTCATTGTATTGATTACCGTTGGTCTGGCAGTTGCGCTGGCCATGGGGTTGGGAAGCCGGGAAATTGCCGGTCAGATTCTTGCGGGAATCTATGTGCGTGAGCTGTATCAGGTTGGGCAACAAGTGCGTGTAGGCGAGGTCGAAGGCCAGATCGAGGAAATCGGTACGGTTAAAACCACCGTGCTGACCGATGAAGGTGAGCTAGTCTCTCTTTCCAATCGGATCCTGCTGGAACAGCATGTGAGTAGCCGCTAATCCGGCAAACCCTGCTAATGTATGCCGCCGCAAAATGCCAGCTGAGGCTGGTTGCGGCGGACATTGACCTGACTGTCGGCACGACTTGTTTTGAATAAAGCCCAACCGCTATCTACGCGCTACGACCCCCGCGAGCTCTCTGATGAGGAGTTGGTCGCGCGCTCGCATACCGAGCTGTTTCACGTAACGCGCGCCTATGAAGAGTTGATGCGGCGTTACCAGCGAACATTATTTAACGTCTGCGCGAGATATCTTGGGAACGATCGCGACGCAGACGATGTCTGTCAGGAAGTGATGCTGAAGGTGCTGTATGGCCTGAAGAACTTCGAGGGGAAATCGAAGTTCAAAACCTGGCTGTACAGCATCACTTACAACGAATGCATCACGCAGTATCGGAAGGAACGGCGTAAGCGTCGCTTGATGGACGCTCTCAGCCTGGACCCTCTTGAAGAAGCGTCTGAAGAAAAGGCGCCGAAGCCGGAGGAGAAGGGTGGGCTTGATCGCTGGCTGGTGTATGTGAATCCGATCGACCGCGAAATTCTGGTGCTACGATTTGTCGCAGAGCTGGAATTTCAGGAGATCGCAGACATCATGCACATGGGTTTGAGTGCGACAAAAATGCGTTACAAACGTGCTCTAGATAAATTGCGTGAGAAATTTGCAGGCATTGCTGAAACTTAGTTCAGCGCAAATATCTCTTACGTGTAGGCAAGTTCTGATAGACTTGCCGCCGAGTTGTCCCCCGGTTTGCGGGACTGCTTCACAATCACCAGATGGGGATTTAACGGATGAAACTGAAAAACACCTTGGGCTTGGCCATTGGTTCTCTGATTGCCGCCACTTCGTTCGGCGCTCTGGCACAAGGCCAAGGCGCAGTTGAAATCGAAGGCTTCGCTAAGAAAGAACAATTCGACAGCGCTCGTAACTTCAAGAACAACGGCAACCTGTTCGGCGGTTCGATCGGTTACTTCCTGACCGACGACGTAGAACTGCGTCTGGGCTACGACGAAGTTCACAACGTACGTGCCGACGATGGCAAGAACGTCAAAGGCGCTAACACCGCTCTGGACGCTCTGTACCACTTCAACAACCCAGGCGACATGCTGCGTCCATACGTCTCGGCCGGTTTCTCCGACCAGAGCATCGACCAGAACGGCTCGAACGGTCGTAACCGTTCCACCTTCGCCAACGTTGGCGGCGGTGCCAAGCTGTACTTCACCGAGAACTTCTACGCCCGTGCTGGCGTTGAAGCTCAATACAACATCGACCAGGGCGACACCGAGTGGGCTCCTAGCGTCGGTATCGGTGTGAACTTCGGTGGCGGTTCCAAGCCTGCTGCTGCTCCAGTTCCAGCACCAGCTGAAGTCTGCTCCGACAGCGACAACGATGGCGTTTGCGACAACGTTGACAAGTGCCCGGACACCCCAGCCAACGTAACCGTTGACGCTGATGGCTGCCCAGCAGTTGCTGAAGTTGTTCGTGTTGAGCTGGACGTGAAATTCGACTTCGACAAGTCGGTAGTCAAGCCTAACAGCTACGGCGACATCAAGAACCTGGCTGACTTCATGAAGCAGTACCCATCCACCACCACTACTGTTGAAGGTCATACTGACTCCGTCGGTCCTGACGCTTACAACCAGAAACTGTCCGAGCGTCGTGCAAACGCCGTTAAGCAAGTTCTGACCAACCAGTACGGTGTTGAATCGTCCCGCGTTCAGTCTGTTGGCTACGGCGAATCCCGCCCAGTTGCTGACAACAAAACTGACGCTGGCCGCGCTGTAAACCGTCGCGTAGAAGCGCAGGTTGAAGCTCAAGCTAAGTAATTAGCTGCCGCTCTGAGAAAAGCCCGGCTTAGGCCGGGCTTTTCTTTGTCTGCGATTTGGCTCTGGGATCTAAAGCGCTTGCAGGCCTTGCGCAGTGTTGGAGCTGCCGCAGGCTGCGATCTTTTGCTCTTCAACAGCAGCAGCCACGGCGCCAATCACCAGAATCGCCGGGCTCTTCAATTCAAACGCACACGCATCCTCAGCCATCGCAGTCAAATCGCTGCGACATTCGCGCTGATGCGGCAACGAGGCGTTTTCAATCATCGCCACCGGCGTATCCGCCGCCATGCCGCCCGCCAACAGCTGATCGCGAATCTCGCCCAGCTTGGCCACGCCCATGTAAACCACCAACGTCGTCCCGCCTTGGGCCAGAGCCTGCCAATTCAGCTGGCTGTCGTCCTGCGTGTGGGCAGTGACCAGCGTCACCCCACGGGCGACACCGCGCAGGGTCAACGGAATATCGCATTGTGTTGCCCCGGCCAGTCCGGCAGTAATGCCGTTAACCAACTCCACCTCGACCCCGCGCTCGCGCAGCCATTGCGCCTCTTCACCGCCGCGGCCGAAGATGCACGGATCGCCGCCCTTGAGCCGCACCACGCACTTGCCGTGACGGGCGTAACGCAACATCAGCCGGTGAATGAATGCCTGCGGCGTCGAACGGCAGCCACCGCGCTTGCCCACGGCGATCACCCGCGCCGTGGGGCAATGCTCCAGCACCGCGCCATTGACCAGATCATCGATCATCACCACATCTGCCTCGCGCAGTGCGCGCACGGCCTTGAGCGTCAGCAGCTCGGGATCGCCAGGGCCTGCGCCCACCAGCCAGACTTTCGCATTCATGGTGTTGTCCTCATTAAATGACCGCGACCGGCCGCGTTTCGGCAGCCAGCAGACGCTTGATTTCCGGCACGCAGGAGCCGCATTGCGTACCGCATCGGAGATTGGTTTTCAGGGCTTGCAAGTCCATGCCTTGGCGAATGCCCGCGCAGACTGCGTTCAGGCTGACGTTTTCGCAATTGCACAACGTCTTGTCAGTCGCGATGGCCCCGGCACCGCCCGGTGGTGCGCTCATCGGGGCCAGCAGCCAGCGCCGCAGTTGTTCGTCTGCACGACCTTCGAGCCACAGGCTTTGCAGCCAATGTTGCGCAAGGGTTTCGCCGGCGAGGCGAATCGCTGTGATTCGGCCGTTTTCGATGCGCACGCGTTTACCGATGGCACGACGCGGGTCGTCGTAGGCCAGAACCGGGCCCTCAATCAGCGCCAGGCACTGATCGATCTCGCCAAGCAGCTGTGGATCCGGCGCGACGGTGCTGGCGGCGCGTATCAGCAATGCCGGACGTTCACGTCCTACAAGGCTGATACTGACGTAGGAAAATGCCTCACAGAGCGGTCGTAGAGTTTCCAGGTGCCGTTGGACATCTCCCTCGATCAAGGCAAACAGTTGCCACGGCAGGTTCACCGGTTCCAGACGGACGCCGCTGTGCTTGAGTTCTGGTTGTTTGGACAACGGATCGAAGGCCGGCAAGGTCAGGCTGTTGACGCCGCCCTTGAGGAAACGATCGCCCCAGTGCATCGGCAGAAACGCTTGCCCCGGACGCACGCTGTCATCGCTGCCAACCGCGACAATCACCGCGCCGCGACGGCTTTTCAAATTGACCAGATCCCCGGATTGCAAACGATGCCGGCGCATCTCGTCCGGGTGCAGGCTCAAGACCGCTTCGCTGACATGGCCGAACAATTGCGCGGCGGTGCCGGTACGGCTCATGCCGTGCCACTGGTCACGCAAGCGGCCGGTGAGCAAGGTCAGCGGGAACCGCGCATCGCGCTGCTCTTTGGCGGCGCGGTAGGGATCGGCAATGAACTGCGCGCGGCCATTGCTCGTAGGAAAAATTCCGTCGCTGTACAAGCGCGCCGTGCCCTGGCGGGCGCCAGCCGGGAAGGGCCACTGCTGCGGCCCGATCTCGTCGATCAGTGCGTGACTGATTCCGGACAAATCCAGATCACGCCCGCGGGTCAGCAGTTTGAATTCATCGAACAACTGCGAAGGCTGATCAAAGCTGAACAGGCTCGCGTGCAGCGGCCGCAGACGTTTCTCCAGACGCTGTGCGAAATCTACCGTGATCGCCCAGTCCGGCCGTGCTTCGCCCGGAGCGACAACGGCTTTGCGTACGTGGGAAATGCGTCGCTCGGAATTGGTCACCGAGCCTTCCTTCTCGCCCCAACTGGCGGCGGGCAAGAGCAGGTCGGCAAACGCAGCGGTTTCGGTGGTGCGAAAAGCTTCCTGCAACACCACAAACGGGCAGGCCTCAAGCGCTGCGCGTACTGCGCTTTGATCCGGCATTGACTGTGCGGGGTTGGTACAGGCAATCCACAGCGCCTTGATCTTGCCGCTGCGCACCTGCTCGAACAATTCGATGGCACTCAGGCCAGGCGCTTCCGGCAAGCTTTCTACGCCCCAATACTCCGCCACCTCGGCGCGGTGCTCAGGGTTTGCGGCGTCACGATGGCCGGGCAGCAAGTTCGACAAACTACCGGTTTCCCGCCCACCCATGGCGTTCGGCTGACCGGTCAGCGAGAAAGGTCCTGCACCAGGACGACCGATTTGCCCGGTAGCCAAGTGCAGATTGATCAGTGCGCTGTTTTTCGCGCTGCCAGCCGTGGACTGGTTCAGGCCCATGCACCACAGCGACAGAAAGCTTGGCGACGTGCCGACCCATTCCGCGCATTGCTGCAACTGCTCGATGCTGATGCCGCACAGTTGCGAAACCATCTGCGGGGTGTAATCGCGCACCAGCGTTTTCAGCGCGGCGAGGCCTTCGGTATGCGCGCTGATGAAATCGCGATCGACCCAGTCTTCCCACAGCAGCAGGTGCAAAATCCCATGGAACAAAGCGACATCAGTGCCCGGAAGAATCGCCAGATGCAGGTCAGCCAGATCGCAGGTGTCGGTACGACGAGGGTCGATAACGATGACTTTCATCTGCGGACGTCGGGATTTTGCTTCTTCCAGCCGGCGAAAGAGTACCGGGTGGGCGTAGGCCATGTTACTGCCGACGATCATCACGCAGTCACTGAGTTCCAGATCCTCGTAGCTGCACGGTGGTGCATCGGCGCCGAGGCTGCGCTTGTAGCCAACCACCGCTGAAGACATGCACAGCCGCGAGTTGCTGTCGATGTTGTTGGTGCCTACCAGTGCCCGCGCAAGCTTGTTGAACGCGTAGTAGTCCTCGGTGAGCAATTGCCCGGAGATGTAGAACGCCACGCTGTCCGGGCCGTGTTCGGCGATGGTCGCGGCGAACACATTGGCGGCGTGCTCCAGCGCGGTGTCCCAGTCAGTGCGGCTGCGCGCCAGGCCTTTGCCCAGACGCAGTTCCGGGTACAAGGCACGGGCGGCGAGGTCGCCGGTCAAGTGCAGCGTCGAGCCTTTGCTGCACAGTTTGCCGAAGTTGGCCGGGTGCGTCGGATCGCCGCTGACGCCGAGGATGCGCTCGCCGTCATGCTCGATCAGCACGCCGCAGCCGACTCCGCAGTAACAGCAGGTCGAGGCGGTCGTCTGGCGGTTCATCAGATGGCGTCCCGCAGGGCCAATTGCACCCGGCCGTTCTCAACCCGTGCCGGATGGTGATGGGCGCAACCGACATCCGGCGCCTGAGCTTCGCCCGACTCGAGGTCGATCTGCCAATTGTGCAGCGGGCAGGCCACACGCTTGCCGTAGATCAGGCCTTGGGACAGCGGCCCGCCCTTATGTGGGCAGCGGTCGTCGAGGGCGAAAACCTCGTCGTCGCTTGTACGAAAAATCGCGATGTCGCCTTTGGGGCCGGCGATGATCCGCGAACCGAGGGCATTGATCTCTTCCAGGGCACAGATATCGAGCCAGTTCATGCCGGCACCTCCAGATTTTTCACAGGGATCACGTCGAATTCTTTTTTCAGTTGCGGCTGCGCCAGACGTTCTTTCCACGGGTCCTGCTCGAATGACAGGGAGAATTGCAGGCGCTCGTTCAAGGCTTTGCGCCGCTCGGCGTCCTCCAGCACGTTCTTCTTGATGTGCTCCATGCCAACCCGTTGCAGGTAGTGCACGGTGCGCTCCAGATAGAAGGCTTCTTCGCGGTACAGCTGCAGGAAAGCGCCGTTGTATTCGCGAACCTCCTCGGCGGTTTTCAGCTTGACGAAGAACTCGGCGACTTCGGTCTTGATCCCGCCGTTACCGCCGATGTACATCTCCCAGCCAGAGTCGACGCCGATAATTCCCACATCCTTGATGCCCGCTTCCGAGCAGTTGCGTGGGCAACCGGACACGGCAAGCTTCACTTTGTGCGGCGACCACATGTTGAACAAGTCATGCTCAAGGTCGATGCCCAGTTGCGTCGAATTCTGCGTGCCGAAGCGGCAGAACTCGCTGCCAACGCAGGTTTTTACCGTGCGGATGGATTTGCCGTAGGCGTGGCCGGACGGCATGTCGAGGTCTTTCCAGACACCTGGCAAGTCTTGCTTTTTGATCCCCAGCAAATCGATGCGCTGCCCGCCGGTGACCTTGACCATCGGCACGTTGTACTTGTCCGCCACGTCGGCAATCCGCCGCAGTTCCGATGGATTGGTCACGCCGCCCCACATGCGTGGCACTACGGAGTACGTGCCGTCCTTCTGGATGTTGGCGTGGGCGCGTTCGTTGATCAGACGCGATTGCGGGTCGTCCTTGGCCTCGCCCGGCCAGGTGGAAATCAGGTAATAGTTGAGGGCCGGCCGGCATGTCGCACAGCCATTTGGCGTGCGCCAGTTAAGGTAGCTCATGGTGCCGGCGATGGTCAGCAGGTGCTGTTCGCGGATGGCCTGGCGGATTTGCCCGTGGTTGAGGTCGCTGCAACCGCAGATGGCCTTTTCGCTTTTCGGTTTGACGTCAGCCGCGCCGCCCACGGTGTTGATCAGGATCTGCTCGACCAGCCCGGCGCAGGAACCGCAGGAGCTGGCGGCCTTGGTGTGTTTTTTCACTTCGTCAACGCTGAACAGGCCGTGTTCCTGAATCGCTTTGACGATGGTGCCTTTGCACACGCCGTTGCAGCCGCAGACTTCGGCGCTGTCGGCCATGACCATGGCTTTGTCCTGGCCCTGATGTCCTACGTCACCCAAGGCGTTTTCACCGAACATCAGATGATCGCGGATCTCGCCGATGGCGTGGTTCTCACGAATCTGGCGGAAATACCAACCGCCATCTGCCGTATCGCCGTACAGACAGGCGCCGACCAGTACGTCATCCTTGATCACCAGTTTTTTGTACACGCCGCCGATCGGGTCGGAGAGGGTGATGGTCTCGGTGCCTTCACCGCCCATGAAATCGCCGGCAGAAAACAGATCGATGCCGGTGACTTTCAGCTTGGTCGAGGTCACCGAACCCTGATAACGGGCGAAGCCAAGCTGGGCGAGGTGATTGGCGCAAACCTTGGCCTGTTCGAACAGCGGTGCGACCAGGCCATAGGCGATGCCGCGGTGGCTGGCGCATTCGCCAATCGCGTAGATGCGCGGGTCGTAGGTTTGCAGGGTGTCGTTGACCAGAATCCCGCGATTGCACGGGATGCCGGCCTTTTCCGCGAGTTCGGTGTTGGGGCGGATACCGGCCGCCATCACCACCAGGTCGGCAGGAATGATGTCGCCGTTCTTGAATTGCACCGAGCCGACCCGGCCATTGCCGGCGTCGTGCAGGGCCTGGGTCTGTTCACACAGGCGGAAGTGCAGGCCGCGGGACTCAAGGGCGCTTTGCAGCAACTGGCCGCTGGTTTTGTCCAGCTGACGCTCGAGCAGCCATTCACCAAGGTGCACGACGGTGACGTGCATGCCGCGCAGCATCAGACCATTGGCCGCTTCAAGGCCGAGCAGGCCGCCGCCGATGACCACGGCATGTTTATGGGTTTTGGCGGTGTCGATCATCGCCTGGGTGTCGGCGATGTCGCGGTATCCGATCACGCCCTGCAAGGTGTTGCCGGGGATCGGCAGGATGAACGGCGTCGAGCCGGTGGCGATCAGCAGCCGGTCGTATTCGGCTTCGGTGCCGTCCTCGGCGATCACCCGGCGCTTGACCCGGTCGATCTCCACCACTTTGCGGTTGAGCAGCAACTTGATGTTGTTTTCCAGGTACCAGTCGAGGTCGTTGAGCACGATCTCTTCGAACGTTTGCTCGCCGGCCAGCACCGGCGACAGCAGGATGCGGTTGTAGTTGGTGTGCGGTTCGGCACCGAAGACCGTGATGTCGTAGAGCTCGTCGCTCAGCTTGAGCAATTCTTCCAGGGTGCGGACCCCGGCCATGCCATTGCCGATCATCACCAGTTTGAGTTTTTTCATCAGGTTCTCCGGGGAGCTGCGGCTGGCCTCTGGTGGGCCGTCGGGCCTTGCTCGACAAATTTTGCGCCAACAAAAAAAGGCGTCCCGCTAGTTGCCTAGCGAGGACGCCTTTGTCCTGGTCCCGTTCTCTCGGGAAGCGCAGCCTTCATCGTTGAAGGTTGGGCTTTTATGTATGGTGAGAAGAGTAATGCAGTGGTTGTGCCAACTTGGATGAGGGCGGGTTTATTGGGCATTGGGGATGGAGTGGGTGATTTTTTTGCACCGAATCGAGGCGTGTTGCTCGTTCGTGGCGCGTTAATTCCTGGAAGAACTGTGGGGTCAGGCCTGGCCTCATCGCGAGCAGGCTCACTCCTACAGGGGAACGCATTTCAAGTTGTAGGAGTGAGCCTGCTCGCGATAGCCGCACTTCGGTCTCAGCCATGAAACAACAAAACCAGCAGCACAACATTCCCAAGCAGCGCCACCAACGCCATGGTCCGCCAAACCTTCAACGGCTCCCGCTCCAATAAAGGCCGCGGCCTGACACTCAAACTGCGCCGCTCGCCCTGTTCCAGTATCAGCAACCACTCTTCGGCCGTTTCGAACCGTTGTTGCGGGTCAGCGGCCACGCCGCGCTCAAGACTCTGCGCCAGCCATTCCGGCAAGTCCGGCCGATAGCGACTGGCGCTGACAGGCACGCCAAATCGGGGGCGCTGGAACGCTTCGATCTCACCGTAGGGAAAGTGCCCGGTCAGCAGGTAATAGAGGGTGGTGCCGACCGCATACAAATCCTGTTGTGCACTCGGCGGATCCCCGCGAAACGCTTCCGGGGCGATAAAGCTTGGCGTTCCCGGCAGCGTTGACGGCGTGTCTTCGGACAACCCCGGGCAATACGCCAGGCCGAAATCCAGCACCCGCAGCTCGCCGTCATCGGCCAATAACAGGTTTTCCGGTTTGATATCGCGATGAAAAATCTGCCGCCGATGCAGCAACCCGACCGCACGTAACAGCCGTTCGGCGATGTCCTGCCACTGCGCCATCGGCAACGGGCCGCTCTGCTGGAAGCGCTGCGCCAGAGTCATGCCGGAATATTCACGCATCACGTAGTACAAATGCTGACGCTGATGGCACGCATGGACTTCGGGAAAGTGGCGGCCGGCCACGCGTTTGAGAAACCATTCCTCAGACAGCAGCGCTTGCCCGGCCTGAGCATCATCGCTTGAACGCGAAGGCAGGGTTTTCAGCAGCCATGGCTGGTCCTGCCCGTCCGTGACCCGATACAACAGCGATTGCTGACTCTGCGCGGCAATGCCCTGCACTTGCCAGCCTTCAAAAGCCTGGCCGGGTTTCAGCGCTGGCGGCAAGGGCCATTGCTGCAAATGAATCAGCGCATCGCCAAGGTTCGCCTCGCCGACATGATCGACCCGAACGAGCAAGGCACTGGCATTGTCCTGACTCCCGGCCAGATGCGCGGCGTTGACCAAGGTGCGTGCGGCGCTGTGCAGGTCGGGCTGATCGCGCAAGATCGCGGCGATCGCGGTATCGCCCAGGGTCGACCACACGCCGTCGCTGAGCAGCACAAAACGCTCGCCGTCACGCAGCTCGCCGTCGAGAAAGTCCAGCACCAGATGTTGATCCAGCCCCAGCGCCCGCTTGAGCACATGCTGCATGCCCGGTTGCTCCCAGACGTGATCCTCGGAGATCCGTTGCAGGCTGTCGGCGTGCCAGCGATAGACCCGGCAGTCGCCGACATGGGCGAGGGTGAACCGCCGGCCACGCATGACCAGCGCGCTGACGGTGGTGAGCAGCGGCTGCCCACCGCCATTGGCCTGCAGCCAGCGGTTCTGCGCGAGCAACAGGCGATCCAGTGCCTGGGCCACGCTCCAGGTTTCCGGGGTGGCGTAATAGTCCAGTGCCAGGGCCTGCAAGGTCGAGCGCGCGGCGAGGCCGCCGTCGGCACATTGACTGACGCCATCGGCGATGGCGAACAGATAACCCTTGCTCGCGGCCAGCGCCGGCGCCGGTGTCACCGAACGCAAAGCGTCCTGGTTTTCCGCACGCGGGCCGGTGGCGCTGGCTTCGGCAAAGCTCAATTGCAGGGCCATTGAAGCCTCAGACCCGTGCCGCCGTGACGGCCGCCGAACCCCAGGTGGTTCTCCAGCGGCGTTTCACCCCGTGCAGACCAAACCAGGCGAGGATGCCCAGGCTGGCGAACAACCACAGGGCGAGCTGATAACTGCCGGTGCTCTGCTTGATCGCGCCCATGCCGGCGGCCAAGGCGAAACCACCGATCCCGCCGGCCATGCCGATCAGTCCGGTCATCACGCCGATCTCCAGACGAAAGCGCTGGGGCACCAACTGGAACACCGCGCCATTACCGGCGCCGAGACCGAGCATGGTGCAGACGAACAGTGCCAGCGCCGCGTAGGAACTTGGCAGGTTGAAGCCCACGGCCGCGATGCAGATGGCCGCCACGGTGTACATCGCCAGCAGCGTGCGAATGCCGCCGAAGCGATCCGCCAGTGCGCCACCCAGCGGCCGCATCAGGCTGCCGCCGAACACGCAGGCTGCGGTGTAGTAGCCGGCGGTCACCGGGCTCAGGCCGTATTGGTCGTTGAAGTAGCCGGGCAGGGCGCTGGCCAGACCGATGAAGCCACCGAAGGTGACGCTGTAGAAAAACATGAACCACCAGCTGTCACGATCACCCAGGGCCTTGAAGTAGTCGGCCATGGCTTTCGGTTTCGGCCGCTGTGGGGCGTTTTTCGCCAGCCACGCAAATAGCACCAAGGTGAGGATCAGCGGGATCAGAGCGAAACCGAACACGTTGCTCCAGCCGAACGCGGCGGCAATCACCGGGGCGAGCAGGGCGGCGAACACGGTGCCGGAGTTGCCCGCACCGGCAATGCCCATGGCTTTGCCCTGATGTTCTGGCGGATACCACTGCGAGGCCAGCGGCAGGGCTACGGCGAACGAGGCGCCGGCCATGCCGAGGAACAGACCGAGGATCAGCGCCTGTTCATAACTGTGGATGCCGAGCTTCCACGCGCCGAACAGCGCGCAAATGACGATGACCTGGCCGATCAGTCCGGCCGTCTTCGGCGACAAGCGATCGGCCAGCATGCCCATGGCGAAGCGCAACACCGCACCGGCCAGGATCGGCGTGGCGACGACGAGGCCGCGCTGTTGCGTGGTCAGGTGCAAATCGGCGGCAATCTGCACCGCCAGCGGGCCGAGCAGGTACCAGACCATGAAGCTCAGGTCGAAATACAGGAAGGCCGCGAACAGGGTCGGGGTATGGCCGGATTTCCAGAAGCTTGAATTCATCGCGCACCTCGGCTGAAAAGAGTCTCGAAAGGAGTCATGTACAGCAGGTGGAGCGCCGCACGGCCGCACCACCGGCCCCGGTCTGTGGGGCCAAAACGCAAAAACGCCGCTACCTGATTCGCCGAAGGGCGAACGGGGTGAGCGACGTCTTTGTCGTAGGTGGGGCAACCGCCGTTGGTTACCTGTACTGAATGCTTAGCCAGATCTGTGCCAACAGTTCCGGACCGAGGCGCGGCCATTCGCGAGCAGGCTCGCTCCCACAGGGGGACCGCATTCCAATGTGGGAGCGAGCCTGCTCGCGAAGGGCCCTGACCATCAACACGACTTAGCCCAGCAACTCACTCATGGCAATGATCTGCTCCGCCACCTGAATCAGCTTCTGCTGACGGCTCATGGCCTGGCGGCGCATCAGGGTGTAGGCCTCTTCCTCGTTGCAATCCTTCATTTTCATCAACAAGCCCTTGGCCAGCTCGATGCGCTTGCGCTCGGCCAGTTGTTGGTCGCGCGCCTGCAACTGCGCGCGCAGGGCCTGATCGCTTTCGAAGCGGGCCATCGCCACATCGAGAATCGGCTGCAAGCGCTGTGCGTGAATGCCTTCGACGATGTAGGCACTGACCCCTGACTTGATCGCCTGACGCATCACCCCCGGATCATGCTCGTCGGTAAACATCACGATCGGCCGTGGCTGGTCGCGGCTGACCAGCACCACTTGCTCCATGACGTCACGGCTCGGTGACTCGGTATCGATCAGGATCACGTCCGGGCGCACCGTTTCGACGCGCGCGGGCAGGTCGATGGTCAGGCCGGACTCGTCGATCACCTCGAAACCGGCTTCGGTCAGCGCGGCTTTCAGGCGGCCGACTTTTTTCGCGGTGTCGTTGATCAGCAGAATGCGCAACATGTTCGCGGTCTCCTGTCAGCGGCGGGCAAGAAGGGGAGCGTCGTCGCTCAGGGCGTGCAGCCGAAAGCTGCGCGCGTAGCCGGCCGGGTCGCTGCCATCCCAGATTTTGCCGTCGAGCAACTGGCTGCTGCGCATGTCCGTGCTCCCGGCAGCGACTCCGACGGCGCTGGCTGCTGACCGATAAACGTCCAGTTGTTGAACCTGACGCGCCACGGCCAGGTAATCCGGGTCTTCGCGCAGCAGGCCCCAGCGGCGAAATTGCGTCATGAACCACATGCCGTCGGAGAGGTACGGCAGATTGACCTCGCCCTGAGCGTGAAAGCGCAGCGCATGCGGGTCCTGCCAGCGATTGCCGAGGCCGTCGGCGTAGTCTCCGAGAAAGCGTGGCTCGATACAGGCGGCGGGCGCGTCGAGGTATTCGGCGGCACTGAGCAGATGTGCCGTGCTGCGCCGGTTCTCCGCGCTTTCTTCGATGAAGCGACTGGCTTCAAGAATTGCCATGACCAGGGCCCGCGCGGTGTTCGGGTACTGTTCGACGAATTCGCGGGTGCAGCCGAGGACTTTTTCCGGGTGGTCGGGCCAGATGGTCTGGCTGGTGGCGAGGGTGAAGCCCAGATCCTGCTGCACAGCGCTGGCGGCCCACGGTTCGCCGACGCAGAAACCGTCGATGCGGCCGGCTTGCAGGTGCGCGACCATTTGCGGCGGCGGCACGACCACGCTGTCGACATCCTGCAATGGATGGATGCCCTGGCTCGCCAGCCAGTAATACAGCCACATTGCGTGAGTGCCGGTGGGGAAGGTCTGGGCAAAGGTCAGTTTTGCGCGGCTTTGGTGCACGTGCCGATCCAGCGCTTCAGGACTGGTCACGCCGAGGGTTTGCAGGCCGTGCGAAAGGTTGAGGCTTTGCCCGTTCTGGTTCAGGCCCATCAGCACCGCCATGTCGGTCGCAGCGACACCGCCAATGCCCAGGTGCACCGCGTAAATCAAGCCGTACAGGCTGTGCGCGGCATCGAGCTCGCCGCTGACCAGGTTGTCGCGCAGATTCGCCCATGAGGCCTGGCGCTTGAGATTCAACGTCAGACCGTAAGGCTGGGCGAAACCCTGTGTCGCGGCGACGACCACCGAGGCGCAATCGCTCAGGGCCATGAAACCCAGGTTGATCGCGGTTTTTTCCGGGGCATCGCTGCCATTGACCCAGGCCAGCGGCCCTGGCGAAAGTTCATTCATACAACCCACCTCAAAAAAAACGCCGTCCCGGATGTTGCGCTGCAACCCCGGAAACGACGCCATTGTCCTTGCCCGCCTGCCGCCATTGGTCTGCGCGCTGATAACTGCATCGGTGCAAGGCATATGCCAGTGCCAGCGATTTGTCCGTGCGCCTCGCGCGGTGGGGCGATGCCCGGCTATAATCGCCGCCTCTTTTCGCCGCCCGAGTCATCACCGCCCATGTACACCCTGGCCCGTCAGCTGTTGTTCAAACTTTCCCCGGAAACCTCCCACGATCTGTCGCTGGACCTGATCGGCGCGGGCGGGCGTTTGGGCCTTAACGGCTTGCTGTGCAAGGCGCCGGCAAAAGTGCCGGTGACGGTCATGGGTCTGGAATTTCCCAACCCGGTGGGCCTGGCCGCCGGTCTGGACAAGAACGGCGCGGCCATCGATGGCTTTGCCCAACTGGGCTTCGGGTTTGTCGAAATCGGCACCGTGACGCCGCGTCCGCAGCCGGGCAATCCGAAGCCGCGAATCTTCCGCCTGCCGGAAGCCGAGGCGATCATCAACCGCATGGGTTTCAATAACCTGGGCGTGGATAACCTGCTGGCGCGAGTGGCTGCGGCTAAATACAAGGGCGTGCTGGGTATCAATATCGGCAAGAACTTCGACACCCCGGTCGAGCGTGCAGTCGACGATTACTTGATTTGCCTGGACAAGGTCTACGCCCACGCCAGCTATGTGACAGTCAACGTCAGCTCGCCCAATACCCCGGGCCTGCGCAGCCTGCAGTTCGGTGACTCGCTCAAGCAACTGCTCGCCGACCTGGCCACCCGTCGCGCCGAACTGGCCTTGCGCCACGGCAAGCACGTGCCCCTGGCGATTAAGATCGCACCGGACATGACCGACGAAGAAACCGCTCAGGTCGCACAGGCACTGATCGAAACCGGCATGGACGCGGTGATTGCCACCAACACCACTCTCAGCCGTGTCGGGGTTGAAGGCATGGAGCATGGCGACGAGGCGGGCGGCCTGTCCGGTGCACCGGTGCGCGACAAGAGCACGAACACCGTGAAGGTGCTGGCCGCCGAGCTGGCGGGACGCTTGCCAATCATCGCCGCAGGCGGGATTACCGAGGGCAAGCATGCGGCAGAGAAGATCGAGGCGGGTGCAAGCCTGGTGCAGATTTATTCGGGCTTCATCTATAAAGGCCCGGCGCTGATTCGCGAATCGGTGGATGCCATCGCCGCGTTGCGTTGAGGATTGCCGAGGGCTTGTGGGAGCTTTTGTGGCGAGGGGATTTATCCCCGTTGGGCTGCGCAGCAGCCCCAAATCCTTCAACCGCGATGTATCGGGTAAGTTGAGGATTCAGACTTCGCGACCGCTGCGCAGCCGAGCGGGGATAAATCCCCTCGCCACAGGGATCTCTGTAAACCTTGTTTTCGAGCATAAAAAAGGGCTCCTCAAAGGAGCCCCTGGGCCGTAGCCCGCCGTCCGGGAAGGACGTGCGTGGTTAATTCGTTGCTAGTCAGATTGTCGTGTCGGAATAAATGCCCTGTGTCAGCCGACGGCGTGAAGTTCGTTGAGTCTGTGGATTCCCGCAGTGCCGGTCATACCGTCCCAGTTGTCGCCGCGTCCTTCTCGCCAGCCGTTGATCCAGGCTTGGCGTACCGACGGTAGAGTAAATGGGCAAAGCTCACGGGATTTGCCACCAACGCCATATTGATATCCGCGCAAAAATGCTCTTTCCAACGGATCACGCTTAAGTCTTCTCATAGGGTGTTTCCCTCACTTGTTGACTGTTTGTGTCGCGTCGACCTCAACCGAGGCCTGGCAGAAAGAAACCTGCCATGATGCGGCTCGCTGCCGGCGTGGCGAGCCAAGGTGTTGACGCCGTTGCGACGTCAACCTGTGCTCAGTTCTAACCAATGAGTCACACCGAGGGAATGATCGTTTTGTCATAAGCACGTAACGAAAGTAGTGCTACAGCCATAAGTAAAGATGTGTTTCATCGACGTTTTTTCGGCAAACCCCGGTATGATCGGCGCTGCGCTGGATGATGGGGTTAATGCTTAAGTGAGAATGACCTACGTTCGCGCTGGGGTACTAAGCGACGAAGGGTCGCTTTAAGACTTTTTATTTCGCCAACTTTTTTATCTGTCCTGGCATCTAAGCTCTTTTAACCCGAGCAGCGGGGACGGAACGGCACACCTTCGTGCCACGCGGGCGTTCTTTTAGAAAAGCGCCTGATTGAAAACCGGGTCGGCAATGCGTTGCCGATTCACTAGCCAAAGGCTCTGGAAATACCATGTCCGACCGTTTCGAACTCTTCCTCACTTGCCCAAAAGGCCTCGAAGGCCTGCTCATCGAGGAAGCCGTCGGGCTTGGCCTTGAAGACGCGCGCGAGCACACCTCCGCCGTGCGTGGCATGGCAACCATGGAAACCGCGTATCGCCTGTGCCTCTGGTCACGTCTGGCCAACCGCGTGTTGCTGGTGCTCAAGCGTTTCCCGATGAAGGACGCCGAAGACCTGTACCACGGCGTTCTCGATATCGAGTGGCAGGACCACATGCTCAGCGACGGCACCCTGGCCGTTGAGTTCAGCGGTCACGGCTCGGGCATCGACAACACGCACTTCGGCGCCCTCAAAGTCAAAGACGCCATCGTCGACAAACTGCGCACCCCGCAAGGCGACCGTCCGTCGATCGACAAGCTCAACCCGGACCTGCGCATTCACCTGCGTCTGGATCGCGGCGAAGCCATTCTCTCCCTTGACCTCTCCGGCCACAGCCTGCACCAGCGTGGTTATCGCTTGCAGCAGGGCGCCGCGCCGCTGAAGGAAAACCTCGCGGCAGCGATCTTGATCCGTTCCGGCTGGCCGCGCATTGCCGCCGAAGGCGGCGCACTGGCGGACCCGATGTGCGGTGTCGGTACCTTCCTGGTTGAAGCGGGGATGATTGCCGCCGACATGGCGCCGAACCTGCGTCGCGAGCAGTGGGGTTTTACCGCCTGGCTCGGTCACGTACCGGCGCTGTGGAAAAAACTTCACGAAGAGGCCGTCGAACGTGCTGCGGCCGGCCTGGCCAAGCCACCGCTGTGGATTCGCGGTTACGAAGCCGACCCACGCCTGATTCAACCGGGCCGCAACAACGTCGAGCGCGCCGGTCTGAGCGAGTGGATCAAGATCTATCAGGGCGAAGTCGCGACCTTCGAGCCGCGTCCGGATCAGAACCAGAAAGGTCTGGTGATCTGCAACCCGCCGTACGGCGAGCGTCTCGGCGATGAAGCCAGCCTGTTGTACCTCTACCAGAACCTCGGCGAGCGCCTGCGTCAGGCCTGCCTGAACTGGGAGGCCGCGGTGTTCACCGGCGCGCCTGATCTGGGCAAGCGCATGGGCATCCGCAGCCACAAACAGTATTCGTTCTGGAATGGCGCGTTGCCGTGCAAGCTGCTGTTGATCAAGGTGTTGCCGGATCAGTTCGTCACTGGCGAGCGCCGCACTCCGGAACAGCGTCAGGCCGAGCGCGAGCAAGCGGCCTACGATCAGACCCCGGACGAGCCGCAAGAACGCAAGTTCAACAAGAACGGCAACCCTATCAAACCGACACCCGCGCCGGCACCCGTGATCGAACAACCGCGCTTGAGCGAAGGCGGGCAGATGTTTGCCAACCGCCTGCAAAAGAACCTCAAGGCGATGAGCAAGTGGGTCAAGCGCGAAGGCATCGATTGCTACCGCGTTTATGATGCCGACATGCCGGAATACGCGATGGCGATCGACCTGTACCACGATTGGGTGCACGTCCAGGAATACGCCGCGCCAAAATCCATCGACCCGGAAAAAGCTTCGGCACGGATGTTCGACGCCCTGGCCGCGATCCCGCAGGCACTGAACGTCGACAAGAACCGCGTAGTGGTCAAGCGCCGCGAGCGCCAGAGCGGCACCAAGCAGTACGAGCGTCAGGCTGCGCAGGGCAAGTTCGTCGAGGTGAATGAAGGCGGTGTGAAGTTGCTGGTCAACCTTACCGATTACCTCGACACCGGCCTGTTCCTCGATCACCGGCCGATGCGCATGCGCATTCAGAAAGAGGCCGCCGGCAAGCGCTTCCTCAATCTGTTCTGCTACACCGCGACCGCCAGCGTGCACGCGGCCAAGGGCGGGGCGCGCAGTACCACCAGCGTCGACCTGTCGAAAACCTATCTGGACTGGGCACGTCGCAACCTGTCGCTGAACGGCTTCTCGGACAAGAACCGTCTGGAGCAGGGCGACGTGATGGCGTGGCTGGAAAGCTGCCGTGACGAGTACGACCTGATCTTTATCGATCCGCCAACGTTCTCCAACTCCAAGCGCATGGAAGGCATCTTCGACGTGCAGCGCGATCAGGTGCAGTTGATCGACCTGGCCATGGCGCGCCTGGCACCGGGCGGCGTGCTGTACTTCTCCAACAACTTCCGAAAGTTCCAGTTGGAGGACAACCTCGCCGAGCGATACGCGGTCGAGGAAATCAGCGCGCAGACCATTGATCCGGATTTTGCCCGTAACACCAAGATCCACCGCGCCTGGAAAATCACGGCCCGTTGACGCTGCCGCTGGCTGGATTCACAGAGCCTTGATTTTTAAAGGCTCCGTGGATCCCCCGGCGCTAGCTAAATTAGTGGCTAATAGCTATAACTCACACACGGTCAATGGGGTTTTTCCCATGAATGCTGGCGTAGTGAGTTGTCTTTATGTCGTTGCACCCCGTGCGCCCCAAAATTCTGGGTTTCATCAGCGAAGACGTCTCGGCCTGGCTGGTCGCGCTGCTGGTATTGCTTGCCGGCGGGATACTCACGGGGCTGCTCGCGTGGGGCACCTTCAACCAGTTTGAGCAACAATCGCGTCAGCGCTTTCAACTGCTGGCCAATGAACGTTACAGCCGCATCGAAGAGCGTTTCCAGGACCAGGAACAGCGTCTGGACAGCCTGCGCCGTTTCTTCGCCAATTCCGAATCGGTGACCCGCGCTGAATTCGACGGTTACGCCCAACCTTTGTTGCTACGCACCCAGGCCTACTCGTTTGCGCTACGGGTCAGTGACGCCGAACGATCGGCGTTTGAGCAGCGTGTGCGCGAGGAAGGCCTGAGCGCGTTCACTGTTCGCGAACTCAACGAACACGGTGAACTGGAACTGGCGGCACGTCGCGACGAGTACGTGGCGGTGTTGTACAGCCAGACGCAGAGCCGTCTCCCCGCACCGTTCGGATACGATCTGCTGGCGCAACCGCTGCGTCGTGACGCCCTCGATCGGGCAGACAGACTCGGCGGTCTGGTGGTATCGCAACCTATGCATCTGGTGGGTATCGAGCCGTCCTACGCACGCGGTGTGCTGCTGCTGGCGCCGGTGAGCCGCGCGGATCAGCCGCGGCCGTTTGGCTATGTCATGGCGGTGATCAGCATGCGCCAGTTGCTGGCGGACGGCTTGCCCGATGCGCTCCACGATTACCTCTCGGTGCGCATCCTCGACCTGTCAACCCATGATCAGCACGAAGTATTGTTCGAGTCGACCAATGAGGCGATACCCGGTGATTTGTCGGCGACCCGGCTGGTGCGCATGGCCGATCATGATTATCAGGTCGATATCCTGCCCAGCTACGCCTTTATGCAGGCCAACCATTCGTCGGTTGGCAGCGTGATCGTTCTCGGCGGGTTGCTCAGCGTGCTGCTCAGTGCCTTGTTGTATGTGCTGGTCAGTCAGCGCCAGCGCGCGTTGCGTCTGGTTCAGTTGCGCACCCAGGAGCTGCACGCGCGTGAGCAGGAACTGCGCGGCACCCACGGCCAGTTACGCGGAGTATTGAATGCCGCCACCCAAGTGGCAATCATCGCTACCGATCTGCGTGGCGTGATCAGCACGTTCAACCCCGGCGCCGAACAGATGCTCGGCTACAGCAGTGCCGATGTGGTCGGGCGCATGACCCTGGAAAACCTGCACCTGCCCCGCGAGCTGTCGGCGCGGGCGGCGGAGTTGAGTGTGCGTTACGGCAAAAGCATCCCCACCTGCCACGCGATGTTGGTCGAGGGCGGCGAAGTCGGCGGTCACGAAGCCCGTGAATGGACGCTGGTGCGCAGCGATGGCAGCCATTTGCCGGTGAACATGCTCGCCACGCCGGTGCTGGATGAGCAGGGCTTGTGGGTCGGGCATCTGGCGATTTGCATCGACATCACCGAGCGCAAACGCGTGCACGAAGTCCTGGCCGCCCGCGATGTGCTGCTCAAGAAGCTGAGTGCCCATGTACCCGGTGGCATCTATCAATTCAAAATGGAATTCGACGGGCGTTTCAGCGTGATCTATGCCAGCGATGGCATCCGCGAGATCTACGAGCTGGAGCCCGACGTGCTGTTGTTCGACGCTGAGGCGATTTTCACGCGGATCCATCCTCAGGACGTCACGCGCGTGCGCACCTCCATCCGCACTTCGGCGGAGAGTCTCAGTCCGTGGCGCGAGGAGTACCGTGTGCAATTACCTGAGCGAGGCCTGCGCTGGGTACGTGGCGAGGCAACGCCGGAAGAGCTGCCGGGCGGTGGCGTCCTCTGGCATGGCTACATTTCGGATATTTCCGACCTCAAGCGCGTGGAGGAAGAGTTGCGCGCGTTGTCGGTGACCGACTCATTGACCGGCATTTACAACCGTCGCTATTTCCAGGAGCGCCTGACCACCGAGATGGCCCGGGTCGAGCGTGGCGGCGGCGAGTTATCGGTGATCATGCTCGACATCGACCATTTCAAACGCATCAACGACCACTACGGCCACGCGGTCGGAGACCGGGTGCTGCAAGCGGTGTGCGAACGCATCGGCCATCGCCTGCGCCGAACTGACGTGTTCTGCCGGTTGGGCGGTGAAGAATTCATGGTGCTGTGCCCGGACATCGACGCCGAGCACGCTTACGTGCTCGCGATGGAACTGTGGGAGGGCTTGCGCAGTGCACCGGTAGATGTCGTCGGCGTAGTCACCGCCAGCTTCGGCATCGCCAGTTGGCACCCGGGAGAGGGCGCGGACGCCTTGTTACTGCGTGCGGACTCGGGGGTATACGCAGCGAAGCAGAATGGCCGGGATCGGGTTGAGCGGCCGATGAATTGATTCAAACCTGACACCTGACCCTATGGGACAGGTGGGCAGATGGGGCTTGGCGCTGGCTTCCTGTGGGAGCGAGCCTGCTCGCGAAAGCGGTGTGTCAGTCACTGAACAAGCTGACTGAACCGACGCCTTCGCGAGCAGGCTCGCTCCCACAATTGAATCTGCTGCGCTTACAGGGCCGAAGCGGTCTGTGGCAGTTTCGGCTGTTTATACAAGTCCAGCAGGACCTGATCGAGCACCGACGAGGCGCCAAACGGTGCCTTGTCGTTGAGGATCGCCACCACCGCCCAGGTGTTGCCGTTCACATCACGGCTGAAACCGGCAATCGCCCGCACGGTGTTCAGGGTGCCGGTCTTGACGTGCGCTTCACCGCGCATCGCCGTGGTTTTCAGGCGCTTGCGCATCGTGCCGTCGGTACCGGCGATTGGCAGCGAGCTGATGTATTCGGCGGCGTACGGGCTGTGCCAGGCGGCTTGCAGCATGTTCGCCATCTCGCGTGCGCTGACCCGCTCGGCGCGCGACAGGCCGGAGCCGTTTTCCATCACCAGATGCGGTGCGGTGATGCCTTTCTTCGCCAGCCACTGACGCACCACGCGCTGCGCTGCCCTGGCGTCATCACCGTCGGCTTCGTTGCGGAAACGCTGGCCGAGGCTGAGGAACAGCTGCTGGGCCATGGTGTTGTTACTGTATTTGTTGATGTCGCGGATGATCTCCGCCAGGTCCGGCGAGTAGGCGCGGGCGAGCAGCTTGGCGCTGCTCGGTGTCGGCGCCAGACGATCCTTGCCCTGGATGCTGCCACCCAGTTCTTTCCAGATCGCGCGAACGGCGCCGGCGGTGTAAGTCGCGTGGTCGAGCAGTGACAGGTAAGTCTGCGAGCTGCAGCCTTCGCCCAATTGCCCACCGACGGTTACGGTCACGCTGCCATCGGCCTGCGCCACCGGGTTGTAACGCACGCCGCCGGTGCATTGTTTGGACGGCAGCGCCTTTACGGTGTTCTCGATGCGGATGCTGGCGATCGGCGGCTCTACCGAAATCAATACGCGGCCACCGTCGTTGCGCGCGACAAAGCGCAGCGCCTTGAGGTTGACCAGCAGCGAGTCGGGCTTGACCAGAAACGGCTTGTTGTCGTCGTTGCCGTCATCGTTGAACTCCGGCAGTTGCGGCTGCACGAAGAAGTTGCGGTCAAGGATCAGGTCGCCGGTGATCTGCGTCACGCCATTGGCACGCAGGTCGCGCATCAGCAGCCAGAGTTTCTCCATGTTCAGCTTCGGATCGCCGCCGCCCTTGAGGTAGAGGTTACCGTTGAGAATGCCGCCGCTCAGGTCGCCGTCGGTGTAGAACTCGGTTTTCCACTGATGGTTGGGGCCGAGCATTTCCAGCGCCGCATAGGTGGTGACCAATTTCATGGTCGAGGCCGGGTTGACCGACACATCGGCGTTGAACACGGTCGGCGTGCCCGGACCGTCGAGCGGCACCATGACCAATGACAGTGCGCTGGGTTGCAGCTTGCTGGCCTTGAGGGCTTTTTCGACGTTCGGAGTGAGAGAGGTGTTGATGGTGGCAGCGCAAACGGGTAGGGCCAGGGGCAGAAGAAGGCCGGCGAGAAGCAGTGGACGCAACGATTTGATCATATGAAATAAAACCCTGCTGAAGAGGGGGAAAAAGACGAGGACATGGATGAAAAGGTCCTCAGTGGTCATGAAAGTGTCGGCATTATGCCCCAAGCTGTTACAGCTTGTGCCGTGTCAGGGGCGGCCAATACGTTATTTTTTTACAGGCGGTCGGCCACAGCGGCCAGAGAGTCGGGCAATCGCTGGCTTAAACTGGTAAAGTGCCGGCCGTTATTACTTAAGAGGATTGTTCCAATGGCGACTAACCGTTCCCAGCGTCTGCGCAAAAAACTGTGCGTTGATGAATTTCAAGAGCTGGGTTTCGAACTGAACCTGGACTTCAAAGAAGACTTGTCCGAAGAAGCCATTGACGCTTTCCTCGAAGCATTCATCAAAGAAGCCATGGAAGCCAACGGTCTGGGTTATGTTGGCGGCGACGACTTCGGTCTGGTGTGCCTGCAGAAGCGTGGCTCGGTCAACGAAGAGCAGCGCGCTGCCGTTGAAGCCTGGCTGAAAAACCGCTCCGAGCTGACCAAGTACGAAGTCAGCCCGTTGCTGGACGTTTGGTATCCGGAAAAGCCGATCAACGCGGCGAAGTGATACTGAAAAAAACGGCGACCTGAGGGTCGCCGTTTTTTTATGCCTGCCTGCCAGGGTTGTCGTCCTGCAGGACGCATTCGCGAGCAGGCTCGCTCCCACACGATTCACCTGAGCGACTCGAATTACCTGTGGGAGCGAGCCTGCTCGCGAAGCCTTTATACAGTCAACGCTTGTTCCAGTTCAGAATCACCAGCGTCAACACCCCCGCAACAATCCCCCAAAATGCCGAACCAATGGAAAACAGCGTCAGCCCCGACGCCGTGACCATAAAGGTGATCAACGCCGCTTCCCGTTCCTTCGCCTCGCTCATGGCAACGCTCAAACCGTTGATGATCGAGCCGAACAGCGCCAGCGCGGCAATCGACAGCACCAGTTCTTTGGGTAACGCGGCAAACAACGCCGCCAGCGTCGCGCCGAAGACACCGGCAATCCCGTAGAAAACCCCACACCACACCGCCGCGGTGTAGCGCTTGTTGCGATCTTCGTGGGCGTGTGGGCCGGTGCAGATCGCCGCGCTGATGGCCGCGAGGTTGATGCCGTGGGAGCCGAACGGCGCCAGCAGCAGCGAAGCGATGCCGGTGGTGGTGATCAGCGGCGAGGCGGGCACGGTGTAGCCATCGGCACGTAATACGGCGATTCCTGGCATGTTCTGCGATGTCATTGCCACGACGAACAACGGGATGCCGATGCTGATGGTTGCGGCCAGGGAAAAATGTGGCGTGGTCCATACCGGTGTCGCGATTTCCAGATGAAAACCACTGAAATCCAGCAGCCCCATGAAGCCTGACAACGCGGTGCCGATCAGCAGTGCGGCGAGTACCGCATAGCGCGGCGACAGGCGCTTGACTATTAAATAGGTAAAGAACATCCCCAGCACCAGCGCGGTGCGGTGTTGCGCGGCGACGAAGATTTCGCTGCCGATCTTGAACAGGATCCCTGCGAGCAACGCCGCCGCCAGCGAGGCCGGAATCTTTTTCACCAGCCGTTCGAAGCTGCCGGTCAGCCCGCAGATCGTCACCAGCACCGCGCAGGTGATATAGGCGCCGATGGCCTCGCCATAACTCACGCCGCCCAGACTGGTGATCAGCAGGGCCGCGCCGGGCGTTGACCAGGCGATGGTGATCGGCGTGCGATAGCGCAGCGACAGGCCGATCGAGCACACCGCCATGCCAATCGAAATCGCCCAGATCCAAGAGGAAATCTGCCCGCTGGTCAGGCCGGCCGCTTGCCCGGCCTGGAACATCAGCACCAGGGAACTGGTGTAGCCGGTCATCATCGCGATGAAGCCGGCGACGATGGCGGAAGGCGAAGTGTCAGCGAGGGGGCGCAGTCGGGTGTGGGTGGCGTCGGTCATGACGGCGGTGTTCCTTATACCAATGAAGATGTCCGCCACAACACAGAACCCTTGTGGGAGCGGGCTTGCTCGCGAAAGCGGTGGATCAGCAAAGCAGATGCCGACTGGCACACCGCATTCGCGAGCAAGCCCGCTCCCACAGGGGGATTGCGTAAAAGCAGCGGATTCTGCGATCAAGCCTAAACTCAAACCTGACAAACCGTTGCAATACAGCCGAAGTCGCAAACAGCCGTACAGTCGTGTTGCCACCATTCATTGTGTACAATCGCGCTGTTTTTTACGCGATACTTGCCAGCGACCTACTGTGCCGTATTACAGTCACGGTCTATTCGCCGCAGTTTTCCCGACTCGAGTGCCCATGAACGAACAGTTGCAACCCCTCAAGAAACAACCGCGAGCAGGCAAAGCCGGCCGCAGCGGAACCCAGGACGATATTGTCTACGCGCATATCTTCGAGGCGATCCTCGAACAGCGCCTGGCGCCCGGCACCAAATTGAGCGAAGAAGCGCTGGGGGAAATCTTCGGGGTCAGCCGCACCATCATTCGCCGCGCGCTGTCGCGTCTGGCCCATGAAGGCGTGGTGCTGTTGCGGCCCAACCGTGGCGCGGTGGTTGCCAGCCCGAGCGTTGAAGAAGCCCGTCAGGTGTTCATGGCCCGTCGTCTGGTCGAGCGCGCGATCACCGAACTGGCGGTGCAACACGCCACCGCCGAGCAGATCGCCGAACTGCGGCAGATGGTCAATGACGAGCGCGACAGTTTCTCCCGTGGTGATCGCGGCGCCGGCATTCGTCTGTCGGGCGAATTTCACCTGAAACTGGCCGAAGCGGCAAAAAATGCACCGTTGGTGAGCTTCCAGCGCAGCCTGGTCTCGCAGACCTCGCTGATCATTGCCCAATATGAAAGCGGCAACCGCTCGCACTGCTCGTACGACGAACACACCCAGTTGATCGACGCGATCGAGAAGCGCGACGCTGAGCTGGCGGTGAATCTGATGATGCACCACATGGACCACATCGACAGCAAGCTCAACCTCGACGAGGAAGGCGCGTCGGATGACCTGCATGCGGTGTTTTCGCATTTGTTGCAGACCAAGAAGCCGGGACGGTCGAGCGCCAAGCTCTGACCTGAAACCGAGTCGCTTCCTTCGCGAGCAAGCCCGCTCCCACATTCGACCGCGTTTCCACAGGGGAATGCATCTCAAATGTGGGAGCGGGCTTGCTCGCGAAGACGTCCTGACAGGCAATAAAAATCCCCTGGGAACGATCAGTGCGAAGAGGTTTAGCGCTGATGCACCAAAGCCCCCGCTGCATATGTCTGCGCCACTGTCCGGTCATCCCCCAGCGTCATCAACACAAACAACGTCTCGGCAATGTTGTTGGCTTGCTTCAAGCGATAGCTGAGCAACGGCGTGGCGTTGTAATCCAGCACCAGGAAGTCGGCATCACTGCCCGGTTGCAGGTTGCCGATCCGGTCTTCCAGCCGCAGCGCCCGCGCGCCGCCCAGGGTCGCCAGGTACAGTGACTTGAACGGACTCAAGCGTGCGCCTTGCAACTGCATCACTTTGTAGGCTTCGTTCAAGGTCTGCAGCAGCGAGAAACTGGTGCCACCGCCAACGTCAGTGCCCAGGCCGACATTCAGCTTGTGCTTCTCGGCCATCGGCAGGTTGAACAGACCGCTGCCGAGGAACAGGTTCGAAGTCGGGCAGAACGAGACCGCCGAACCGGTTTGCGCCAGCCGCGCGCATTCTTCATCGCACAGATGAACGCCGTGGGCGAACACCGAGCGTTCACCGAGCAGTTGGTAGTGATCGTAAACGTCGAGGTAGCCCTTGCGCTCCGGGAACAGCTCTTTGACCCATTCGATTTCCTTGAGGTTTTCGCTGATGTGGGTCTGCATGTACAGATCCGGGTATTCGCTCAGCAACTGCCCGGCGAGGGTCAGTTGTTCCGGGGTGCTGGTCGGTGCGAAACGCGGCGTCACCGCATAGTGCAAACGCCCCTTGCCGTGCCAGCGCTCGATCAGCGCCTTGCTCTCGACGTAGCTGGATTCGGCAGTGTCAATCAGGTAGTCCGGGGCGTTGCGGTCCATCATCACCTTGCCGGCGATCATCCGCAGATCAAGCTTTTCGGCCGCTTCGAAAAACGAGTTCACCGATTGCGGGTGCACGCTGCCGAATACCAGCGCGGTGGTGGTGCCGTTGCGCAGCAGTTCCTTGATGAAAATGTCGGCCACTTCGTCGGCATGCGCCTTGTCGCCGAACTGGCTTTCGCACGGGAAAGTGTAGGTATTGAGCCAGTCGAGCAATTGCTCGCCGTAGGCACCGACCATGCCGGTTTGCGGCAGGTGGATATGCGTGTCGATGAAGCCCGGAGTGATCAGCGCATCCTGATAATGGTTGATCTCGATATCCGCCGGCAGGGTCGGCAGCAGGTCGCTGGCATGGCCGAGGGCGCTGATTTTGCCGTCATCGACCACCAGCAGGCCATCCTCGAAATATTCGTAGGAAGCTTCGATGCCGACCTCGGCGGGGTCGGCGATGCTGTGCAGGATGGCGGCGCGGTAGGCTTTGCGAGTCAGAGGCATGAGGGTTCTCTAATCAGTTTGAGGCTTTGAGTTTGGCGGCCTGATTGCGGCGCGAGGCCGGCAGCAGTCGGGCAATCGGTTCGGCGCGGGCGCTGTGCTGGCCGAAACTGGCGTTGTAGGTGGCGATGATTTCGCCGGCGATGGAAATGGCGATTTCCACAGGCAATTTGCCTTTGACTTCAGCGATGCCCATCGGGCAGCGCATGCGTTGCACGACGCTGGCGTCGAAGCCGCGATCACGCAGGCGATGTTCGAACCTGGCGCGTTTGGTTTTCGAGCCGATCAGGCCGAACCAGGTGAAGTCGTTGCGCTTGAGCAGCGCGGCTGTCAGCTCCAGATCGAGTTGATGGTTGTGGGTCATGACGACGCAATAGCTGCCGGCGGGCAGCTCATCGACTTCATCCACCGGCTCTTCGCTGACGATTTTATGCACGCCATGGGGGATGTGTTCGGGGAACTCGGCTTCGCGCGAGTCGATCCAGCGCACCCGGCAGGGCAGGCTGGCGAGCAACGGCACCAGGGCGCGGCCGACATGGCCGGCACCGAACACGGCAATTTGCGCCTGCACCTGGCCCATCGGTTCGAACAGCAACACCGTGGCGCCGCCGCAGCACTGGCCGAGGCTGGCGCCGAGGCTGAAGCGCTCCAGATGGGTGTCCTGCTTACCGCTGGCGAGCATCTCGCGGGCGATCTGCATGGCTTTGAATTCCAGATGGCCGCCACCGATGGTGTCGAACATGCGGTCAGCGCTGACGACCATTTTCGAGCCGGCGTTGCGTGGCGTCGAGCCGAGTTCTTCGATGATCGTCACCAACACACAGGGCTCGCCCTGGTTTTGCAGGTCGGCGAGGGCGTCGATCCAGTTGTACATAGTTCACCCCTACAACATCGTTGTCTGTTCGGGCCTCTTCGCGAGCAAGCCCGCTCCCACATTTTGATCTCTGTCATCCACAAAATTTGTGCCCACTGGAGATCTACTGTGGGAGCGGGCTTGCTCGCGAATGGCCGCGCCTCGGTCCTAGAGCGAAGCAACCTCGGTTTCAGCTTCGGCCGCTTTCACCGCCTTCAACTGGCGCATCTGCTCACACCCCCACAACACCCGCTCAGGCGTCGCCGGCGCATCGATTTTCGGCTGATGCCGATAATCACCGAGGCTCGCCACCGCGTCCTTGATCGCACACCACGCGGCGATGCCGAGCATGAACGGCGGTTCACCCACGGCTTTGGAATGGAACACGGTGTCTTCCGGGTTCTTGCGGTTTTCCACCAGCTTCACTCGCAGGTCGAGCGGCATGTCCGCCACCGCCGGGATCTTGTAGCTGGCCGGGCCGTTGGTCATCAGCTTGCCCTTGTTGTTCCAGACCAGTTCTTCCATGGTCAGCCAGCCCATGCCCTGGACGAAACCGCCTTCGACCTGACCGATGTCGATCGACGGGTTCAACGAGGCGCCGACGTCGTGAAGAATGTCAGTACGCAGCATCTTGTACTCGCCGGTCAGGGTGTCGACGATCACTTCGCAGCACGCCGCGCCGAAGGCGAAGTAATAGAACGGCCGGCCGCGCGCCTGGCTGCGGTCGTAATAGATTTTCGGGGTTTTGTAGAACCCGGTGCTCGACAGCGACACCTGATTGAAATACGCCTGCTGGACCAGCGCTTCAAAGGTCATGATCTGCTCGCGCACGCGCACATGACCGTTGCGGAATTCGACGTCTTCTTCGCTGACCTTGTAATGGCGCGCGGCGAACTCGACTAAGCGTTGCTTGATGGTTTGCGCCGCGTTCTGCGCGGCCTTGCCATTCAAATCCGCACCGCTGGACGCCGCCGTCGGCGAGGTGTTAGGCACCTTGTCGGTGTTGGTCGCGGTGATCTGCACGCGGTCGATTTCCACCTGGAATACCTCAGCCACGACCTGGGCGACTTTCGTGTTCAGGCCCTGGCCCATTTCTGTGCCGCCGTGGTTCAGGTGGATGCTGCCGTCGGTGTAGATGTGGATCAGCGCACCGGCCTGATTGAGGAAACTGGCAGTGAAGGAAATGCCAAATTTCACCGGGGTCAGCGCCAGGCCTTTTTTCAGGATCGGGCTGTTGGCGTTGTAGCGGCGGATCGCTTCGCGGCGTTCGGCGTACTGGCTGCTTTCTTCCAGTTCGGCGGTCATCTCTTCAAGCATGTTGTGCTCGACGGTCTGGTAGTAGTGAGTGACGTTGCGCTCGGTCTTGCCGTAGTAGTTGGCTTTGCGCACCGCCAGCGGATCAAGCTGCAAGTGACGGGCAATCGCGTCCATCACTTCCTCGATCGCGACCATACCCTGCGGGCCACCGAAGCCACGATAAGCGGTGTTCGACGCGGTGTTGGTCTTGCAGCGATGACCGTTGATGGTCGCATCGCCGAGGTAGTACGAATTGTCCGAGTGGAACATCGCCCGGTCGACGATCGACGCGGACAAGTCCGGCGAACAACCGCAGTTGCCGGCCAGGTCCATGTTGATGCCGTGCAGGCGCCCACTGCTGTCGAAGCCGACGTCGTACTCGACGTAGAACGGGTGACGCTTGCCGGTCATCAGCATGTCTTCAACGCGCGGCAGGCGCATCTTGGTCGGCTGGCCGGTGAGGTGCGCGACCACCGCGCACAGGCACGCCGGGCTGGCGGCCTGGGTTTCCTTGCCACCGAAACCACCGCCCATGCGCCGCATGTCGACGACGATTTTGTTCATCGACACGTCGAGCACTTCGGCGACCAGTTTCTGCACTTCAGTCGGGTTCTGCGTCGAGCAATAGACGATCATGCCGCCGTCTTCGGTGGGCATCACCGAAGAGATCTGCGTCTCCAGATAGAAGTGTTCCTGGCCGCCGATGTGCAGCGTGCCCTGAATGCGGTGTTCAGCCGTGGCCAGCGCCGAAGCCGAATCGCCACGCTGATGGGTGTGGCTGTCGAGCACGAAATGGCGTTTGCGCAGCGCTTCGACGACGTCGAGCACCGGTTCGAGATCTTCGTATTCGATGATCGCCGCCATCGCCGCTTTGCGTGCGGTTTCCAGATCTTTCGCCGCGACCGCCAGCACCGGTTGGCCGACGAACTGCACGTCATCGATCGCCAGCAGCGGGTCGCCCGGCATCAGCGGGCCGATGTCTTTCAGGCCCGGCACGTCTTCGTGGGTAATGACGATGCGCACGCCTTCGAAGGCGTAGCACGGCTGCGTGTCGATGCTGAGGATCTTCGCGTGGGCGCGGTCCGACAGGCGCGCGTACAGGTGCAGTTGATTGGGAAATTCCAGGCGATCATCGATGTACTGCGCTTCACCGGACACGTGCTTGGCGGCGCTGTCGTGCTTGACGCTGCGACCGACACCGGTGGTCAGATCCTTGGCGAACAGTTCGGCCAATTCAGCCTGAGTTTTCTCTACGGCGTGGTGGTTAGACATAAGCGGTCACCCGGGTCTCGATGTGCGGTGTTTGCAGTTCGATGAAGTATTTGCGCAGCAGATTCTGCGCGCTGAGCAGGCGGTATTCCTTGCTGGCGCGGAAGTCCGAGAGCGGCGTGAAATCTTCGGCCAGGGCGGCGCAGGCGCGTTCGATCACGGCGTTGTTGAAGGGCGCGCCATTGAGCACGGCTTCGCAATGCGCGGCGCGTTTCGGGATCGCGGCCATGCCACCGAAGGCCACGCGCGCGTCGCTGATCACGCCGTTTTCCACGCGCAGGTTGAACGCGGCGCACACGGCGGAAATGTCATCGTCGAGACGCTTGGAGACTTTATAGGCGCGGAACAATTGCTCGGTGCTGGCACGCGGGACGATGATCTTTTCGATGAACTCGCTTTCCTGACGCGCGGTGACTTTGTAGTCGATGAAGTAATCTTCCAGGTTCAGGGTGCGACGGGTTTCGCCCTTGCACAGCACGAGCTGCGCGCCGAGCGCGATCAGCAGCGGTGGCGAGTCACCGATCGGCGAGGCGTTGCCGATGTTGCCGCCGAGGGTGCCCTGATTGCGGATCTGCAACGAGGCGAAGCGGTGCAGCAGTTCGCCGAAGTCCGGGTACTCGGCGGTCAACGCTTCATAGCAGTCGGAGAGGGCGGTGGCGGCGCCGATTTCGATGCGGTCTTCAAAGGTTTCGATGCGCTTCATTTCGGCGACGTTGCCGACGTAGATCATCACCGGCAGGGTGCGGTGAAACTGGGTGACTTCCAGCGCCAGATCAGTGCCGCCAGCCAGCAGCCGCGCCTGTGGATACGCATCGTAGAGATCGGCCAGATCGGCCACGGTCAGCGGCACCAGGCAGCGCTTGTCGCCGCTGTTGAGTTCGCCGATATCGGTCGGCGCGATGGCTTTGAGGCGGGCGATGGTCTCGGCTTCGCGGGCGTCGAACTGATCCGCTGGTTTGCCGCAGCAGGATTGTTCGGCAGCCGCCAGAATCGGCCGGTAGCCGGTGCAGCGACAGAGGTTGCCGGCCAGCGCTTCGTGGGCCTTGGCCGGATCCGGCGCATCGCTATTCTTTTGCAGGGCGAACAGCGACATGACGAAACCGGGGGTGCAGAAACCGCATTGCGAGCCGTGGCACTCGACCATAGCCTTTTGCACGCTGTGCAGTTCGCCCTTGTGCTTGAGGTCTTCAACGCTGATCAGTTGTTTGCCGTGCAGCGACGACACGAAGGTCAGGCACGAATTGAGGCTGCGATAGCGAATGTGTTCACGACCCGCGTCATCTATCTGCAACTCGCCGACCACCACGGTGCAGGCGCCGCAGTCACCGCTGGCGCAACCTTCTTTGGTGCCGGGCTTGCCCACGTGTTCGCGCAGGTAATTGAGCACAGTCAGATTCGGGTCCAGGGCGTGCTCGCTACGGAGTTCCTGGTTTAGTAAAAACTGGATCACGGAAGGCCTCGCAGACTCATTATTGTTGTTAACCGACGTGAACCGAATTTAGCAGGTCTGACTTTTCGGTCAATGGTTTTCTGACTTAAAGGTCAGGAAAATCCGTTTCGTCGATCAACAGCGTGTCTATTCAGTATTGACCTTCATCGGTCACTGCGCTTTTTTGCGGGATTCGTGCCAAAAACCGCTGAGTGGGCACTCCGCCATGACCGTGCATTTGCGCTACACTGCGCCGCTTGTGCAGATCGATAGAGTTTGAAGGACAACCATGACGTTCAAGGCGCCGGACAGCCTCGCCGAGCAAATCGCTCACCACCTCGCCGAACGCATCATTCGTGGCGAAATGAAGCCAGGAGAGCGCATCCAGGAACAGAAGGTCACGCTGGCGCTCAACGTCAGTCGCGGTTCCGTCCGCGAAGCCTTGCTGATCCTCGAGCGCCGTCACCTGATCGCGATCCTGCCGCGTCGTGGCGCTCACGTCACCGAGCTGACGCCGCACAAGGTGCAGAGCCTGTGCACACTAATGAGCGAGCTGTACATCCTGCTCGGCAATGCGGTCGCCAACGGCTGGCAAGTTCAGTCGGACATGGCGCCGTTCGTACAGATTCAGCAGCGCCTGACCGCCAGCTACGAACGCGGCGATATCCGCACCTTCGTCGACGACAGCTTCGCGGTGATGCGCGCCGCCTATCCGTTTGCCAATAACCCGTACCTGCAGGAAACCGTCGAGAACCTGCAACCGGCGATGAGCCGCGCGTATTTCCTGGCGCTCGAACAGCGCAAGGCAGAAATGAGCGAATTCCTCGAACTGTTCGAACGCTTGCTCGCCGCCGTACTCGCCCGTGATTTGCCGCAGATCCGCATCGTGCTGACGGCGTACGCCCAGCGCAGTTGTGATCTGGTGGTGTCTGCGCTGACGGTTGCTTAAGCGTGCGGCTAAAGTGCATCAAACTGGCGGGGTTCAAATCCTTCGTCGACCCGACCACGGTGAACTTCCCCAGTAACATGGCCGCGGTCGTCGGGCCGAACGGTTGCGGCAAGTCGAACATCATCGACGCCGTACGTTGGGTGATGGGCGAAAGTTCGGCGAAGAACCTCCGTGGCGAGTCGATGACCGACGTCATCTTCAACGGCTCGACCAGCCGCAAACCGGTAAGCCAGGCGAGCATCGAACTGGTGTTCGACAACTCCGACGGCACGCTGCTTGGCGAATACGCCGCCTATGCGGAAATTTCCATCCGCCGTAAAGTTACCCGCGACAGCCAGACCACCTATTACCTCAACGGCACCAAATGCCGTCGGCGCGACATCACCGATATTTTCCTCGGCACCGGCCTCGGCCCGCGCAGCTACTCGATCATCGAACAGGGGATGATCTCCAAGCTGATCGAATCCAAGCCGGAAGACCTGCGCAACTTCATTGAAGAAGCTGCCGGTATTTCCAAGTACAAGGAGCGCCGGCGCGAGACCGAAAACCGCATTCGTCGCACCCACGAGAACCTCGCCCGCCTGACCGACTTGCGCGAAGAGCTGGAGCGCCAGCTCGAACGCCTGCACCGTCAGGCCGAGGCGGCGAAAAAGTATCAGGAACTCAAGGCCGAAGAGCGTCAGCTCAAGGCGCAACTGTCGGCCCTGCGCTGGCAGGATCTCAACGAGCAGGTCGGCCAGCGCGAGTCGATCATCGGCAACCAGGAAGTCAGCTTCGAAGCATTGGTCGCCGAGCAGCGTAATGCCGATGCGGCCATCGAACGCCTGCGCGACGGCCATCACGAGCTGTCCGAGCGCTTCAATCTGGTGCAGGGACGCTTCTATTCGGTCGGCGGCGACATCGCCCGGGTCGAGCAGAGCATTCAGCACGGGCAGCAGCGTCTGCGCCAGTTGCAGGACGATCTGAAAGAAGCCGAACGCGCGCGACTGGAAACCGAATCGCACCTGGGCCACGACCGCACGCTGTTGCTGACCCTCGGCGAAGAGCTGGACATGCTCACCCCCGAGCAGGAAGTCACCAGCGCCGCCGCCGAGGAAGCCGCCGCTGCCCTGGAAGAAGCCGAAACCACCATGCACGGCTGGCAGGAGCAGTGGGACACCTTCAACCTGACCGCCGCCGAACCGCGCCGTCAGGCCGAAGTGCAGCAGTCGCGCATTCAGCAGCTGGAAAGCAGCATGGAGCGTCTGGCCGATCGGCAGAAGCGCCTCGCTGAGGAGCGCGCGTTGCTCTCTGCCGACCCGGAAGACGCGGCGATCATGGCGCTCAACGAGCAGCTCGCCGAGTCCGAAGCAACCCTGGAAGATTTGCAGACCAGCGAAGAAGCGCAGGTCGAAAAACTTGAACAATTGCGTCAGGAGTTGCAGCAGGCGTTGACCGCGCAGCAACAGGCGCAGGGTGATTTGCAGCGGCTTAACGGACGTCTGGCGTCGCTGGAAGCCTTGCAGCAGGCCGCACTCGATCCGGGCACCGGCACCGCTGAATGGCTGAAAGAACACAACCTCGCCGAGCGTCCGCGTCTGGCCGAGGGCTTGAAGGTCGAGGCCGGTTGGGAACTGGCGGTGGAAACCGTGCTCGGCGCCGACCTGCAAGCGGTGCTGGTCGATGATTTCAGCGGCTTCGATTTGTCCGGTTTCACTCAGGGCGATCTGCGCCTGCTCAGCCCGGCCAGCGATGGCGTGCGCGTGGCGGGCAGTCTGCTGGATAAAGTCGAGGCGCAGATCGATCTGTCGCCATGGCTCGGCCAGGTCAAACCGGTCGACAGCCTTGAGCAGGCGCTGGTCTTGCGCAGTCAGTTGAGCGACGGCCAAAGCCTGATCAGCCGCGATGGCTATTGGGTCGGTCGGCACTTCCTGCGCGTGCGCCGGGCCAGCGAAGCGGAAAGCGGCATGCTCGCCCGGGGCCAGGAAATCGAAGATTTGCAGCTGGAACGCGAAGAGCGCGAAGCCACGGTCGAGGCCATGGAAACCCGTCTGCAAACCCTGCGCGCACAACAGCGTCAGCAGGAAAACGGTCGCGAACATCTGCGCCGTTTGCTGCAAGACGAAGCGCGCCAGCAAGGTGAACTGAAAGCGCAATTGTCGGCCGGAAAAGCCAAGGCTGAACAGCTCACCTTGCGCCGCACTCGTCTCGATGAAGAGCTGGTCGAGCTTGGCGAGCAGCGCGAGCTTGAGCATGAGCAAGTCGGCGAAGCACGCATGCAATTACAGGAAGCGCTGGATGCCATGGCGCTGGACACCGAGCAGCGCGAGTTGCTGCTGGCCCAGCGCGACAGCCTGCGCGAACGCCTCGATCGCGTGCGTCAGGAAGCGCGGCAGCACAAGGATCACGCCCATCAACTGGCCGTGCGTCTTGGCTCGTTGCGCGCCCAGCACGACTCCACGCGTCAGGCGCTGGAGCGTCTGGAAATGCAGGCCGAGCGCCTCACCGAAAAGCGCGAGCAGTTGAGCCTGAATCTGGAGGAGGGCGAGGCGCCGCTGGAAGAGCTACGCCTGAAGCTCGAAGAACTGCTCGACAAGCGCATGACTGTCGATGAAGAACTCAAGACCGCGCAGATCGCCCTGGAAGACGCCGACCGCGAACTGCGCGACGCGGAAAAACGCCGCACCCAGGCCGAGCAGCAATCGCAGTTGATTCGCGGCCAGCTCGAACAACAGCGCATGGAATGGCAAGCCCTGACCGTGCGCCGCAAGGCCTTGCAGGATCAACTGCTCGAAGATGGCTACGACCTCAACGGCGTCCTCGCGACCTTGACGGCGCAAGCCAGTGAACGCGAAGCCGAAGAAGAACTCGAACGCATCAATGCGCGGATTCAGCGCCTGGGCGCGATCAACCTCGCGGCCATCGACGAATACACGCAACAATCGGAGCGTAAACGTTATCTGGACGCACAGGACGCCGATCTGGTCGAAGCCCTGGACACCCTGGAAAACGTCATCCGCAAGATCGACAAGGAAACCCGTAACCGATTCAAGGATACCTTTGATCAGATCAATGGCGGTTTACAGGCGCTTTTCCCAAAAGTTTTCGGTGGCGGGCGCGCGTATTTGGAACTGACGGGCGAAGATCTACTCGATACAGGGGTGACGATCATGGCGCAGCCACCCGGGAAGAAGAACAGCACCATCCATTTGCTCTCCGGCGGGGAAAAAGCCCTGACCGCGCTGGCACTGGTTTTTGCCATCTTCAAGCTGAACCCGGCGCCGTTCTGCATGCTCGATGAGGTTGACGCGCCGCTGGATGACGCTAACGTTGGACGCTACGCGCGCCTGGTCAAAGAAATGTCCCAGACCGTGCAGTTCATCTACATCACCCACAACAAGATCGCCATGGAAATGGCCGAACAGTTGATGGGCGTGACGATGCATGAACCGGGTTGCTCACGGCTGGTGGCGGTGGATGTCGAGGAGGCGATGGCGATGGTGGACGCCTGAATCGGCGCGATGTCGGAATAGTTTTGGAGGTCTGTAGGACCTTTTACTGACATCGGCTGGATGCCAATCGACATATTCGCGCAAGCCAAATGAGACAGACGGTGTAAAGTTGCCTTTGGTCGTGCTAGTTTAATGTCAATTTTTCGTATACGTGGGCAAAACGCCTGTCAGAACATAGAGTTGGCGCCACGTTTTAAAGCGGTTTACGCAGTGTAAACCCCTTATTTTTCAGCATTTTTTATAGAGGCACGGGATTACATGGAAATCGGTCTGCGCGAGTGGCTGATCGTCATCGGCATCATTGTGATAGCCGGTATTCTTTTCGATGGCTGGCGCCGTATGCGCGGCGGCAAGGGAAAACTGAAATTCCGTCTTGACCGAAGTCTGTCCAACCTGCCCGACGAGGACACCAGCGCCGAGCTGTTGGGCCCGGCCCGTGTACTGGACACACACAAGGAACCGCAACTGGACGAGCACGATCTGCCGTCGGTGAGCATGCCCAACCGCGAAGCCCGCGAGCCGCGCGAATCCGGCTCCAAGCGTGGCAAGCGCGGCAGTAACGGTCCGGCCCAGGGCGACCTGAACCTCGACCTGGATCTGGACGGCGGCCCGAGCTTCAGCAGCCGGGACGACGATTTTGCCGACGACAGCAAACCTGCAGCGGCCGTGGCGGAAAAAGATCAGCCGCAAGCCGAAGAAGTCTTGGTCATCAGCGTGATCTGCCGTGACCCGGCCGGCTTCAAAGGCCCGGCGCTGTTGCAGAACATCCTCGAAAGCGGCCTGCGTTTCGGCGAAATGGATATCTTCCACCGCCACGAAAGCATGGCGGGCAACGGTGAAGTGCTGTTCTCCATGGCCAACGCGGTCAAGCCGGGCATTTTCGATCTGGACGACATTGACCATTTCAGCACCCCGGCGGTGAGCTTCTTCCTCGGCCTGCCCGGCCCGCGTCATCCGAAGCAGGCTTTCGACGTGATGGTCGCGGCAGCGCGCAAGCTCTCGCAGGAACTGAACGGCGAACTGAAAGATGACCAGCGCAGCGTCCTGACCGCGCAGACCATCGAACACTACCGTCAGCGCATCGTCGAATTCGAACGCCGCGCCCTGACCCAGAAGCGCTAAGGCTGTGGCGAGGGAGCTTGCTCCCGCCGGGTTGCGAAGCGACCCCGAATTTGCGGCGGCTTCGCCACCGAGCGGGAGCAAGCTCCCTCGCCACAGGGTCTACAGCCTTGAGCGATTTGATTAGAAATTGAGCAGCCTCGGCTGCTCTTTTGCTTTATGAGAGAACACCCATGACCGCCGCGAAAAACCGCATTCTAGAGCTGCGCGCTGAACTCGATCAGCACAACTACCGTTACCACGTCCTCGATGAGCCGAGCATTCCGGATGCCGAGTACGACCGGTTGTTTCACGAGCTCAAGGCGCTGGAAGCGGCCAACCCGGAACTGATCACCAGCGACTCGCCGACCCAGCGCGTCGGCAGCATGGCGCTGACCGCGTTCACCCAGGTGCGTCACGAAATCCCGATGCTCAGCCTCGGCAACGCGTTCGAAGAATCCGACATGCGCGAGTTTGATCGCCGCGTCAATGAAGGCCTCGATGTGCCGGCCGGCGATCTCTTCGGTGGCGGCGCGGCGGTGGAGTACAGCTGCGAGCCGAAGCTCGATGGCCTGGCGGTCAGCCTGCTGTATCAGGACGGTCTGCTGGTGCGCGGCGCTACTCGTGGCGATGGCACCACCGGCGAGGACATCAGCGTCAACGTGCGCACCGTGCGCAACATTCCTCTGAAGCTGCACGGCGAGGGCTGGCCGGCGACCCTGGAAGTGCGCGGTGAAGTGTTCATGTCCAAGGCCGGTTTCGAACGCCTCAACGCTTCGCAATTGGAGGTCGGCGGCAAGACCTTCGCCAATCCGCGCAACGCGGCGGCGGGCAGTCTGCGTCAGTTGGATTCGAAGATCACTGCCAACCGGCCGCTGGAATTTTGCTGCTATGGCATTGGCCAGGTCTCCCACGATATTGCCGACACCCACATTGGCAACCTCAAGCAATTGCAACAGTGGGGCATGCCGATCAGCCACGAGCTGAAGCTGGCCAAAGGCATCGACGAATGCCTCGAGTACTACCGCGACATCGGCGCACGGCGTAATGCGCTGGCCTATGAAATCGATGGCGTGGTGTTCAAGGTCAACAGCATTGCCGACCAGCGTGAGCTGGGCTTTCGCGCCCGCGAACCGCGCTGGGCAATTGCGCATAAGTTTCCGGCGATGGAAGAACTCACTGAATTGCTCGATGTGGAATTTCAGGTCGGTCGCACGGGCGCGGTGACGCCGGTGGCGCGTCTGAAGCCGGTGAAAGTCGCCGGCGTCACTGTGGCCAACGCCACGCTGCACAATATGGACGAAGTCGCGCGTCTGGGCTTGATGATCGGTGACACCGTGATCATCCGCCGCGCCGGTGACGTGATTCCGCAGGTGGTGCAAGTGGTCACCGAGCGCCGACCTGAGCATGCCCGTCCAGTCGCGATTCCGCAAAATTGCCCGGTGTGCGGCTCCCATGTCGAGCGCACACAACTGATCAAACGCAGCAAGGGCAAGGAAACCGTCAGCGAGGGCGCGGTGTATCGCTGTGTTGGGCGGCTGGCCTGTGGCGCGCAACTGAAGCAGGCGATCATTCACTTCGTCTCGCGCCGCGCGATGGACATCGAAGGGCTGGGCGACAAGAGCGTCGAGCAACTGGTCGATGAAGGTCTGGTCAACTCGCCGGCCGATCTGTATGCGTTGAAATTCGATGACATCGTCGATCTGGAAGGCTTCGCCGAGGTCTCCAGCAACAAGCTTTTGAAGGCCATTGAAGACAGCAAGCAACCGGGGCTGGCACGCTTCATCTACGCCCTCGGGATTCCCGATGTTGGCGAAGAAACGGCCAAGGTGCTAGCGCGCTCGCTGGGATCGCTGGAACGCGTGCAACAGGCCTTGCCGCACGTGCTGACCTACCTGCCGGACGTCGGCCTGGAAGTGGCGCATGAGATTCACAGCTTCTTCGAAGACGCGCACAACCAGCAGGTGATCACCCAATTGCTGGGCCACGGCCTGCAAATTCAGGATCAGGGCGAACTGGGCGCCGAGTTCGCCGCCAGCACCACGCTGGGCGGCTTGCTCGACAAGCTGCATATTCCTTTCGTCGGTCCCGGTGGCGCGCAAAAACTGGCAGACAAGTTCGGTTCGCTCGAAGCGGTGATGAACGCTGACTGGCTGGACATGCGCCAGGCGCTGCCGGAGAAACAGGCCAACTCGGTGCGCGAATTTTTTGCCGTGCCTGAGCATCGCCAACTGGCCGAGCAAACCGAGCAACAGCTGCGTGATTTTGGCATGCACTGGCAGAGCGAGAAGAAGGTCGTCGAAGGCCTGCCGTTAGCCGGGGAAACCTGGGTGCTGACCGGCAAGGTCGAGCTGATGAGCCGGGATGTGGCTAAAGATCACCTCGAAAGCCTTGGCGCCAAGGTCGCCGGCTCAGTCTCGGCGAAAACCCACTGTGTGGTCGCCGGTCCAGGTGCCGGGTCGAAATTGACCAAGGCCAACGAGCTGGGCGTGAAGGTCATGGATGAAGAGGCGTTTATTGCCTTTCTCAAAACCCATGGCATCGCTGTCTGACAGGATGAACACCTGTGGCGAGGGGATTTATCCCCGTTGGGTTGCGCAGCGACCCCAAAACCCTGCGACCGATCATTTCGCCTCTGTCGGGTTTTTGCGACTGCTGCGCAGTCGAGCGGGGATAAATCCCCTCGCCACAATGGCGGTGTCACTCAGGAGCGACGCTATATTCGGGAACGATGTTGTCGTGGGAATGATCTAGTCTTGGCCAGTCCCAGGGAGAGATCGCCATGCACCGTTTTTTCGAGCAGCTCAGTTCCCGCATCATCGCGCCGTTTGCGGGCGGATCTTCACGCAACAGCAAAGTCTGGCCGTGCCGTTGCGGGCAGTCGCTGTTCTTTCGCAACAGTCAGTGCCTGGCCTGTAACGCGTTACTCGGCTACCAGCCGGAAGAAAGTCGCCTGACCTCATTGCAGCCAGGGCCACAGGAAGGCACCTGGACGCTCGACGTCGATCCCGCTGCCGGTCTGTTCCGCCGCTGTGCCAATCTCGACACGCCCGCCGCGTGCAACTGGCTGCTGCCGGCCAACGACCACGACAGTCTGTGTGTCGCCTGCAACCTCAATCGCACCATCCCAGACCTGTCGGTCCCGGAAAACCACGAGCGCTGGCGCAAGGTCGAGATCGCCAAACGTCGTCTGGTCGCGCAATTGATCACCCTCGGCCTGCCGGTCATTGCGAAAACCGTGGACGACGAGACCGGGCTGGCCTTTGATTTCATCGGCGTCGACCTTGAAGGCAACGCGCCCATGACCGGCCACGCCAACGGCCTGATCACCCTCGACATCAAGGAGGCCGACGACGCCCACCGAGAGCGGGTGAGGGCGCAGATGCACGAGCCCTATCGCACACTGCTTGGGCATTTTCGCCATGAAGTCGGCCACTATTATTGGGATCGACTGATCGCCAACGGCCCTTGGCTCGATGCGTTCCGCCATCTGTTCGGCGACGAACGTGCCAGCTACGTCGAGGCGCTTGATCGTCATTATCAGCAGGGCGCGCCACTGGACTGGCCGCAACAGTACGTGAGCGCCTACGCGACCATGCACCCGTGGGAAGACTGGGCGGAAACCTGGGCGCATTACCTGCACATGATGGACGCGGTGGACACCGCGCTGGGCTTCGGCATGAGTGCGCGGGAAATGGACTTCGACTACCAGCCGTTTCCGACCAGCACCCTGTACGACCCGCAGCATCCCGGCGGTGAAGCGTTCCTGTCATTCGTCAACGCCTGGATCGAACTGGCCGGCATGCTCAACGAGTTGTCGCGCAGCATGGGCCAGCCGGATTTCTACCCGTTCGTGTTGCCGGCGCCCGCGATTGCCAAGCTGCACTTTATCCATCTGGTGATCCAGCAGGCCGGCGGCAAGGCCGACGAGGTGCTGGCGCTGTAGCCGCGATGTTTATGTCCTTGAAGCCGTTCAGGTTTTTTATCTGCAACCAACGGTTGTAACTTCACCTCAGATAGGTACAATGGCGCGGCTCGCCGACAGGCAAGCGTCGTTATGGTGACCCCATCGGTCCCCCCGCAACGATTACCCGTGAACCTGGTCAGATCCGGAAGGAAGCAGCCACAGCGGGAACATTGTGTGCCGGGGTGTGGCTGGTGGGGGCACCACCTTAACGAACAACTGAATGCTTCAATCAGAACTGCATGGGTTTCGCCCACTGCGGTTTTTTTGTGTCTGCGATTTGTCGGATTGACGTAAGTCCCCCTGTAGGAGTGAGCCTGCTCGCGATAGCGGAGTATCAGTCACATATCAATGGCAAACAGACCGCCATCGCGAGCAGGCTCACTCCTACAGGGGTTATGGGGTGTTTCCGGAATTGCCGGTATACAACCGGATAATCTGATCAATCTCCCCGGACATCTTCATCCGCAACAACGTGCGCAAGATGCGCTGTACCGGCACTTGCGAATCGTTCCTCACATAGCAACCGACTTCCTGCTCCTGCAGCACCGTGACGCCTTGCAGTTGCTGCTCCGGCATCAGACGCTGGTTGACCCAGTCCAGCGTCCACTGATTGCTCACCGCATAGCGATAACGCCCGGCCAGCAGTTTTTCCAGCACCTGCTCCTGATTGCGCGCGTCTTCGCGTTGCAGTTGGTCAGCGTCAAACAGCGGTTGCAGGGTGGGGTAGCTGTAACCGAGGACGGTGCCGATGGCCTGGCGGGGCAGGGTGGCGGGATCAGTGGTTGCAGGTTGGTTCTTGCGACTGATCAACAGATCGCGTTGGAAAAACAGCGGCACGCTCCAGAGGTAGTCGCCGGACTGGTTTGGCAGCCACGATTGCGCGGCATAGCAGCGCACGTCGATTTCGCCGTGTTCCATAGCGCTCTGTATTCGAGCGCGCGGCAGTACGATGAATTGCGCCGGTACGCCGACCTGCGTCGCCAGGCTGAGCATGATGTCGTGGAGGATGCCTTGGGTCGGGCGACCGCCTTCGAACTGCACCATCGGCATGGCCCAGCTGTCGGGCATGGCGAAGCGCAGGGGGGGTGGTGCTGCCGTAACGTTCAGGCTGATTCCCAGCAATGCCCCTGACGTCCACCGCATTAACGCTCTGGTCATTGCCCGTCCCGAGCCGATAAAAGCCTTTGTCCATGCAGCTTAGCCACATTAGACGAGGACACCGGATGCAATTTTGCCCTTGCTCCGCTAGCATTAGCCGCTTCAGCTTCCTTCGTTGCGACGGTTTTCGATGAGTTATCAGGTTCTTGCACGTAAATGGCGTCCGCGCTCGTTCCGCGAAATGGTCGGCCAGACCCATGTGCTCAAGGCTCTGATCAATGCCTTGGACAGCCAGCGGCTGCACCACGCCTACCTGTTTACCGGTACGCGCGGGGTGGGTAAGACCACGATTGCGCGGATCATTGCCAAATGCCTGAACTGTGAGACAGGTATCACTTCCAGCCCCTGTGGCGAATGTTCGGTGTGCCGCGAAATCGACGAGGGCCGTTTCGTCGACCTGATCGAGATCGACGCCGCGAGCCGCACCAAGGTCGAAGACACCCGCGAACTGCTCGATAACGTGCAGTACGCGCCAAGCCGTGGGCGCTTCAAGGTCTACCTGATCGACGAAGTGCACATGCTGTCCAGCCATTCTTTCAATGCGCTGTTGAAAACCCTCGAAGAGCCACCGCCCTACGTCAAGTTCATCCTGGCGACTACCGATCCGCAGAAACTTCCGGCAACGATTTTGTCGCGCTGCTTGCAGTTCTCGCTGAAGAACATGACGCCGGAGCGCGTAGTCGAGCATTTGACCCACGTGCTTAGCGCCGAGAACGTGCCGTTCGAAGACGATGCCCTGTGGCTGCTCGGTCGCGCCGCCGATGGCTCGATGCGTGACGCCATGAGCCTGACCGATCAGGCGATCGCCTTCGGTGAGGGCAAAGTGCTGGCCGCCGATGTGCGGGCGATGCTCGGCACGCTGGATCACGGCCAGGTCTTTGACGTCCTGCATTCGCTGATCGAAGGTGATGCCAAGGCACTGCTCGAAGCGGTGCGGCATCTGGCCGAGCAGGGGCCGGACTGGAACGGCGTGCTCTCGGAAATTCTCAATGTGCTGCACCGCGTGGCGATTGCCCAGGCCTTGCCGGAAGGTGTCGACAATGGCCATGGCGACCGCGATCGCGTGTTGGCGCTGGCCCAGGCGTTGCCCGCCGAAGACGTGCAGTTTTATTACCAGATGGGCCTGATCGGTCGCCGCGACTTGCCGCTGGCGCCGGACCCGCGCGGTGGCTTCGAGATGGTCTTGCTGCGGATGCTGGCGTTCCGACCGGCAGATACCGCGGACGCCCCGAGGCAACCGCTAAAGCCAGTGGGGATCAGCCAGGCCACAGTTGATTCCGCGAACGCAGTGGCTGCCGCGCCCAAGCCTGCCCCGGTCGTCGCTGCGGCGGTTGCGCCGGCACCTGCGCCCGTGACGCCGGCTGCACCGATAACCGCGCCGACGCCTCAGCCAGTAGCGGTTGCGCCGGTTGCTGAACCTGTACCGGAACCTGAGCCCGAGCCGGTTGCTGTCGAAGCTGCCGTCGATCTGCCGTGGAACGACCCGGTAGAAGCCGAGCCTGAGCCGGCGCCGGTGCAGCAACCGGCCGTCGAACCGGTGCTGGAAACCGCCGCCGAGCAACCCGAGTTGCCGCCGATGCCGCTGCCGACCCCGGACAGCGTCGTCCCCGACGCGCCGGAGTGGGCTGCCGCGCCGATTCCCGAGCCGTCGGTCGCCGACGTCGATGCCGCCACACCGGGCATGGACATGGACGACGAACCACCGCTGGACGAAGACTACATCGAGCCGGACATGGATTCGGCCTACAGCTATCTCGACGAACTGGCCAGCGAACACGCCGCCGAGCCGACACCTGCGCCCGAGCCGGAACCGGCCGCCGCGCCGGCCACCGGTCTGGCCCTGCAATGGCTGGAAATGTTTCCGAAACTGCCGATTTCCGGCATGACCGGCAGCATCGCCGCCAACTGCACCTTGATCGCGGTCGATGGCGATCATTGGCTGATGCACCTCGATCCGGCTCACAGCGCGTTATTCAACGCCACGCAACAGCGCCGCCTGAATGATGCATTGAACCAGTTCCACGGGCGCACGCTGACCCTGACCATCGAGCTGATCAAGCCCGAGCAGGAAACCCCCGCCCAGGCCGCGTCTCGCCGGCGCGCCAACCGACAGCGCGAGGCGGAAGAATCGATCCACGGTGATCCGTTCATCCAGCAGATGGTCCAGCAGTTCGGTGCAGTGGTGCGACACGATACTATTGAACCTGTCGACGCCCTGGTGACTCAGGGCTAATAACTGAAGGCGTTCGGCTTCGCTGGCCGGGCGCTGTTTTGATCCAAGTACTTTTTGAGGTGATTCCCATGATGAAAGGTGGCATGGCCGGCCTGATGAAGCAGGCGCAGCAGATGCAGGAAAAAATGGCCAAGATGCAGGAAGAACTGGCCAACGCCGAAGTCACCGGCAAGGCCGGCGGCGATATGGTCACCGTGGTGATGACCGGGCGTCACGACGTCAAAAGCGTCAGCATCGACCCAAGCCTGGTCGAAGGCCTGAGCGAAGACGACAAAGAGATGCTCGAAGCTGTGGTCGCTGCCGCCGTCAATGACGCCGTGCGCAAGATCGAAGCCAATAGCCAGGAAAAAATGGGCAGCATGACCGCCGGCATGAACCTGCCAGCGGGGATGAAACTGCCGTTCTGATTCGCCATCCGGCGACAGATGAGCTACACAAAATGCCAGGCCTTGCGCCTGGCATTTTTGTTTCTGCGCGACGCTGGTCGTTCCCATGCTCTGCGTGGGAATGCAGCCCGGGACGCTCCGCGTCCCAATCGCAAGCTGGAACGCGGAGCGTCCCTTGAGGCATTCCCACGCAGAGCGTAGGAACGATCAGTGGGAGCGAGCCTGCTCGCGAAGGGGGGCGCCTCGGTCACAGCTGAAGAAAACATCGAACACAGCACCGCTGCAAAGGTCTGCTCCCTATACCGCCCAATTCCCATTACAGGAGACGCTGACATGTCCGACCCTCTCACCCTCAACCAACGCTTCGTCCTCGCCTCGCGCCCGACCGGCGCGCCGACGCCGGAAAACTTTCGCCTGGAGCGCGAAGCTTTGCCGGACCTGCAGGACGGTCAGGTGCTGCTGAAAACCCTGTACCTGTCGCTCGATCCGTACATGCGCGGGCGCATGAGCGACGCACCGTCCTACGCGGCTCCGGTGCAAATCGGCGAAGTCATGACCGGTGGTGCGGTCAGCCGGGTAGAACGCTCCAATCATCCGAAATTCCATGCCGGTGACCTGGTGGTTGGCGCGACCGGCTGGCAAAGCCACAGCATCAGCGACGGACGCAACATCATGCCGATCCCGGCCGGCCTGCCGAGCCCGTCGATGGCCCTCGGCGTCCTGGGTATGCCGGGCATGACCGCCTATATGGGCCTGATGGACATCGGCCAGCCAAAAGAAGGCGAAACGCTGGTGGTGGCCGCAGCGTCCGGTGCTGTCGGCTCGGTGGTCGGTCAGGTGGCGAAGATCAAGGGTTTGCGCGTCGTCGGTGTGGCCGGCGGTGCCGAGAAATGCAAATACGTGGTTGAAGAGCTGGGTTTCGACGCGTGCATCGATCACAAGGCGGCAGACTTTGCCGAACAACTGGCCAAGGCCTGCCCCGAGGGCATCGATATCTATTTTGAAAATGTCGGTGGTCATGTCTTCGACGCTGTCGTGCCGCTGCTCAATCCCAAGGCGCGCGTTCCGCTGTGTGGTCTGATTGCCGGTTACAACGCCTCGGAAACTCCCAAAGGCCCGGATCGCCTTCCGTTGCTGCAACGCACGCTGTTGACCAAGCGGGTGCGCATCCAGGGCTTTATCGTGTTCGATGACTACGGCGATCGCCAGCCGGAATTCATCAGCCACATGGTGCCGTGGGTGCGCGATGGCAAGGTCAAATTCCGCGAGGACGTGGTCGAAGGCCTGGAGCAGGCGCCTGAAGCGTTTATCGGTCTGCTGGAGGGACGCAACTTCGGCAAACTGGTGGTCCGGGTCGCCCAGGACTGAGGATTTGACGCTGGCCGGAGGCGCGGGTATAAACCGCGTCTCGTTGTTTAGTCGGACTGTTTACCCATGAGCTTCAGCCCTTTGATTCGCCAACTGATCGACGCCCTGCGCACCTTGCCGGGCGTGGGTCAGAAAACCGCCCAGCGCATGGCGTTGCAGTTGCTCGAGCGCGACCGCAGCGGCGGCACGCGCCTGGCCCAGGCCCTGAGCCAGGCGATGGAAGGGGTCGGCCACTGCCGCCAGTGCCGCACGCTGACCGAAGACGACCTCTGCCCGCAATGCGCCGACAGCCGGCGCGACGACACGCTGCTGTGCGTGGTCGAAGGGCCGATGGATGTTTACGCGGTCGAGCAGACCGGGTTCCGTGGCCGCTATTTTGTGCTCAAGGGGCATTTGTCGCCGCTTGATGGATTGGGGCCCGAAGCAATCGGCATTCCGCAACTGATGGCGCGGATTGAAGAGGCAGGGACGTTTACCGAGGTCATCCTCGCGACCAACCCGACCGTGGAAGGCGAGGCGACAGCGCACTACATCGCGCAGTTGCTCAGCAATAAAGGCTTGATCGCTTCGCGCATTGCCCATGGCGTGCCGTTGGGCGGAGAGCTGGAGCTGGTCGACGGCGGGACGCTGGCGCATTCGTTTGCCGGGCGCAAGCCGATTTCCTTGTAAATCTCTATCGCCTGTTCTGGCCCTATCGCGAGCAGGCTGTAGTGGTTCAGTTTTTTCAAACCATTGCGTAGGAGCATTAGGCCGCCTGCTGCTCAAATA